>NZ_QHHZ01000006.1:0-514166 GCF_003947315.1 Nonomuraea sp. WAC 01424
CAACCCTTCGCGGAAAGCTCGCCGCTCGGCGGTCAGCCCGCCACCCTGCGCGTATCGCATGACGATGGCGTACCTCGGCGATCATCACCCGTCAGCTATCTGCGACACCACACTTTTAAGGTCAGTATGAGGATGATGAGCGTGACGACAAAGGTGAGGGCGATCTGCTGAGCGCTGCTGAACCGATGCCACCATGACGGCGGAGGGTCGTGTGGGGGGTTCATGGCGATCCTTCTTGCTGCCATCTTGAGAGTATTTGCTGAGGTCTGGCTATCGGAGGCTCACAGTGGCTCCCCCGGATAGGAAGGAGTCATGCAGCTCGATCCTGTCGAGCTTGACGCCCTTCGGCACGTCGTAGAGAAGGATGCCCCGGACCTTGTTACCAGGGTTGATCTTCTCCAAAAACGAGTTGGAGTCCTTCAAAGCCAGGGCAGAGGTACTGCCGTCCGTGTCGAATTCCCGCCCCTTGGTGTCGTAGAGCTTTTGCGAGGAGCTGGAGAAGGTCTCACCCTCATTCCCGACGTTCTCCACGGTGACGTAGATCAGGACGTACTCGCCTTGCGCTGTCTTCGCAAACATGCCATTACCCACCGAGGAGCGCCGCTCGACATTCGTAACCATGAACTGGAGTTCGTCGTCCCGGACCTTGTCCCCAATGCCCGGCGCCTTGAGCTTCTTCGGGGCCTCGGCGGGGGCCTCCGTAGTGGCGTGCGCGTCAGGCTCAGGAGAGTCAGCCAGTTTGTCTTCCTCGGTGTCGTGGGAGGAGTAGGTGGACGAGCTGCCGATAGCCTCGCGCTCGCGTCCTCCGCTGGAGGCGATGCCGATGATGACCGCAAGGGTGAAGAACGCGGCCATCACACCTGACGTGATGAGAAAGGCCAGCAGGCAACCGTTCATCTTCGGCTTCGGCGGCGGGGGCTGGAAGTGCGGGGGGTACTGGTTGTGCTGGTACATATATTCGTTGCTTTCTGGTAAGCGGAAGACGGTTGTGGCCTGAGAGTACAACCGTCCAAACCCGACTTCTTTCTACGTTCTCAATCCGCTAGGTCGTTGTCCCGGCAGATCTCGAACACCAGCTCGGCCCACTTGATCCCTGTGCCGCTCGAATATTAAGTTTCGTGGTTTGAGCTGCGGCTACGCGGCGTGGTGGTATTCGTTGATCGTGCCTATGACGACGGGTTTTCGGCGGACGGATTGTAGGTCGGTCAGGTCGCGGGCGGGCTGCATTGAGATGTCCGGGGGGCGTTGATACCGGGACTGGTGCGGCCGGTGCCCGTTGTAGTGGATCAGATGCTCCTAGAGCACGAGAGTCAGATGGCGTTCGTTGAGGATCAGGATGCGGTCCAGGAGTTCGCGGCGCAGGGTGCCGATGACGCGCTCGCAGATGGCGTTCATCCTCGGCGTCTGCGGCAGCGTGGTGATGATTCGCAGCCCTTCACCCTTGAAGACCTCTTGGAAGGCGGAGGTGAAGAGCGGGTCCCGATCGTGGATCGCGAATTTCAGCCCGGCAATGCGGTCACCCAAGTCCATGACCAGGTTGCGAGCCTGCTGCACCGTCCATGCTCCGGTTGGGTGCGCGGTCACTCCGGCCAGGTGCAGCCGCCGGGTACCGTGCTCGATGAAGATCAGCACGTACAGCCGTTTGAGTAGCAGCGTCTCGACTACCAGGAAGTCGCACGCGATGATTGCGTGGGCTTGGGCGGTCAGGAACTGCCGCCAGGTCGGCCCGGCCTGGAAGGGCGCCGGATCGATACCGGCGGCGTGGAAGATCTCCCACACCGTGGAGGCCGCGATTGGGTAACCCAAGCGCGCCAACTCACCCTGTATTCTTCTATGCCCCCATGTCGGGTTCTCCCGCGCCATCCGCACGATCAGCGCCTTGACCGGCCGGCGGGTACAGGGTCGCCCCGGGCGCCGCCTGTCGGTGAAGGTCCACTTGCGCGCGACCAGGTTGCGGTGCCAGCGCAAGATCGTCGCTGGGGTGAGCGGGAAAACTTCCGCCAATCGGCGGCGGGGGACCAATCGTGACAACGCCGCGAGCCAGAGCCGGTCGGTGTGATCCCATCGCGGCCGACTACCGAGTTGACGGCGGAGTACCTGGTTCTCGTGACGGAGCACCAGCAGCTCAGCGTCCTTGGACAGGTCAGAGCGGACCAGCACTGCCAGCAGGCCGAACAGGCACCCTACCAACCGGTAGACAAGCGTTAACAACACCTTGCGATGGTTGCAGCCACGACCCTGGTCGCGAAGCAAAACCCCAGCTCACGCCACGAAACCGTGTTTTCGAGCGGCACAGGCTCCTGCTGCAGGCGCGGCTACCGTCAGGCGCGTGGATACCTCCAAGCCCTCCGCTGGGGCTGACGAGCCCCAAGGCGACCGTGCCGTCGGCGACATGCTCTACCAGTTCGCTTTGCAGGTCATTGGCAGGCTCGACTCTGAGCAGACCACGGCAGCCGACCTGGCTGCGCAGACACGATCTGAGCGGGTTGCCGACGCGCAACTGTTGGTGCTGCAGGCGATCTACCGCGAGCTTCGCCATGGTCACGACCTCGCGGCAGCGCAGACGTCAGCCCTGGCCAAGCACACCGAAGCGCTGACCGACCACGCCGACACCATGGACAGGATGTCCTCGGCGATGTTGGGCCATGCCGACTCGCTCGACCGTCACCGCATGTAGCCCGGGAGGCCGGCCTCGTACATCGCAGATGCATAGGTACATCGCCGCCACGAGCGGGCGCCGGTCTCAGGCGGCGCCGTCGGCCTGTCCCTCCTCCTGATCCTCGTTCTTGTCGGCTCGTGACTGCGCCTCACGGTCCAGGCCGTCACGGGCGCTGGGGCTGTCAGGGTTCTTGGCGGCCACGGACTGCACGCGGGCGGCCGCTACTCCTGGATGTGCACGTTGTCAAAGGTGCCGCCCTTGCAGAAGGGCACCCCCTCGGGGCCAATCGCCACCCACCCGCCACCCTCCAGGCACTGCTGCTCGCTGACCGACTCCGGGCCGACGAGGGCGAGGGCTGGGGCTGCGGTTACCACAGATAGTGCGAAAGCGGTCAGGGCTACGCTGAGAAGACGACGTACCATCTTTCACCTCACGCTGCGTGACGATCTGAACACTTCGAGTTTATCTTCAAGATTACTTAATGGGAATCGAGACCCTCTCTGAGGGACAAGTTCGTCAGGTGTCCTGAGGGCGGAACCCATCGACGTGATAAACCGCGTTCGCCCTGGTCAACGCTGACCGACCCGGCCCGCGAGTGCCTGACCGCCGCGATCGGCAACGTCGACATCCTGCTCGACATGCTCAGCGGCCTGACGTCCCTGCTCGGCGACGACTGGCCTGCCACGGGACCACAGGCGCCCCGTGGTCCCGTGTCGTGGGCGATCCGCCCCGGCGGGCCCGCTTCTCGCGTGCCCGCGCGTAGGGGTGTCGCAAAAGTCACGAAAGTCGGCGACGTCGGCCGGGTGGCCGTCGACCGGCTCAGCGCAGCGCCCTGGAGGGATCGGCCCGCGATCAGGGGCCCCTGATCGCCTATCTTGCTCAGTCGTTGCAGGTCGGCCGCACACAGACCCACGCGAGCAGATGTGTCATGACCAACCTCGCAACCACAAAGAGTAGCGATAGTTACACATCGTTACTTTGCCCCTGGTGACGGCGACCCGGGCGCCGGGCCTCCTTAACGTGACTGGCCGCTTGGTTGCTGCTCAAGCCCCGGTACCCAGTCACATCGTGGGATCCCCGTCCCCGGGCCGGCACATCGGGCACCCGGGCCGCCCCGCGCAGGGGTTCGGGTCGGCGGCGAGGCGAGTGCTCGCCCAGGCGGACATGGCAGCCGGGGTGCATGTGGACGGGTTGCGGAACGCGAGGCTGGGCGGGCCCGTCTTCATGCCTGCGCGCGCCAGGCTCGCATCCTTTGGCAGGGCGCGAGCCTGGCCTTGCTCAAGGCATGGGCCGGGAATCCGGCACGGATCTCAGCCGCCGGCTTGGGGCCAGTAGTCGTTGCCCATGGGGGCGATCCCACCGGTGCTGGGCCAGTAGTCATTGCCCATCGGGGCGATCCCGCCGCTGCTGGGCCAGGGTTCCTCCTTGGCGGCTGCCGGGCCGGCGGCCAGGGCGAGTCCGGCCGCGGTCAGCAGCCCGATCGCGGCCAGTTTGAGCGTCGTCTTGCTCATGCCTTCACCTCTCGTCACTTTGATGGGTGATCTTCGCCCGTGCCCGGGGCGGGCACGGGATTCAGTGCACAACGCTGGGCCGCCACCTGTCCCGCTGTTCCAGCCTGAGCAGGAACAAGCGGCTCACGGTTCTGTACCTGTCGGTGGCCGCCGCTCACCGCGATCTCGCCGGCAGGCCCCCGAAGTCCCAAGGCCCACCGCCTTGTCTGGTGGCCCCTTTTCGATCGGTGGCGCGTCTGTCGGCCCCGCCGCCATCACCCCCGCTGCCCCGCAGGACGACCACAGCCGACGACCTGGCCCAGATGGACGCGGGCCCCCGGCAGTCCGGTTTGGCGGCCCCCGCGGCATCGCCCCGGGCAGTTCAGCCGGATTACCGCCGGATGCGGACTACCCGTCGCACGTGGAGGCGGGGACCCAGTCGATCTTGAGGACCGTTGCGGCCACGCCGCTGTCGGTCAACTCATGTCCAATTGCGAGATTGTTGTCCTCGGCGTAGTGAACGCACATCTTATGGGGCGCGGAGTCCGGCGAGTAGGCGTACGTGACCACGACGTGGTCCTCGCCTCCTTCTCCGGGCTTGCCGTTGTTGAAGAAGGAGTACACGCCCTTGTAGGGGCTCTTGCCCCAGCTGGACAACTTCCCATCCCCCCAGTCTTCGCCCCGTCCGATGCCGACCTTCGTCTCTGTGGAGATGACGTATGTCGAATACACGCAGAAGTCTCCGCTCGCGCAGCCGTAATGACTGGACCAGCCAAGGGTTGCCGCGCTCGCAGGCGACGTGAACGCCAGCCCTGCCAGAGAGATGGCAGCGACGGCGGCCGGGATGAACCTTCTCAGCATGAGATCTCCTCGTTACTTGCCTGGACAAGCCCAGGTTGTGGAAGGCCGGCCCGCCGAGCAGGGAACGGCAGGCAGGGGCCAGTCTTGGCTGCTGGGCGATTGTCTGGAACCCCGATTCGCCCCCTGGACAAAACTTGATCATCTCCACATCGCTGGGTACGTTGTGCTGGTTTGCCCGTATTCGGGGATATGGGGGATCGTGTGGGGCGTCGTGAACGACCGGTCGATCCGGCGGACGGCCCGGTAGCCGCCTTCGCCGTGGAGCTGCGCAAGTTGCGGCAGGAAGCGGGTAGCCCGTCCTACCGGGCGATGGCCGCGCGGGTGCCGTGCTCGGCCGCCACGCTGGCGAAGGCCGCCGCGGGAGACCTGCTGCCGACCCTGCCGGTCACTCTGGCCTACGTGCAGGCGTGCGGCGGGGACATCGAGCATTGGCGGACCCGGTGGGAGGACGCTCTCGCCGCCGTCCGTGAGGCCACCGCCGTGGGCGGGGAGGTGGCTCGGGCGCCGTATCGGGGGCTGGCCAGGTTCGAGACCGCCGATCAGGCGTACTTCTTCGGCAGGACCGCGCTGGTCGAGCGAGTGGCCGAACTGGTGGACGCCCATCGCCTGGTCATCGTGGTGGGCCCGTCGGGCTGCGGCAAGTCCTCGCTGCTGCGTGCGGGGCTGGTGCCGAGGCTGCGGCCGCGCGAGGTGCGGGTGGTGACGCCGGGCGCCCACCCGCGGTCGGAGCTGCCGGAGGCTGCCGCGGGTGAGGTGGTCGTGGTCGACCAGTTCGAGGAGACGTTCACGCTGTGCCAGGACCCGGACGAGCGGCAGGCGTTCATCGGCGCCCTGGTCGACAGGAGCCAGGATGATCAGGGCGGCCGGGTGGTCCTGGCCGTGCGCGCGGACTTCTTCGACCACTGCGCGCGCCACCCCGTCCTGATGGAGGCCGTCCGGGACTCCACGGTCCCGGTCGGCCCGATGAGCCGGCCGGAGCTGCGTGAGGCGATCACCAGACCGGCGGCGGCCGCCGGTCTGATCGTCCAGCGCGAGCTGACCGCCACCGTCATCGAACAGGTGGCGGGCGAGCCCGGCGGGCTGCCGCTGATGTCGCACGCCCTGCTGGAGACCTGGCGCCGCCACCACGGCAAGGCACTCACGCTGGCCGACTACGAGGCCACCGGCGGCATCCACGGCGCCGTCGCCCACACCGCCGAGAACCTCTACGCCGATCTCACCGCTGTCGAGCGGTCGCGGTTACGCGAGCTGCTGCTGCGCCTGGTCACGCGGGCCGAGGCCGGCGCGCAGGACACCCGCCGCCCGGTGCGACGCGCCGAACTGCTCACCGGCGACCCGCACGACCCGGGCCCGGTCCTGCTGGAACGACTGGCCGCCGCCCGTCTGATCACCCTGGACGACGTCACCGCCGACCTGGCCCACGAAGCACTGCTGACCGCCTGGCCCCGCCTGCGGGACTGGGTGGAAGAAGACCGGGAACGATTGCGCGTCCACCGCCGCCTGACCGAAGCGGCCACAGCATGGAACGACCACGCCCGCGACCCCGGCACCCTCTACCGCGGGCTTCAGCTGGCCACCGCCCGTGAACACCTCACCCGGCACCTGGACACGCTCACCCCCGAGGAACGGGCCTTCCTGCAGGCCAGCACGGCCGCCCACCACGGCGCACGCCGTCGCAGCCGGCTGCGTACCTTGCTCCTGTCGGTCGTGGCAACGCTCGCGCTGGTGGCGGCGTCCCTGGCCTGGCAGCAGAACAACGTCAGCAGCAGGCGGCAGCGGGAGGCGTACGCCCGCCAGATGATCGGCACCGCTGAGAGCCTGCGCCAGTCCGACCCGCGCCTGGCGATGCAACTCAGCCTGGCCGCCTGGCGCCTGGCCGACCTCCCGGAGACCCGTGCCGCCCTGCTGGCCGCGAGCCGGCAGGCCCAGCAGGACACCTTCACCGACCCCGACCAGGCGGAGGCGACCAGGCGCTGGCTCAGTGCCGATGGCCGCACGCTGATCAGCGTTGGCGCCTCCCAGATCACTCGCTGGGATCTGGACAGCAACCGGACGATCTCCACGGCTCCCGGCCTGGCTGAACGGTTGCCCGACGCTGTCGTGGTCATGGGCGATGCCCGCTGGTTGCCTTTCCTGGAGCCCCGTGCCACAAACTCGAAGGTAACGCTGTGGGACATGACCACCGGCCGCTACGACCCAGCGCCGTTGGACACCACCAACCTGGGCGTCGAGGTCAGCCGCAGCGGAGAGCACCTCATCGTCTACCAGGCGGACGGCTCCCGCTACCGCATCCGTGTGTGGGACCTCGCCACCCGGCAGAAGATCCTGCAGGTGAGCACCTCTCGAAAGAAGTCCGGGGCGAACCATGGGGGAGAAGTCCGCATGCTGGGCAAGGCACGTATCAGAGGGGGGACCGTCGAAGCCGGCGTTCCTGACGCCACCATCAGCGCGAACGGCAAAGTCATGGCGCTATGTGTGCCCGGCGCGCCGATCCAGCTGTGGAATCTGGACGACGGTCACAGAATCACGGCATCCTGGGCGCCGACGCGGTCTGCGCGTCAGTGCCGGGAAGAACGCCTGTTCCTGGCCCCGGATGGACGACGACTGCTGCTGGTCGAAGACGAGCGGGTCCGGCAGTGGCACCTGCCTGGCGGTAAGGAGGCCGCCGCACTCTTGGCGCCGGGCGTAAATGAGGTCGGATTCAGCCAAGATGGCTCCTTCCTTGCCACGGCCAGCACGGATGAGCTCCTGGTGTGGCGGTTGAGTAAGACCAGCGAGCCGCTATTTCGGCACCCGCTCGGTGGCGAGGGTGCATCAGGCCTCACGATCGACCCAGCTGCCGACCGAATCCGCTACTTTGCCTGGACACTTAGCGGTACGGACTTCTCGACGGTCGCCACCGTCCGGACGCTTCAACTTAACTCCAGCCTCGACAGCCACGGGGGAGACGAAGTCGCCAGCTCCGCGACTTTCAGCCCCGACGGCCGCCGCCTTGCCATCATCTACGACAACCGAGTCGAGGTACGCGATGGCACCAGCGGGCAGCGCCTGCCCAGCCCGCCGCCACTGCGCTGTCCTGCGGTCAACTCAGGAACGGTCGGCTGTCATGCGATTGCCGCCTTTCGGCGCGATGGCCGGGTGCTGGCCTACAGTGACATGCTTCAGACTCCGTTGCGCAGGGCATGGATATGGGATCTTGACGGCCAACGCGTTAGCGTGACCTCGCCTCCCCTGAAGTGGGGAGGAAACAGCCTCGCCTTCGCGGGCAACAGTCTGCTCGTCACCGGAACAACCTTCGGCGACGATGACTCCCGCATCAGGACGATCACCGTCTGGGATACGACCAAGGGCCGCATCTCCGCGACCGTGCCGAACATCAGCGGCCACCTCGCCGTCGACCCTACTGGGCGACTACTGGTCACTTCCCAGGGGCACATCGCCGATCTCACCCCGACGGGAGTGCCGATCCGCCGCGCGGGCGGAATCGGCACGGCCAGCACGTTGGCCTTCAGCCGCGACGGACGCTTCCTTGCCGTCGGCAAGGGGAGCGGGCAGACCGCACTGTGGGACGGTAACGTGCGGCGCTACCTCGGCCCCCTGACGTCCACGACCTCGGTCACGGCCATCAGCGCCCTCGCCTTCTCCCCAGACGCGCGACTGCTCGCCGTCGGAATGACCGACGGCGCGATTCAGCTGTGGGACACCGACACCCGACAGCCCATAGGAGCACCCATCGCCACGACCGGCGGCATGGTCTTGGCCATGACCCTGCGCGACAACGTCCTGTATGTCGCGGCCAGGCAGATCCCCTTCCAGCGATTCGACCTCACTCCAGCGGCTGCGGCCGCCACCATCTGCCACAGGGCAGGCCAAGGCCTCACGCCGGAGAACTGGGCCACCTATTTCCCGGGCTACCCCTTCCAGCCCACCTGCGGCCGTGACGCCCAATGAGGCTTGGCTTCGCATCGATCACGCCCGCATTTCCGCCGTCGTCCAGGACCTTGCGCGTCACTTGGGCGCGTTCAGGGCCGCCGGGTGCCGGCGCGTCTTCGCCGATAAGATGTCCGAGGGCGCGGCGATCACACGGGGCAGTGTCCAAATCACGAGCCCCTCACAGCAGGGTGCTCCAGTAGGACCAGAACCGCGCGCCGATCGCGGTGGTGACGGTCAGGAACCACAGAGTGAGCGGCACCGTGTGGTAGCTGACGACAGCCCGGACGGCGCACCCGGCACGGGCGTCGGGCAGGTGGCGTTGTTGAAGGTTGTGCAGGGTGACGTGCCAGAAGATCGGAATCGTGACCGCCCAAACCACCATGCAGTACGGGCACAGCGCGCCGATGACGTACAGGCTCTGGTAGATCAGCCAATGTACGAACAGCACGCCGAAGGTGACCCCGGTCTGCAGGCCCAGCCAGAACCATCGGGGCAGGGCGGCGCCCGTCAACAGCACGACGCCGATCGCGGTGACGACGGCGAAGCCGGCCACGCCGAGCAGGGGGTTGGGGAAGCCGAACGCCTCGGCCTGCGGCGTGTTCATCACCGACCCGCACGACAGGACGGGGTTGAGGCTACAACTCGGCACGTAGGCAGGGTTCTTCAGCAGGGCGATCTTCTCCACCGAAAGGGTGAACGCGGCCGCGAACCCGGCCAGCCCGCCGAGCATCAGCAGCCAGGGCAGCAGCCGCGGGAACGGCGCCGTCTCCTGCTCGGGCGCGTCGCTCACCGGCGGCGCGGCGACGGGCTCAGCTTGCGAGCGCTGCATCGATGGCCGCCTTGAAGTCGGCTTCGGACTCGGGCTGGAGTCGCCGGCCGTTGAGGAAGAACGTCGGCGTCCCGGTCACACCCAGTGCCTTGCCATCGGCGACGTCCTTGTTGATGCGCTCCAGCGTCTCCGGAGCGTTGTAGGCCTTCTCCCAGGCGGTCATGTCCAGGCCGAGGCTCCTGGGCGAGGCCGCGGAAGGCGTCGTCGGCAGGCACCTGCTTCTCGCCCCACTGGGTCTGGGTTTCGTACATGCGCTGGTACATCGCCTCGAACTTGCCCTGCCGGGCGGAGGCCTCGACGGCGCGGGCGGCGTGCTCGGCGTTGAAGTGGCCGGGTAGCGGGAAGTAGCGTGCGACGAAGGTGATCTTGCCCGCGTACTGCTTGCGCAGGTCCTCCACCGATGGGAAGGCCTTGTACCGCTTCAAAATCATCGCATTGGGCTTGAGGTGGGGGTTCTCCGAGGCGGCTACGCGGCTCGGCTGTACTCGTTGATCAGCCCGCTGAGCACCTTCCGGCGTTCGGTCCGGCCTTCCAGCGGCATCACGGTCCGCTCGTCGTGATCAGGTGGCCGCTGCCGACGGGACTGGTGCGGTCGATGGCCGTTGTAGTGATCGGTGTACTCGGTGAGGACCGACCGCAGGTGCCGTTTGTTGTAGATCAGCATGCGGTCGGTGCACTCGGCCCGTACGGTACGGACCCATCGCTTGGCGTAGCAGTTGGCCCGCGGCGTGCGCGGCGGAATCTTCACCACCGTCACGCCCGTGCCGGCGAAGACCGCGTCGAAGACACCGGTGAACTTGGTATCTCGGTCGCGGATGAGAAAGCGAAACGAGGCGATCCGTGTCCCGAGGTCCATCAACAGGTTGCGGGCCTGCTGGGCCGTCCAGGCGCCGGTCGGGTTGGCGGTCACGCCGAGGATGTGCACACGCCGGGTGGTGACTTCTATGACAAACAGCACGTACAGGCGCTTCAAGGAAATCGTGTCGATATGGAAGAAGTCGACGGCCAGCAGGCCTTGCGCCTGGGCGCGTAGGAAGGTCGTCCACGAGGTGTCGGTGCTTCGTGGAGCCGGGCCGACCCTCCGGCTTCGCAGGATCGGGCGTACGGTCGCCTCACTGACCTGGTAGCCGAGTAGGACCAGTTCACCGTGCACCCGGCGGTATCCCCGGGACGGGTTCTCCTGCGCCAGGCGCACCACCAGCTCCTGGATCTCCTTGCTCATCCGGGGGCGGCCGGACCGGTGCGGATACGTCCATCGGCGCTGGGCCAGGCGACGGTGCCAGGCCAGCAGGGTGCCCGGTGTCACCAGCCGGTGAGCCCGCACTCCAGGTGGTAGGAGCCGGGACAGCGCGGCCAGGATCGCTCGATCGGCCCGGTCCGGCTTCGGCCGCGTGACTTGCCTTCGCAGTACCGCCACCTCATGCCGAAGCGCCATGATCTCGACGTCCTCTACCGCCTCACCTCGGCCCAGCAGCACCAGCCAGCCGAACAACCGAATCATGATCAGATACAGGAGACGGAAAGACACAAGGACCGATCTTGCCCGTATCGGCGTATCAGGCCGACCTGGAGGTCAAGCCCCCTGCGATAACTTTTGAAGCGGTACAGCCTCAACCGGAAGCAGGCGTCGGCGAGCCGGGCCTTCTTCAGGCCGGCCAGCTGCTCACGGAGCTCGGCCGGGGCAGTGACGAGCAGCGCATGCAGTTCGTTGAGGCAGGCGGTGCGAGCCTTCACCGCGCCGGCGCGGACCAGATGCAGCACACGGGTCGACTCGGCCACCCCGTTTCCGCTCTTCGGGACGGCCCGAGCCCTATCGGCCAGGACAGCCTCGGCCGCCGAGTAGGAATCCAGTGGATCAGACTTGCCCTTGGCCCGGCGCTGCTGCCGATCAGGGCGATTGACCTCGACCACCTTGACCTTCGCGCTGCTCAGGTGACGAGCCAGGGCGGCACCATAGGAGCCGGTACCCTCTACCCCCACCGCATGCAGCCGGCCGAAGGAACGCATCCACTCCAGCAGGTCCGCGTATCCCACTCGGGTCGCCGGGAACTCGCGATCGGCGATCCGGCGCCCGTTCATTAACACCACCGCGGCGTGGTGAGTGTCGGCATGGGTGTCGACTCCGCCCACGATCCGTCGCGCCTTGGGCTTTTTGAACTCCGTCATGTGCACCCTCACCGGCTCGGGGGATATCCGAAGGCGGTGCGTGACGGCCGGTCAAGCAGGCAGACCAGTGACGGGACGGGCTATCTCGCCGAGGCTTCTATCAAGCCACACATGGCCAGCCGACACGCACCTTCGGGAGCGCTCCCCAGAAGAGGCGACAGATCGTGCCGATGGCACCAGAAGACCCGGGCCAGATAGAACAAGGGTCAACCTCGTGGGGCAACACTTCCTGCTCCTGCAACCTCAACCGCAGTAGCAGTCGTTCCCGATGGCACCAGTCTCACTGATAGAACAGCATCCAGGGCTCCTGGTGGTGACGGTGATGGTTGTGGTGATCAACCCGTCTACCAGGAGCTCTTCTACGTCATGAGCCGAACACCGGACTTGCGATCATGCTGTGACCAGCAGTCCGCCGTCAGAGGATGAAATAGATTCACTGATCATGGATGTTGCTGGGTATCTCCGAATACTGTCAACAGCCTCGTCGAACCCATTCGGTGACTCGAGAGATCGTTGTCACTTCAAGGGGACCCTGGCGCCAGGACACTCGTCTATCTCAACATGACACAGGTATTGCGCTGGCTCCGGCATGCATGGGATTTTGCCGGGCCGGTCGGACGCCGTGCCCTTCTTTTGTCCTGGCTTGCTTGGATCACCATGATGGCACTCGGAATCTGGGGTGACGTCGAACGTTTTTGGGATGGACGCTCATTTCTCACAAATGTCTACAGCTCAATCACCACTGCTACCTTCGGCGTCCCTGTCGCGCTTCTGATTTTGAACCGGATAATTCGATCAGTCGAGGAGCAACAAGAGGCAGCCAGACCCGTATATACCATTCTTGACAAGATTGATGATGTCATTGACCGCATCGAAGCGGAGGCAAATGTCAGAGAAGCCCTCCTTGCTAATTCGCAAGGCGACCCACTATTCAGTGAAAACATACATCGCTACCTCGTACAGACTCTCCCTCTCTTTGACTTACTTTGCAAGGAAGCCGATGCTCTCGATCATATTCGAGATAAACTCGGCCATCGTATCCGAGCGATCGCGAGCGTTAATGGCTCGCTTCCACTCCCTGAAAATCTGCGGCGCGATATCGCAATACTCCGCGAAGAAGCCCGCCGCATCCGTCGTTCACTTGGCCAACCACCCGAACAAAGATCGGCCCGCCTTTAATACCGAAGGACACCCTGCACTGCCCGTATACCGTCGTCCCACCCACGGGGGTAGCGGGCCAGCCGCGGGGCTGCCCAGCCGCGCGCCTGGTGTCAGGGCCGTTATGGAGCGGAGGCGGCCCCGCGACTGGTCTGCTAGGGATTGCTCTGAGACGGCGGCAGGCGGGCAGGCTTCCACGGCAACCCTGCGCCTGCCGATAATTCCATCCGTGCTGGTCAAGCGGCATGTGAGTACTCGTGGAGGACGAGCCGGTCTCGTCGGCGTATGTTCAGATTGATGATTCGTCCGGGGTCGGTGATCGGGTCCGAGGCGGGACGCAGTGGAGCCGCTTGGTTCAGGGCTTGATGCGATCGGTGCTGGTTGTAGAAGTGTTCGTACTCGCGCAGGGCGTGCCGCAGGTGGCGTTCGTTCCAGATGAGGCAGCGGTCGAGAAGCTCGTGGCGGCAGGACTGCACCCACCGTTCCATGATGGAGTTCATCCGCGGCATCCGGATGCCGGTGAGCACGGTCTTGATGCCGGCCTCGGCGAGTACCTCGTCCATGATGGCCGGGAACTTCCCATCCCGGTCTCGAAGCAGAAAGCGCGCCCGGCAGCCTGCATCATCCAGGTCCATCACCAAATTTTGATCGCCTGGGTGACCCAGTTTGTGCTCGGGTGAGCGGTGGCGCCGAGCACGCGGACGCGTCTGGTGGCGTGCTCGATGGCCGCCAGGACGTACTGGCGTTGTCCGCTGAGAGTGATGGTCTCGATGAAGTCGCAGGTCAGTAGGGCGTCGGCTTGCGAGCGCAGGAAGTCGGCCCACGTGGTGGTTGCCCGTTCGGGTGCCGGGTCGAGGCCTGCCTGTTTGAGGATCTCCCAGACGGTGGACGGCGCGACCTTGATGCCGAGTGTGGTGAGTTCTCCGTGGATCCGCCGATGGCCCTGCTCGGGTTCTCCCGGACCAGGCGCAGAATGAGGGCGCGGATGGAGCGGACCGTGGGTGGGCGCCCGGGGCGCTTGGGCCGGCAGATACGGCCGTGACGACGTCTCATCAGGTCGCGGTGCCAGCGCAGGACGGTGTCCGGCCGGACGAGAAGCCGCAGGCGGTGCAGAACCTCACGCGGCAGTGAGGTCAGGAGAGCGGCGAGAAGGGCCCGGTCCTCGGGTGCGAATCGCACTCTCGTGTCAGCGCCGAGTTGGCGTTCAAGGACGGCGATCTGGTGACGCAGAACGAGAATTTCCATGTCCTTGTCCCGATCACTCATGGGTAGCAGTCGCAGCGCGGCGAAGGCGTTCGTGACGGTCAGGTAGGCCAGGCGAAGCAGCACAGCGGATCATCCTGCCGTACGCGCTTCCATCTTTTGGATGACTGGAGCTCGCGTACGTTGAAGCGAAAGCCCTCGCAGAGCCATGGCCTGGGCGGATGTAGTTATCGGCAGGCGCAAGCTTGATGGCCAGGCACTCGCCGGTGTTGTCGCACCAGGCGGTCAGTGGGAACAACCCGAAACTGCCCTTGAACGTGCCCGCGGCGGCCTCCTTGTCGCTGTGACAGAGCTGGATCGTGGCATCCAGCCGGATCACGATCCATTCACCGAGGTCGCCGTAGCAGGTCCGGGAGGTCGGCACGCCCCCGTGTCGTGCGGCGACCAACGTCCACACCCGCCGTCGCGCCCGCGCCCGCGCAGCGGCGATCTTATCCCGCTGCCGGGCCGTCACCTCCTCCAGCGCTCGCCACGCCGTCGATGCCGAGGCCACCGAACCGAATAACTCGCCCTGGTCCCGCAGGGTGCGGATGTGCCGGGTCGCGGTCCCGCCATCAGCGATCATCACACCGAGGTCGGATAACACCTGGCCCCGATCGTGCCTCACCTGCCGGCCCCGCACCCGCAACGCGGCTGTCAGTTCAATGGTCTGGCCGGACTTGAACGCCAGCATCCGCAGCCCTGCCGTACCGACGTGAGAGACCACGCCGTGACCGCCGACCGTGACCGCCAGCCCTTGCATCCACTTCGGGATAGTCTGCACGCGAAGAGTGCTCCTCGCTCTGGAAGGTTGTTGATCTCGACAATCCGTAATCTTCCAGATCAGGGGCACTCTTGCTGTCTAACCGATCATCCAGCCCGGACTCTCATCAGCCGCCGCGAAACGGCGAGGCTAGAGGCGTTCCGCGACCGCACCGGCTTCAGCGTTCTGTGCAACACCTCGCTGAACAACAACGGACGCGGCTTCATCAACCGCACCAGCGATCTCATCGCGTACGGCGAGAAACACGGTCTCGACGGCCACGTCATCAACGACAGCTTCGTCACTCCCCGCCGGCTCGGGCCGGGAACCTGCCGATGAGAGCCGGGTTCACTGCGCGGGGGTGCCCAGGTAGCCGGGGAATCGCCCCTCCGGATCGCGGACGGCCCTGATGCGCTGCAGCCTGGACCAGGCCGCATCGGACAGGATCCTGTCCGAGCGGACGGTGAAGTCGCTGTCACCGAGGTAGCAGCCGTCAGAGTACGGCGACAACCTGTTCATGGCCGAGAGCAACCAGGAACGGCACTTCTCGTCGTCGGCCGGGCCGCGGCCGGCGACGTACGCGGCGAAATACAGGTCGGGGCGAAGCGAGACAGCCATGTCCGGCAACACGCGTGACAGCTGCGGGCTGAAGTCACTGAGAATCACCGACGATTGGGGCGTGGGCAGGTCGGTGAAGGCCGCCACCAATGCCGGCACCAGGTCCGATGTCTGCCCGGCGAGGTACGCGTTGTCGACGAAGTAACGAAGGCCCGCGGGGCTTCCGGCTGACTGCTCGGCGAACAACGCGCTCAAGGTCGTCGGCTGAGCAGCGGCGGACTTCACCGCTCTGCCGGCCACGGGGCACGTCTCCAGCGGGGCCAACGCGGACGGGCCGCCGTCGAAGGACACCCCATCGATGATCACCACAGGAGAGCCGGAACCGGGCGGAGCGGCTCCGACGGCGAGGAGGCCCACCGACGGGTCCACGTCGCGCCGTACGGAGTGGAACCAGGTCAGCACCTCGGTCGCCACCTCAGCCGGGTAGACGTAAGTGGATCGGATCAGGCTCCGGTGGCGGGGACGGGTGCGCAGCCGGAATTCGGTGACCACACCGAAGAATCCGGGACCCGACCCGCGGGCCGCCCAGAACAGATCCGCGTTCTCCGTCTCGGAGCAGCGGACCAGTTCCCCGGATGCGGTGACCACGTCCATGGATTCGACCGACTCCACGGCCCAGCCCACGCCGCGGCAGCTCAAGCCCATCCCGCCCTGCAGGAGAAAACCGCCCATGCTCACGGTGGGATGGTGTCCGACGGAGAAGAACCGGCCGTGCGCGGCGAGGAACGGGTCCAGGTCCAGTCCGCTGCGTGCCGCCGGGCCGACCGCGGCGATTCCGGTGCCCGCGTCGTAGTGCATCCCGTTGAGCGAGACCAGGTCGATGAGGAGCGCGTCCTCGCGCAGCGACCAGGCGGCCCAGCTGTGCCCGCCTGAGCGGACCGAGACCTTCCACCCCTCCGCGGCCGCCAGTTTCACCCCGGCCGCCACGTCGACGGCATCAGCGGCACGCAGCACCGCTGCCGGGCGTCGCGCGGGCCTGCGACCGTTGAAGATGGTCGCGAGCGCGGCGTCGGAGAATCCGGCGTCGCCGCTGCGCCAGAAGGCGCCGGTGAAGCTCATCAGCGGCCGTCCGAGACCGCGAATCGCGCCGCCACGTCCACGACGGCCTCGACTGCCTCCGTGGTGATCAGGCTTTCGTCGTAGTGAACGACCACGCGCGGGACCGCCTCGTCCAGCCACCACGCGAAGATGAGGGGGTCGACCAGGCCATGACCACCCGGTGCGGGCACCTGGACCGGCTCCGCCCGCGTACCCGCCAGGGGCGAGCCCCGGAAACCTTCTCCTGATTGATCGAGGGTCACGTGCGCCCCGTTTCCACCGATCGAGGAGGTCAGGTCCAGGCCCCAGGACCGTTCGACGATGTCGAGCGGGAGCGCGTAGTCGAAGACGTCGAGGCTCTGCCCGAAGACGTCGCGGACCGTCTCCAGCGGCCCGCCCGGTTCGCCGTCGAGATGCAGGGGGACACGCTGGACGAACTGTCCGAGCGTCTTGGCCGTGTACGGCAGAGCACGCCCGTGGTGAGCGACACTGACCCCCACGCTCGAAGCGCCGGTCGCCTCCTTCATGCCCGCCAGAATGGCGGCGGTCACCACCACGAACGGCGTCGCCCTGGCCTGTCTCGCCAGCTGCCGCACCCTCGAGTGCGCGTCCGCCGGCAGCGCACGACGCACGATCTTCACCGCGGGCTCGCCCTTCGCCGCACCGGCGCTCGGCAAGGGGGGAGACGAGGATCCGAACCTTTCGGTGTACGCACGCCAGAACGCTCTGCGCTCCTCCCCCCATCGGCCGGCGAACTCCTGCCGGAGCAGCGCGGCGAACTCTTGGTAGGAGGCGGCGCCCTCGGTTTCGCAGCCGATCCGTTCACCGGCGGCCGCACGCTCGTAGAGCTCGCCCAGTTCCGCCACGAGAAGGTTCCACGAGGTGAGGTCGGTGATGAGGTGGTCCAGCGCTATCCCGAACAGATGCCGCCGGTCGTCGCGTCGCACGACGACGATGCGCGACAGACCTATGGCGTCGAGGCTGAAAGGAGCCCCGACGAGGGTCCGGCGCATCGTCTCGAGCGCTTCATCGTCCGTATCGGCCGAGTGGAACTCCACCTCGGTCAGCACGTCCTCGTACGTGCACGCCTCGTCCGGTGAGACGTACGCCCTGCGCATGACGTCATGGCGCAGGCACAGGACGCGCCACGCCTCGCGCAGAGCCGCGTGATCCAGCCGTCCGGTCAGCCACGCCGTGGAGTAGACCAGGTTGTGCCAGTGCGTGTAGTTTCCGGCCAGCCGAGCCATCTCGACGAACGATGTCGGACCTGACGTGGCCTTACCCCAGCTCACCGGCATTCCTCTTCCTCCTCAGATCAGGCATGACGTTCGGGCCCGGTGGCGACTTCAGCCGAGCGTGGCGATGGCCCTGCTGAGCTTGTCGACGAGTTCGATCGACTCGTCGGTGGTGATCGTCAAGGGAGGCGCGATGCGCACCACGCCGCGCTCGGCGCGTACGAGAAGGCCGTTGTCCATCGCCCCCGTCGCGATGGCCTCCGCCGACTCCGGCGAGTCGGCCTCAATGGCGATGACGAGGCCCAGCCCGCGGATGTCAGTGATCTTCGGGTGTGCTCGGAAGGCATCGAGGCCTGACCGGATGCCGGCGCCCTGGGCCGCCGCGTTCTCCACGAGCTTCTCTTCGTCCATGACGTCGAGCACGGCCTTCGCGACTGCGGCGGCGACCGCGTGCCCGCCCGTCGTGTGCCCGTAGCGCAGCCCCTGGACGACCGGGGCGTTCCTGAACGTCTCCTTGATCGCCGTCGTGGCCGTCACCGCGGCGAGCGGGACCAGCCCGCTGCTGATCCCCTTGCTCGTGACGACGATGTCGGGAGTGATCCCGTCATGGTCGAAGCCGAACATCCGGCCGGTACGGCCGAAGCCGGTGAAGATCTCGTCCAGGATGAGCAGCGTCCCGTACTCGTCGCACAGCCGCCGGAGCCCGGCGAGGAACCCCTCGGGGAACACCGTGCAGCCGCCCAGCCCCAGCAGCGGCTCGACGATGACCGCCGCGGCCGGCGTCCCGCTCTTGAGCGCCTGGGAGAAGAGGCCGAGCAGTGCTTCGGCGCCTTCCGCCGTGCGTAGCGCACGAGGCTCCATGGGCAGGGCCACGTGGTCCACGGGAAACCGGTTCGGCCAGTCGTTCAGGGTGAACGGCAGCCTCGACAGCTCCTGGCCGAGGGCGGTGGTGCCGTGGTATCCGGCTTCGAGGGAGATGATGCGCTCGCGATTCTCGCCGAGGTGGCGCCAGTACTGCCAGCAGATCTTGAGCGCCGCCTCGATCCCCTCGGAACCGCTGTTGATCAGGAGACTCTCATTGAGATCGCCCGGCATGATCTCGGCGATCCGCCGTGCCAGAGTCTCGGCGGGCTGGTGGGAGGCGGCCATCGGATCGTAATGGACGAGCCGCTGCATCTGGTCGACCGCGGCCTCGATCAGTCGAGGATGCCCGTGGCCGCACGACACGTTCAGCACACCTGAGATGCCGTCCAGGTACCAGGTGCCGTCCGCGCCGCGTACTCGGCATCCGCGCGCCTCGGTGATCTGCAGGTCGGCCTGCTGGGTGACCGGCGTCCAAGGCCGCCAGAGGGAACTCGAAGAAGTCGATCGGCTCATGGCGTTGCCCTCCGTGAGTCTGGTCATCGGGAATTGCTGTGTGAGATGGATTGCGGATGTCGATCCGGTGCTGTGTCGACGTGTGGAGCCCGGTCCGGATCTCCTCAGCAGGGACGCTCGGTGACCACCATGCGCAGTTCCGAGGTGTAGCGTTCGCCGTCTCCATCCGAGAGCCAGCACTCCTGCGGCGCCGGCAACATCTCGGTGAAGGTGATGTCGCCGTCCGAGCCGTCCTTGGCCATCCGCCGGATCGTGCTGGCCAGGCTGTTGACCAGCGGCAGGCTCGTGAAGTCGACGTACGCCGGCTTGGTCTCGATGGCAACGGAGTAGAACGCTCGCCGAGGCAGGTTGTTGCGGGCCACCCACTCCCGCATCTGGAGATAGCGGAGTTGTTCGTTCAGTTCGCCGCGGACCGCCGCATAAGCCCACCCGCACTCGCTCGGCGAATGGCGCCAGGACTCTCGGGCGACGACGAGCCGCCCGATGGACACCCGCGGGCGGTGCGGCCGTTTCGGCAACATCCGGAACGCGTTCACCGAGACCATGGACAGGTAGTCGCCGAGAACCTCGGACAGCGGACAGCGCCGGTCATCGACCTCGCTGCGAACCATGAGCGTTTCGTCGGCCCGTGCCACGGTGAGGGCGCCCAAAGGAATCACGTCGCCTGGCACGTGGGACACATCGTCGGCGCCGCGGCTCCAGTACCGGTAGCGCGGCGACATCAGTGACGCGGGCATGATGGTCCGGGTGAGATCGTCCCAAGCGCGTGGAACGATCAGCGCCATCCGCTCGTCGCCGACAGCGGCATGAGTCATCGCCAGCAGGCGATCGGGGTCGGGATGCTGGTCCGCGAACGTCTGGATCTCGACCGTGTTGTGCGTCATGTGGAGCTCTCCCAACACGAACTGGTACTCACCACGGCCGACCGCGTCGAGGGATTCCGCCCCGAGCAGGACGTCAGGGGAATGCTGCTGCCCGCGCGCCCACGGTGGCGTCGATGCGGCGAACTCGGCCCTGACCCGGTCGGCGATCTCCGCGGGCTCGACCCTGTACCGCCGCACCCCGTCGGGGATCGCCAGGACGTCCGCCCAGCGCCGCTGCAGGTCCTCGATCGCGTTCTGAACGAGGGGCGGAAGGTCTCGATCGAAGTAGAACTCGCGGGTCGCCAACGCCAGCAGCCGCGCCAGCGGAACATCGGCGGTGCCGAGCAGGAGGCAGGCTCGGTCGTACAAGGCGTCGAGCCGGCTGAGGTAGTTGCTCGCGATACGGGCGGCGAGCCAGCGCACGCTGTCCAGGACGAGGGAGAGCGGCTCGCCCAGTTCATCGAGCATGTCCCCGCTCAGCGTGACAGTGACATCGCGGACGGTGTCCTCGTACACCGTTGTCCGCGCACCGTACGTCTTCCCGTGCGCACGGACGGCGCTGTTGCCGGTGAGCTGCTGGAACTCGACGTTCAGCTTTTCCAGCGCACCTCTGAGCCGGGCCGGATCGCCGGCGGAGGCGGCGACGTCGTTCTTCGCCCGGATGAGCCGATCGAGATCGTCAAGAGCCCGCTGTCTGGCCTCCGGCTCCGGCACCCGGGCCAGCCGGGCCCGCAGGCGCTGCTCTGCTCGCGCTTCGACAGGCCCCTCGAAGTCAAGCCGTAACAGGTCCCGGTCGCACAGTTCGTCGAGAAGAACCAGCAGTTCCTCCTCGTCGGCCGCCAGGTCCTCGGCGATCTCCCGCACCGTGCGCACTCCGTCGCATCGCTGCACCACGGCGGCGGCATCCGCGGACAGCGGCACCCGCTCGCCGCTCGCCAGGACGACGTGGTCGTCGTGAAAGCGGTGGGCGGGCACCCGGCGCGGGGGAACACCGTGCCGCAGCTCGGGCCGCTTGGCCAGGGTCGCGCCCACCGCGTCGATGGCCCATACCTCGAAGGAGACGCTGCGCCGGCTCAGCAGGGGCTGCCCCGCGAGCAGCGACGGCCGGCGAGCTGCGGCATCCCACTCGGCCCAGCCCACCGGACCGAAGAACCCTATCGAGTCGTTCTTCGTGGTGTACCGCTGCAGGTAGTTGGCGATCGCCATCTCCCGCCGGCGTACGGGGCTGCCGCGCCGACCAGGCTTGCCTCCCGCCCTGTCCAGGCAGGTGTCGAGGAAGTGAGGGTTCTGCCAGGTGACGGCTTCACGCAGGCGCGGATCGGCGGCGACGGATTCGATGGCGTCAGTGACTCGGGCCAGCGCTGCGGCGAACTCGGCTTCGTATTCGGCCGCATCATCACCGTGGGCCTGGTCGGCCTTCGCCTTGATGCACTGATCTGCGGCCAAGGCGAGTTGCAGATCGCTGATCGTCTCGACTTGGCGGACCGGGAACCCCGCACCTCTGAGGACCATGCCACGCCAAATAGACCATCGTCCGCCCGGCAGGCGGAGAAATTCAGAGGCAGTCACCGGGGCCCCTCCCTCAAGAATACGCCGAAAAGCGTCAAAGAAAACTTCCTTCGCGGGAAAGGTGATTGAAGATCACCTGGTCGACGCCCGATATGCGATCCGGCGCTCGACGAAGAGCACCCGGCCTTTCCACAATGACGGCTGGTGCGAGTATGCAAGCTTGTCGGCAGTGCCTTGTACTAAAACCTGCCAGTATTGCCCGGCAACCAGAGCCCGCCTGACCTATGACAGGACGGATAGCGGCACGGGATCGCCCAGGTAGGTGAAGAACAGCGGGTTCCCTTGATAAGGCCGGCGGCCCTGTGCGGTGAGGATGTTGTCCGCGACGATCAGGTCTCCCGCCTGCCATCGGACGGCTGCGGCCGTTTTGGCATAGGCGTCCTGGATGGCGGACACCTCATCCTCGGTCAGCGGAGAGCCGTCGCCGTAACCGGTCTCCATCGGGAGGTCCGGCCCAAATGCCCGCCGCAGAACCGTCAGATCTCTCGGCTCCAAGCTCGCGGAGTTGAAGAACGCCGCCTGATTGAACCAGCACTCCTCGCCCGTCTTCGGGTGGACCACTGTCGCCCGCCGCCGGCGGACCGTGCGGAGTCCGCCCTTGGACAGCCGGTCGTGATCGATGCCGATCTGCGCGAACAGTTCGAGCAACGCGTCGAAGGAGTCGACGCCGAAAGCCTCACTCCACTTCATGCCGAACTCTTCGCGGAACACTCGCGTCAGCGTCCAGCCCAGCTCCTGGAAGCGGCGCGCCAGTTCGTCCGGCAGGTGGCGCAGCAGCTCGCGCGAGTCGGCTAGGCAGGTCTCCCCGCCCGCTTCGGGCGGGCGCACGCACGCGGTCAGAGCGATGCTGGGGACGACCGCGCTGAACGTCTCCTCCTGGTAAGGGCAGAGTTCGCGGTGAGCCGGCCACTCGATCGGTGAAGCGACCCCGTCACTGTAGACAGTGCGCTGACCGAACAGCTCCGTCGCCCGGTACGGTTCCACACCAAGGATCTTCCTGACGATCGTCAGATCGGCGGGTTCGCGGATGGGCAGGCCGCGAAGCAGGGCCGCGCCCCGCGTCCGGACCGTGCCGCGGATATGGTCGGCCGCGTCCAGCAGCCAGTCGAACGCTGATTCTTCGGGGCTCAGGATGGTCGGGGGCATCATGGTGACTCCTCGGTCGCGAATCGGCATCGAGATCAGCAGGTCGAGAGCCTGATCTTCTAGATCACTTCGGAGGCCGACGACGCTATCAACGCCGGCGGGGGAAGTGCCCTGGTCGATGTCAGCACGACCATGCCTGACCGAACCTGAGAGAGCAGCTTGTGCAGGTGGCGATCTTGCTGGAAGTGATCGTCCCTTCAGCCGCACCGAGCGCCTTCTACCGCGACTCGCTCGTGGGGGCACCGTCGCGCTCGGCGTACGCCACCGCGAGGGCGATGCGTTCCAGCCCGAAGGCGACACAGGCGCTGTGTGCCGGGCTGCCGTCCGGCAGCTCTATCCCGAAGATCTCACCGAAGTGGTCCTTATGGCAGTTGGCCGAGGCCACCGCCTGCCTCAGGCCGTCGGCCACCGGGGCCACCAGTTCGAACTTGAGCGCCTGGGCACGCTGATTGACGGAGAGCAACTTGGCGCCAGGGCCGAAGAACGGGTCGGTGGCCGTCTCCGTGGCGACGTCGAGCCCCAGGGTGGTCAGCCAGTCCGCCACCCGCTGCCGCCAGCGATCGCGGAACTCGACGCAGGCGTCCGCGGTCCCCACGAATACCAGTTCACGCATGCGGAAGGACCGGAACCGTCCTGGTTCGACGGTCGCCTCGTGCCGGTAACAGCAGGCCTCCACGGCGAAACGCGCCGGTGCGGTCAGCGTCGCGCCGGCCAGGAGCGGATAGATGTGATAGCACGCCGCAGGCGTGAGCACCACGTCGGCTATCTCCTGGCGATCGTGCCAGTCGCCGCCCGAGACCGCCTCAGCCCGCCGGGCCAGCCATTCGGTCGCGTCGCCGCCGAAGTTGTGCACAGAACCGAGCAGATGCGGGAACTCGCGCACGTACCCGGACCGCTCGACGATGTCACGGGGGAGCACCGGAGGCGCGGTGAGCACCGTCAGATCCTCGGCCGCGGCCAGGTCGTCGATGTCCGTGCGCAGGCGTGCCAGCACCCGCTCGAACTCTGCCGGAAAGAGCGCCACTCCAGGCGCCGCGGTCTGCAGCGGGAGAGCTTGTCGTGCATCGATCATCATCGGCTTTTCCTTTCGGCTCACAGGGGCGGTTGCGGCATCGTGGACATCGCCGTTCAGCCCTTCGGGTGCGGGTGGGGAGTCGTCCTGCACTTTGTCCGCGAGCCCGGCCGGCGGAGGGAAGCGGATCCGATGCTGATCAGGTGACCGCGCCGGCCGTGTTTCTCGCCGTACGCAGGAAATCGCTCGAACGGTTGCTGAAGCCTCGTTCCTGAACCTCATAGAAGAAAACGCAGCCCGGCTCGCCGTTCCCCGCTGCCCTCGCAAAGGGAGCCAAATGTCGACGTGGCCCCGATCTTCCTAACGGCAAATGCCGACCGTACACCGTTGGATGGGGACTCTAAACCTCCGATGCGGCATGCGCAACAATCCCGACATGCCCACCCTCGTGGATGTTCGCCGCTTCCTTGGCGACGCTCGCCTTCGAGCAATGCCTGGCCCCGCTCGGCCGGGGCGACGCTTGCGAACGACCCGCCGGCCCCTGAGCTCCCTCGATGACCTGGGACTATGCGACGGGTCGACGCGGTCGCCACCTCCCTCCTGCCCTGGGGACCGGCGAAGGGAAACGAGCCGAAGGCCAACATCCCCTGACCGATGTCAGTACTGGTGGCGGATATGGACGGATAATTTGATCCCTGCCTCGCGACTGCACACGCGAAGCCCACCGAACTGGACGGCAGGCTGCCGTCCAGTTCGTTCGCGGCAAACACCGAGTCGACACTTACCGCATCAACAATCGAGCATTTTCGGCGCGACCCACTGGCCATCCCGGCCGTGTTCTTCAGTCACGCAACTGGCTCCGCGGCTCGTCGAGGGCGACCGGACCAGCCAGGCCGACCGTGTTTCCCCCTGTTCGCTGACCGGATTGGATGAACAATGAGCCAGAGTTACCGGAACGGGAGCATGGACGCCGACGCGGTGCTCGATATCGCCGGGGTCGGATTCGGACCCGCCAATCTCGCGCTGGCCATCGCTCTGGACGAGATGGACTCAGCCGGCAGAGCGGTCACAGCGCGGTTCTTCGAGGCCCAGGAGCGCTTCGGCTGGCATCGTGGCATGCTGATCGAGGGCGCGACGATGCAGGTGCCGTTCCTCAAGGATCTGGTCACCATGCGCAATCCGACCAGCCGATTCTCGTTTCTGTCGTTCCTGCACACGCGCGGCAGGATCGTCGACTTCGCCAACACCAAGACGTTCTTCCCCTTGCGGACCGAGTTCCACGAGTACTTGGCATGGGCTGCCGAGCAATTCGAGAACCGTGTCTCCTACCGGTCCGAGGTGATCGGGATCAGGTCGGCCACGGGGCCGGGTGACGTCGAAGCCGTGGACGTCTCGGTGCGGGTGGGCGGCCGCGATGAAGCGCCGCGGACTCACCGGGCCCGTAACGTGGTGATCGCAGCGGGCGGGCGGCCGCGGATGCCGGAGGGTCTACCGGAGTCCGAACGGATCTGGCATTCCTCCAGGCTTCTTGACGGAGTGCAGGCCATCGCCGGATCGAAGCCGTCGTCATTCGTGGTGCTCGGCTCCGGTCAGAGCGCCGCCGAAGCCGTCGACTATCTGCACTGCGAGTTCACCGACGCCCAGGTGCATTCCGTGCACTCCCGATATGGCTACAGCGTCGCGGACGACAGCTCCTTCACGAACTCGATCTTCAACCCCGTGGCCGTGGACCACCATTTCGCGGCTTCCGAGAGTGTGCGGCGGTCATTGCACGCCTACCATGCGAACACCAACTACTCGGTCGTGGACGAAGGTCTCATCCGCCGGCTGTATCAGACCTCCTATCTCGAATCAGTGACCGGGCGTCGTCGCCTTCACGTCCACAAGGTCTCGCGCCTGGTCGAGGTCACCCCCGTCGGGGAACGCCTGCGCATCGTGATCGAGTTCCTGCCCGACGGGAGCACGACCACGGTCGAGGCTGACGCGTTGGTCTGCGCCACCGGTTACCTGCGGGCCGATCCCGCATCTCTGCTGGGCGACCTGCTCCCCCGCTGCCGGCGGGACGGCCAGGGCCGTCTGCTCCTTGACCGCAACCGCAGGGTGGCGACCGACGAGTCCGTGAAATGCGGCATCTACGTCCTCGGCTACGGAGAGCATTCGCACGGCCTGTCCGAAACCCTGCTGTCGCTCACGGCGGTCCGCGCCGGCGAGCTGGCCGAGGTTCTGACCAAGGAGCTGGTGTGACGACGAACCGTGAGCCCGCGGCAGACAAGGTGGAGGTAGGCGGATGCTGATTCCCCCGATATACCGGGTGGACGGGGAGAGCTGGGCGGTCGAGATCGTCGACCGGCATCCGCTCGCCCTTCTCATCAGCAATGGGACGACGGTGCCCGAAGCGACTCAGGTGCCCGTCATCCGGCGGCCGGCATCCAGCGACGACCAGCTCACCGGCACCGGCCTGCTAGGGCACATGAACCGGGCGAACCCGCATTGGGCGACGCTGGCCCACGGAACCGCCGCAAAACTCATCTTCATGGGGCCCGGCGGCTACGTCTCACCTACGCTGTACGACACCGACGTGGCCGCGCCGACCTGGGATTTCGTCACCGTACACCTCTACGGGACGGTGACCCTCGCCGCGAGCCCTGACGAGACTCTGTCCGTGGTGACGACCACGGCACGAACGCTGGAAAGCCGCTTCGGCTCAGGCTTCGATTTCGCAGCCTCGTGTGATTACCACAGCTCGCTCGCACCCGGGGTCGGCGCGTTCTCCTTCCAGGTGGAGAAGGTGGAGGCGATGTTCAAGGTCAGCCAGGAGAAGAGCCCGGAGATCCAGGAGCGCGTCATCGCCTGGTTCGCGGACGGCAACGGCGGTTCCTGCACTGATCTGGCCGGCACGATGCGGAAACTGGGCCTGGGAACAGGCGTCTGCGCATCGGTTCCCACGACCTCCCCGCTTGATTGATCGTTCGACATATCGAGAGAGGCTGCGTAAGTGACTGGCGCCAACGATGGAAGCCCCGCCGCGCAGTGGGATCTGAACGACGGGGATCCCGTTCCTGAGCAATGGAATGCCACAGCGGTTCCCTTCGACGATCTGGCCACTCTGCCCGATCTGATCGAGAGGGCCGTCGAAGCGGACCCCGAGGCCATCGCCATCGAGACCAGCGACGGTGCTCGCACCACCTTCGGGCAGCTGTGGTCGCAAGCTCAGCAGCTCAGCAATGCGCTCACCGCGGAAGGGCTCGGACCCGGTCACTACGTCGGCGTCCTCGTCGAGCATTCGGTCACGGCCATCGTCGGCATCCTGGGCATCACGTGCTCCGGTGCGGCCTATGTGCCTCTCGACCCTCGGTGGCCCGCATCACGCGTGGCGGAACCGATAGCACAACTCCACATCAACTGGATCGTGACCAGCCGGCGGCAGGCGCGCTTGGCGGAGGAGTCGGCATGGATCGCCGGCCAGGACACGCGTCTGATGTGCCTGGACGCCGCCCAGCATCCTGTCGACCACCTGGAAGAGTCGAGCACGCGCCTTCTCTGGGATGAGATCGCCGCGGATGACGACCCGCTGCGCGCAGCCGGATTCAACCAGGGCCGCAGCGAAGAAGGGTTCGAGCGCGAGGACGTCGCCGTCTACCTGCAGCACGTACGCAACCTGGTGGCCGCGGCCGGAAATCCGCGCTCCCTCTTGGAGATCGGCTGCGGATCCGGGCTGCTCGCAGCCGAGCTCGGCGGACTGGTGGCGGAATATGTCGGGGTGGACCCATCGCCGGTCGCGATAGAGCGCTGCCGGACCGCGATGTCCGGCTCGCCGGCCGTCACGCACTTCTCCACGGGGTTCGCGCACAACATCAGGGACGTCGCCGGTGAACGACGGTTCGATGCGGTCCTCATGTCCAGCGTCACCCAGTTCTATCCCGGCCCCGACTACGCCCGGAAAGCCATACTCGACGCGATCGGCCTGGTCGTCGAAGGCGGAGCCGTCATCATCGCCGATGTGATCGACACGGGGAGCGAGACCGGAGCAGGCCACCTGCGACTGCCGCGTTCCTGGTTCCGGAAGCTCGCCTCGGAGACGACGGCTCCGGTCGACGTGGAGATCGTGGCGAGGAGCGGCGACCATTGGCACGGCTCACTCGCCGGACGATACGACGTCGTGATCCGCCGGGTGCCCTCGTCCTCCCCCGCTCCGGCCCATGACCCGAAGCCCAGGGTCCTGACCTGGTCGGCTGTCGAGCGATTCGGTGACGTCCGCGAACCCGGCCGCACGTCTTCGAGCGATCCGGCCTACGTGATCTTCACGTCAGGGTCGACCGGCCGCCCCAAAGGCGTCCAGGTCTGTCACCGGAGCGTCGTGAACCTCATCGAATGGGTCAACAGAACGTACTCGATCTGTCCGGAGGACCGGCTGCTGCTCGTCACGGCCTTCACCTTCGACCTCTCCGTGTACGACATCTTCGGGATTCTCGCCGCAGGCGGCACGATTCGCATCATCAGTCCGGACGAGATGGCGGATCCGGATCGCGTGCTGGACATCCTCGATCGGGAGCCGATCACGTTCTGGGATTCGGCTCCCGCTGCGCTCAGTCAGGTGATGGCCGTCTCCGCGGGCCGTCGGCCACCTCGAAACCCCAGTCTGCGCCTGGTCTTCCTCAGCGGGGACTGGGTGCCGCTCGCTCTCCCTGACGAGATTCGCAGACGGTTCCCCGCTGCCCATGTCGTCGCACTCGGAGGAGCGACCGAGGCGACCGTCTGGTCAAACTATTTCGATGTCGGCGAGGTGCCCGCCGGCTGGCCGAGCATCCCGTACGGGCGGCCCATCCAGAACGCCCGCTACTACATTCTGAACAGCGATCGAACCCCTTGTGTCCTTGGCGAGCCGGGTGACCTGTACATCGCCGGCGTGCCGGTGGTCATGGGGTATGCCGGAGACGACGAGCTGACCGAGGCACGGTTCATGCCCGACCCCT
Organism: Nonomuraea sp. WAC 01424; assembly: GCF_003947315.1. Lineage (NCBI taxonomy): Bacteria > Bacillati > Actinomycetota > Actinomycetes > Streptosporangiales > Streptosporangiaceae > Nonomuraea > Nonomuraea sp. WAC 01424. The sequence continues at coordinate 28,933 of NZ_QHHZ01000006.1, forward strand.
TCGTGTCGGACCCGGCAGCTCGCATGTACTTCACCGGTGATCGCGCACGCTGGACCACCGACGGCACGATGCAGTTCCTCGGACGCCTTGACGACCAGGTCAAGATTCGTGGTTACCGCATCGAGCTGGGCGACGTCCAGGCGGCGCTGAACAGAATAGAAGCGGTGGCGGACTCCGCTGTTCTGACGGTCGAGGGGTCTGACGGCAAGGAGCTCGCCGTCGCCGTGGTGTACGCACCGGGCGAGGCCCTGACGACGGTCGCCCTGCGTAGGGAGATGGCGGCCTCATTGCCTCCCTACATGCTTCCCGATCACATTCTCGCGCTTCCCTCGCTGCCTGTCGGACCCACCGGAAAGGTGGACCGCGACGCTCTGGCCCAGCAGCTCACCGGTGGTCCCGCGCAGCGTCAGCCGAGGACGCCGGCCCGCAACGAGGCTCCCGGTCAAGCTGCCGACGTGGCACGGGCGCGCATTCTCGACATGATCCGCGACGTGGTCGGTGACCAGAGGGTGGACATCGGCGACTCGTTCCTTGACGTCGGTGGCCATTCCCTGGCAGCGGCCCGTCTGAGGAGCAGGATCGAGCTGGAGCTCGGCAGCACCGTCCGGGTCAGCGAGATCCTGGGGTCGGCCGGCATCGGCGAGCTCGTGGACAGGATCGCCGACGGTATGCGGGGGGCCGGCGGGCGGGCGCCCCGCACCGCCTCGGACAGGGAATACTCCGTCTCCCATGCGCAGGCGCGCGCCCTCTACGAGATCGCGTCGGCGCCTTCCGTGCCCGCGTACCAGAACCAGGTCGCCATCCACCTGCCCGGCACGCTCACGGAAGAGAAGATCTCGGCGGCTCTCGCCGCCGTGGTGACGGCTCATCCCATCCTTCGCTCCACGTATCGCCCTGGCGCCGAAGGCTGGCGAGTTGTCATCGGCACCCCATGGGTTCCGGAGCTCGAGGTGGTGGATCTTCGCCACGCCGACCGCACGGCCGGCGGCCGGCCCGCCGAACTCGACAGGTTGCTCCGTGAGCATGGCCGGATCGACTGGGATCTGGAGCAGGGCCGGCTCGTTTCCTGGCGGCTCTTCCGCATATCCGATGACGAGCAGATACTGAGCCAGGTCGAACATCACCTCATCCACGACGGATGGTCTCTGACCCTTCTGTTGCGGGACTTCGTGCACGCCCTGTCCGGGTCCGATGCAAACTCGTCGGCACCCCGGGGCCTTGAGTACGGTGACTACGTCGCAGATGAGGTCACGCGGGTCGAAGCCCTTCCGGGGTCACCGCAACTGGCCACCTATGTCGATCGGCTCGCTGACGCTCCGCATCTGCCGGTGGCTCCACCGTTCGACGTCGAAACCTCTTCCGTGGACCTCGCCCCGGCGCCGGCGGACTCCGTCGACGTCGTCGTAGAAGGTCAGGAGTGGGAAGAGCTGCAGGCGTGGGCCACTCGGCAAGGTGCCACCGGCTTCGAACTCTTGATGGCCGCCTTTCTCTGCACCCTGCACGAGATCTCAGGTGAAGAGGACCTCGTCATCGGGTCGGCGGTCAGCGCCCGTCCGTCGGGTTTCGAATCCACCCTGGGCATGTTCGTCAACACCGTGGCCGTACGCTCCGAGTGGTCCGCCGCTTTCCCGGCCTTCCTTCTCCGGGTGAGAGCCGCGCTGCGCGACGCCCTGGACTACGAGCTGATCCCCTATGACACGATTGTGGAAGCAGTTCGCCAGGCAGAAGGCGGGCGGCGCGCCTCGCTCTACCGGTGCATGTTCAGCGCGCACAACGCACCGCTCCCGGACACCCACATACCGGGTCACGGAACGGCGCTCGTCGAGTACCGGCAGAACGGCACGACCAAGTGTCCTCTGGACGTTCTGGTCCTCCCCAAGCAGGCAGGCGCCGACCCTATGGCGCCTGATGGATCCGTCCGCCTGGTATGGGAGTTCGACACCTCCCTGTACCAGGTCGACACAGTGCGAAGGTTGATGGACATGTTCCGTCACGGCCTGTCTCAGCTGGTCCATGCCATCAGGAACGGTACGGTGGCGCAGGACTGGCGGTGGCCTTCCTCCGATCCTGCCGTCCTCGTTGGCCCGCCCGCCCAGTACCACCCCATGAGGATCGAACCTCGTCGATCTGCGGCCCCCGCCGTCATCGCGATGGAGTCCTCCGCGACGCAGGAGCACTTCGCCCTCCTGCTGAGTGCCGCGACACGCGAGCTGAACGCCGCCGGAGCAGCGGCCGGAGACGTGGTGGCCATCGACATCGGGCGGGATGCCGCCTATTGCAGCCGACTGGCCGCCTGCCTTGAGCAGAATGTGGTCTTCATGCCGGTCGACCCGCTCGCGCCGGCAGCACGCTTGTCGTCGATCCTGGAATCTGCTCATTTCCGCTGGTCATCGGATGGACAACTGACTCGCCTGCGCACCGCGCAGGACCTCGCGCGGCAACCCGGCGAGGCCTACGTGGTGAGCACCAGCGGCACCACGGGCCGGCCGAAGCGGATCTCAGTCGGCCGCCGGGCCCTGTCCGCGTACGTCGGAGCATTCATCAACCGGCTGCAGCTGACGTCAAGCGATGTGGTCGCCGGTTCCAACTCCCTCCTCTTCGACGCATCTCTCGAAGAGACGCTTCCCATCCTCTCGCTCGGCGGGACGCTTCTCCTGCTGGACCTGTCCGACGGCATCCCGGGGATGCTGCGGCAACTCGAATCACATCAGGCCACGGTGCTGGACCTTCCGACGGCGTTGTGGGCCGTTCTGGCCGATCATCTGGAGCAGCGCGACGAGAGGCTGCCCGGCAGCGTGAGGGCCGTCGTGATCGGCGGAGAAGCCTACGACGCGGCTCGGGCCGCCCAGTTCGTCCGCCGGCATCACGGCACCGTCAGCCTGCTGAGTTCTTACGGCCCTGCCGAATGCGCCATCTCAGTCACACACCATGACGTACGGGGACACGAATCCGAGCACGATCTGCCCCAGCTGGGCGCTCCCATCGGAGGCGCTACGCTGTGCGTTCTCGACCACGACGGGGCCCTCGTCCCCTTCGGCCGTCCCGGCGTTCTGGGAATCGCAGGTGTCCCGTGCGGGGACAGGCTTCATGACCTCGTTCGCGTGGACGGGGTGGACTCCCCGGTCTATCCGACCGGCGACCTTGTACGGATCAGGCAGAACGGGCGTATCGACTTTCTCGGGCGGGCCGACAACGAACTCAAGATCCGCGGTTTCCGTGTCTCGCCCGAAGAGGTCGAGCGTGCGGCCGGAGCAGTCCCCGGCGTCAGTGCGGCGGCCGCGGTCGGTGTCCGGAACGCCACCGAAGGCCTGCGTCTGGGTCTGGCGGTGGTGACGAACCAGGAGTGGGCGGAAGAACGTCCGGCGCGGGACGTGATGCGCGAGGCCATGGCGCTTGTTCTTCCCGACTACATGCTGCCCGACGCTGTCATCGTCGTTGAGCGCCTGCCCGTCAACGCTCATGGGAAGGTCGATCACCCGGCCGTTCGCTCGCTGCTCGCCTCCCATCTCTCGGGAGAGAGCCGTACGGGCGAGGACAGGCCCGAGTCCGGCGGGCAGTCCATCGTCATCCCGCAAGGCGCGGCCGCTCTTCCCGCTGAGGAGCAGGGCGTGCTGCCGTCACTGTGGAAACGGGTACTCGGCCCGGAGGCACCTCTGCAGGTCAGTTTCATCAAGGCAGGCGGGGAATCGCTGGCCGCGATGCGGCTCGTGGCCGCGATCGAGGCCGAACTGGGGATTCGGGTGAGAGTCCGGGACGTCCTGCAGGCACCGGACTGCCATGCGCTCGAAAGCAAACTGTCCACGAGCTCCCGCTGACACCGCACCGCGCGCCAAGGGCTTGCACGAGCACGATTAGGGGAGACGATGTCGGCTTCCAAAGCCGTTGTCCGCTGCGACGACGCCCTCAGCTACGCACGGCTGGCCGCGTCATGGCAGCCCGGCTCTGCCTTCCCGGTCATGACCGGGCCCTCACTCACACGGTACGAGAACGTGCTGCGATCGGAGGGTGCGGACGCGTTGCCGGAAGTGATCGGCGCCTCCTGGCCCGGGGTGGTCGTCTCCCTGGGCGACCCGATGGCCCATGCCGCCGCAGGGTTACTGGCGAGCGCGACCTCGCGTCCGCATCACCGCACCGACCCGGCCGGCCTGGACGACGTTCTCGATGATCACGCGGCGGTTCCCGTCGCCCTGGTCGCGACCGCGGCCGACGCCGCGCGGCTCGGCGACTGGCCCGGTAACCGGCATCCTCGCTTCGGCCTCGTGACGAGCCGGACGCAGGAGTCGCTGTCCTGCCTGATCTACCGCACGCTCACACTGAGCAGCAGGGCGGCGGCGGACGACATAGCGCTGATCCATCCCACGGCGGCCGGCGCGGACCAGGCCGATGCCGTGGCACTGGATGAGTTGCGCCCCTTGCTGCAACGTCCTGGCAGGGCCCTTCAGGTGCTCACTCACGGACGTGAGTGCTGCCTGATGCTGGTCGATGGACTCGTCTGCGGCAGGGGAACCGACGCGCCGCCGGTGGGAGCCGACCTCGCAGCGCGCACAAGGATGCCGTCGTGCCTGCGCGGTGAAGGCTGCTGGCGCCAGGAGCTCGGGGATGAGGACCGGATCGCCGCATCGTCCATCGACGTACAGCTCGCGTTCCTGCAGTCCTGCGACTCGATCTCGGTCGGCAACAACGCGCACCCGCTGTCGGTCGGCGTCGCGCTGGGTTTCATGGAGGGCACGACCGTCGCCGTCATCGGCACCGTGGGATTCCACATCGCTCAGCGGCCGCTCTTCGATGACCTGGCGGGCGCGGTCCGTGGCGGAGCACGGTTGGGTGAGGCGGTGGGGGAGCTCAACGCAGCGGGAGAAGCGAACAGGGAATTCACCCGGTTCGGCCTGCTGGGTGATCCGTCGTTGCCGTTCGACCTTTCCGCGTCACGATCGGATCAGCAGCGCCACCCGGCTGTGCCAGAAGCGGAACCCGCCGACGAGGAGCTGAGCAGGCAGCACGTCATCGTGAGCAGACTGCGTTCTCTGCTCTCCCTGCACCTGCCCCTTGACGAAGGCCGGCTCGGCGAGGTGGAGCGGACCATTCGCCGAGGCCTGCTCGCGCGCGGAAGCCGGCAGCTCGGCATGCTGCGCGAGGTACGGCAGACCATTGACGACCTTCAGGCCGCCGCAGTGCACGAGCTCCTGCGGGAGATCCACGGCACCTGGTGGGGGTTCTTCGGCACCAGTGCCCGCGCCTTCCGGCAGGTGTCCAGTACGCCGGTCATCTGCCCCGCGTGCCGTCGCGAGTCCGCGGTCAGAGTCGAACTCGCCCACCGGCTGCCCGTGGATCTGACGATCTTCACCGTCCATTGCCAGCGGTGCGGAGACCTTTCCTCGTCCACGTCGGCATCCCCCGACTACGAGGTGAGCGCCGACCATGTCGTCTACGCACCGAGGCTGCGGGACAGCGAGTTCGCGTGCACGCTGCTCAGTGAGCGGGACAGGCCGATCCACGGACAGGCCGGCTTCGCCTTCGTCGCGGGTGGGCTCGGTGACCTGCCGCAGGGGCGATCACGACCTGTCTCCGTCGGCCCCCGCGGCACCCAGCGAGAGAGGTGGCGCTTCCGTCTCGGCGAGCACGTGCAGGCCGCCGAGCACTACGCGGTCGTGGCCAGCCTCATCCAAGGCGAATACCGATGCGCGAACGTCTTCGTCAACACCCTGCCCCTGGATCGTGAGGATTGATGGATCGGATGGTCACGCCTTCCCCTGTCTTCGCCGCTGATGAGTGGAGCGACCCTCCAGAACCAGTCGCGCAGATGCTGCTCGCCGCTCAGATCGCACCGCCTTCGGGATACATGCTCGAGGTACGGGCCGAGGCCACCGGCATCACCGTCGACCGCGTGCGTGCCGCCGTGGCGGCTCTCACCGGCCGCTACCCCGAGCTCGGAGCGAAGGTGGCCACGCAGGACGGCCGGGTTCGCTGGTGCCGGGATGAGACCGCCGCTCCGGACAGGTTGCTCTCGGTGGTGCGGCTCGACCCCGGCCAGTCCCCGGATCGGATCTTCGACCAGCTGGCCACGGCCGTCGACCAGGCGTCCGGGGATGCGCTCTTCTCCCTCGTACTCAGCCCCGCGCCCGCCGGCATGAGACTGCTCTTCCGCGTCCATCACGCGATCGTCGACGGGTCGGGGCTGGCCGCACTGATCGACGAATTTCTGGAACTCGCGCAGGCGGCGCCCGGAGACACGGTGGCCCAGCGACGCGTCAGCGCGTTCGCCCGGACATCGGTCGCCGAGGCGTCCGAGACGTGCCGCCAGGAGTGGCTCAAGCAGATCGACCTCCTCCCCCCGCCCTGGTCGGCGGCGGACGCACGGCGCTTCGTCTATGACCGCACAGCAGCCATCCTGCAGACCGCTCTCGACCGGCAGAGGTTGGACGAGACTGCGCTGGCGCTCGGGGTCACGCCGATAGCGGTCCTGATGGGCTGCACGCGAGTGGTCGCGGCGCGCCGTTTCCAGTGGTCGCTCGATCGTGTCACGGTTCCGTTGACGGATGACGGCGACGCCCTCCTGGCCATCCGGCCGCTGCCCGTCGTCCATCCCGTGCCGGTCGCGCAAACCGTACAGGCGGAGATCGGCACGTCGTTCGACGTACTGCTCGACTCGCTCGATCGGGGCGCTCCACCCGCCGATCTGGTGGGCCGCCTCACCAGCAGCGCCGTACCAGGCATGCCGGACTGCCTGTTGACCGTGAACGACCAGGTACGCATGTCACCGTCGCACAACGGGCTCGTGCTTCATCCCGGCCCTCATCGCGGTGCTCATGGGCTGCTCGAGGTCGAGCTGACGGGCGACACAGTGAAGCTCTCGGGCCATCCGGCCATCTTCACCCCTGAAGATCTGGCGGGTTTCGCCGACGAGCTGGCCGCGGTGCTCGGGGACCTCGACGGTCCCGCGGTCCCGGCAGGGAGCCGGCTCGGCCCCGTACCCTCCACCACGTCCTCCCCCGTCGTCGCGGTCGAATCGGCGAGCCCGGATGGGGACCACCTCGAACGCTGCCTCAAGGTCTGGCGGGATCTGTTCGGAGCCGATGCAGGGCCGGATGACAATCTCTTCGCGCTGGGCGCCACGTCGTTGATGTGCGCTCGTGCGGCGGCGCGGCTCCGGACCGCTCTGGAGCTGCCGGTGACCATTCGCATTCTCTACCAGCATCCGACGGCACGCGAACTCGCCGGCTGGGCGACCAGGACCGACAACCCGTGAAGAGGCGCCTCCGGCCGATCGGATCAGGCTCCGTAAGGGGTGCTCGGCGGCCGGAGGCGGCGCTTCTCAGTGCGACTTCACGAACGCCGACACCGCTTCAACGGTGTCCGGATGGCGCAGCAGATCTGCTTTGTCGCACGTCACTCGAACCAGCTGAGTTCGAGCCGCACCCTGCCACGGCCCGCAGTACGCATGGTCCTGGGAAGCGATGTGCAGAACGCTTCCTCCCCATGCGGGCCTCGTGGAATGGTGCGCGGATATGAGATAGATGAGATAGTCGAGCATCGATCGCATGATCTGTTCGTGGCAGAAGATGAGTTCCTCTTCGCTGAGGTCATCCGCGGCGAGGCTCTTGAGCACCCGATCCGACAGGTCCTTCTCCAGGACGGAGAGCAGCGCGCGCGGATCGTGCAGAAGGCCCGACAGCACGGACGCACTCAACGGTGCGGTGGACGCTTGCCCGTCCGCTTCGGTGACACACGCCGCGTATCCCTGCCACAGTGCGTCCGCTTCGCAGGGGTCGGCATCGAAAAGCACCAGCGGCACCGGGCCGGCGCCCCTCTCCACCAGCACCTGCGCCATCTCCTGAGCGATCGGCGCAGCCGCGCAATAGGCGAGTACGGCGTGCACACCGTCGCTCGCGAGCGGGGATGCGGAAAGCAGGTCCATGGCGTAGTCCCGGGCAGTGAAACGCACCGGAAGCGAGTCCCCCATCAGCGGTGTCAGCTCGATGCCGAGGGGTGACAGCTCCAGGTCGGCCATTCTCGCTTCATCCCGTCGTCCCGGGTAGTCCAAGCCGAGCAGTCGCGTCGTCATACGGTCTCCGCCTTGCGCGACAGGATCTCACTGAGACCCGAGATCGTCGGATCGCTGGAGAACGTCCGCGCAGAGATCTCCACGCCGAACGTCGATTTCACGCGATGCAGCATCTTCAGGGCTTTGAGCGAATTTCCACCGACCGTGTAGAAAGAATCCTCGCAGCCGACCCACTCCAAACCCAGCACGCTTTTCCAGAGCTCGGCGAGTGCAATCTCCGTGGGAGTGCTCGGGGTCGTCCCTCCGGCTCTCGCCGCTCGATCGGCGGGTGTCGGATCAGGCAGACGACGCCGGTCGAGCTTGCCTGAAGGACCGAGCGGGAAGGCATCCATCCGGACGTAGGCCGACGGCAGCATGTACTCAGGGAGATACTGGCCGGCGTGTGCGGTCAGGACGTTCACCGAAGTCTCATCACCCACGAAGTAGGCGATCAGTTCGTCTTCAGCCGCGCTGTTCCTGTGGGCCGTCACAGCACAGCTGTGAACGCCTGGATGACGTTCGAGAACCGCTTCCACCTCTCCCACTTCGACTCGGGCTCCACGAATCTTGATCTGGGTGTCGGACCGGCCGAGGAACGAGATGATGCCGTCCTCGTCGGCCATCGCGAGGTCGCCGGTGAGATAGATCAGCTCATCCGGGACGAGCGGGTAAGGATGGGGGACGAAGCGCTCGGCGGTGAGCTCCGGATTCTTCTGGTAGCCCGTGGACAACCCTCCGACCCCGGCGACTCCCAGCTGCCCGATGACTCCAGGTGGCACCAATCTCAGCGCCTCGTCGAGAACGAACAGCCGGTACACCCCCATCTGCCTACCGATCGGGACGCCGTGCACGGAGTCGTGCTTCGTACCCGTCCAGGCAGCGACCTCCGACGTCTCCGTCTGCCCGTACAGGTTGTGGAACTCGGCGCTGAAGTGCTGAGTGAAGCGATCCAGAAGCGAGCTGGAGACGGCCTCTCCTGAGACCCACACCCACCGAAGGTCGGGATACGACTGTGGTCGCGCATAGTCGAGGAACGCGCTCAACATGGAAGGTACGAAATGGGCCGCGACGAGGCCACGCGTGCTCAGCAGTCCGGCGAGATGGTCGGCATCGGCCTCACCGCGAGGCAACGCCATGCGAATGGTCGCACCCACGCTGAGCGGCGCGAAGATCTCCCAGATCGCCACATCGAAGATCAATGGCGTCTTCAGGAGAATCGACTCACCCTCCTTGAGAGGGAACCGCTGTATCAGGGACTCGACGCGTCCGGCGGCACAGCGATGGTCGATGACGACGCCCTTGGGCTCGCCGGTCGATCCGGAGGTGAAGTAGATGTAGGCGGTGTCGTCCAGCGTGACCTCGACCGACGGCGGACGAGCGTCCGAGCCGGTGTCAGCAGCGATGACATCAGCATGGACAAGGGTGACCCCGGTGCCCTGCAGCAGCGAGTCGAACTGCTCGTCGGTGACGATCGCCGCCAGCTCGCCGCCTGCGATGATCGCCCGGATACGGCCGGCCGGCAGCCTCGGGTCGAGCGGGACGAACGCGGCGCCCGCCTTCAGCGTTGCGAGCACGGCAACGATGAGTTCCGGCGAACGTTCCATGCAGATCCCGACGGCGTGCCCGCGACCGATTCCCGCGTCGGCCAGCGACTGCGCCATCCGGTCAGCCCTGCGATCAAGCTCGCCGTAAGTGACGGCCACGTCCCCGAAGTGGATCGCCACCCGGTCAGGATGAGCGCGCGCGGCTGATTCGAAGGGCTGGTGGATCGGCTTCAGGTGGGGATACACGTCGAATGTCGCGTTGATGGCGGCTGCGCACTCCCCCTCCTCATCGCCGGAGAGCATGCGCAACTCATCGACGCGCGCGTGCGGCCGTCTTACGGCATCCTCGAGCAACGCGTGGAACGATCGCCACCACCGATGAGGGCTGATACCGGGAAGTGAGTGCCGGTCGCAGTCCAGTTCGAGCAGGATCGCCACTCCCCCTGACCGCACTGCACAGGTGGCGCCTGACAGTTCCGCCGCGCCAGAGTCGTGCAGTGGTGCAGCGGACAGGCGGTCGAGGTCGGTGACAGCGAACCTGAGGGGGACGTGATGGAGCCACCCGTCATCCGCATCGGCAGGCGCCTGCTGATGCTCGATCACTTCATCGAACGACACCGCCGTCTCGGCGAGCAGGTCCTCGAAGGTGACACCTGAAGAGAAAGCCATGCGGAGCGGAACGGTCGCGGTGTGGCAGCCGATGACCGAACCACTGTGCAGCCGGCCTTCGTCGAGCACAAGACCGATGGTGACCGGGTCCTGGCGACTGTGCCGATACTGTGTCGCCGCGAAGGCCGAGAGCAGAACAGCGGAGTCCGACGTCCCGTGACGCTCGGCCAGGAGGCGCAACGCATCGGCGGTCGCAGGATCGAGTTCACGGCTCTCCACTGCATATCGCGCATTCATATTCGTCCTCGATTCCTCCTCGCACCGGCAATGAGATGCCGTGTCACGACACCGGGCCGGCCAGGGGCCCCTCAAGGGGCTTCAGAGGCGAGAAGTCCCGGCCTACCAGCCATTCAGGGCGGGGGCTGGGAGCGGGGAGGGCGTTACTGACGGCGTTGTAGCTCAGGAGCAGGAGGGATCGATTGATCGGAGACATGTTCTGTGCCGATCCATGGGGGATGCTGCAGTGGAACCAGAGCAAGGAACCCTGCGGTCCCTTGGGTGCGACAAGACCGTGCTGGTCGACCAGCGTTTGCATACGCTCTGAACTCTCGAGCGAATACTTCAGGTTGTTCGTCAGCGTCGACTCCCAACCGTCGTTCTTGGCGGCGGTGGCGATGAGCCCATCCGAATGGCCGCCGGGAACCACGATCAGCGGGCCGTTGAACTCCGTCACCTCGTCGAGGAAGACGGCGACGGTGAGCGCGCGCGGTTCCGGCATCTGATCCTCGTTGTGCCAGAACATGAAGTCCTGATGCCATCGCCAGATCTCACCCTGGAAGGCGCGCTTCTTGTTGATCTTGAACTGATGGACGTACACGTCGTCGTCCAGCAGCTGCCGAGCGATGCCGAGCACTTGGGGATGGCGGACGAACCGAGCGAACAGCTCATTGTGCATATGGGAGCCGTGGACACGATAAGGGAGCCCAGTGTCGGCCTCGACCGTGCGCCTCGGCGTATCCTGCGCAAGCTCTTTTTCGGCTTCGCTTCTCAACAGCTCGACGTCGCTCGCTTCGAGCACGCCGGGCTGAAAGATGAATCCTGCTCGACGATAGTCTTCGATCTGCTGGGACGTGAGCAGGTTGTCATTCTGCACTTTTGCCTCCATCGAGAGTTGGCTGAGGCTTCACGAACGGTTTTCCGTGTACTTCGACCAGGCCAGGCGCAGCACCTGAACCGAGTGGAACAGATCGTCCTTGCTCGCCGCCTCGTCCAGGATGAACGTCGAGGCGCCGAGTTTCATGTATTGCAGCAGCAGGTCCGCCGTCTCCGCATAGTCGCCGACTATGTACGGGCAGAACGTCTTGTACGCCCGGAACGGGTACATCCAGTAGCCGCCTATCGGGGCGCTCACCTTCATGGCATCCTCCGAGAGCCGGCGATGCCAGTGGGATTCGACCGATTCATAGGCGAGATCGTGAAACTCCTCGCCGAGCCGGTCGACGGGAAAACGCTCGTAGGCGAGCCGCCACGCGGTGCTCGAGTCCTCTCGAGCGATGATGCCCAGCCGGAAGCCGCTGTCCGCGGGCAAGGACTCCTCGGCGTACTCCCGCGGCTCCCGTGGATAGCTCAGCCGGGTCGCACCGAGCTCCTTCTGCACGCGGATGCAGTCGTCCGAGGTTCCTGACACGAAGATGCGCGGCTCCATGCCGGCCACCGGCGGAGGGGCCGGTCGGAGCCCGTTCAGCTGGTAATACTCGCCGGCGTACGTCAGCGGCCGTGCCGCTGACGTCAGCTCGGCGATGATGGCGCCGAACTCCGCCAGCCGGTCATATCGCTGCCGGTGGTCCAGGGTGCAGCCCATCTCTCTCAGATGCCGGGAGAAGCCACCGGCCACCAGGTTCAGGCCGACGCGCCGGCCGCTGCCGACGGCTATCGAGTTGATGCTCTTCGCGACCGACATCGGGTGCTGGTACACGGGGTTCACGGCGATCAGCGGGATCAGGTCGCGCGACTTCTCCAGGACCCTGCCGGCGACGACCCATGGATCGAACGACGCGTTGTCGGAGAAGATCAGCATCCCGGCACAGTTCAGCTCCTCGGTCCATACGGTGATGTCGTCGAGATGTCGGAATGGCTCTTCGCGAGCTTCACCCGTCAACCATGGGGCCGAGGTGTAGATCGTCAGCATGAGTTCGCTCTCGGTATGCGATGTCGATGCCCGGCGCTTGGTCTGCCAGGCGGCTGACCAGCGACCAGAGCGCCTCAGGCGTGTTGAAGCTTTCGAACGTCAGCAGCTCCTCAGGAATCGAGATCCCGTACGCTGCTTCGATGTTCAACAGGAGATTGACGGCCGCGAGTGAGGTCAGACCGGCGGCCCTGGTGTCCAGATCCGCGGTCAGTGGCCGGTCGTCCGGCAGATCACGCAGCGCTGCGCGCAGCAGCGACTCGAAGCGCTGATCCCAGGTCTGCATGCCCGGCTCACCTGCGTGACTTGAGCTGGGAGGCGCCGAGGAACACAGAAAGGCTTTTCGGCGTCGTGTGCTCGAAGATCTGGCGCAGGCGGACGTCCACGTCCATGACCTCGGAGACCCGGCCGACGATCTCAAGGACCTGCATCGACGTTCCGCCGGCCTCGAAGAGATCCGAGTTCTCGTCAAGGTCCTGCGGGCTGAGCACCTCGCGCCATATTTCGACAAGGGCCGCCGTGCGGTCCGCTTCTTTCTCGTATTCGGCCTTCATCTTTGGAAGCTCCTCAGAAGGGCAGCGCTGGGCGACCACCGACTGCAGCCGGAAGATCTGAATCCGGAAATGCTGACATCGAATGTGCCTGACGGGCGGCGACAATGCATCGAATAATAAGTCATGCAGCTCCGCCCCGATCCTCATGGATGACAGGAAACCCGACCGGGGATGTCGCTCGGTGCCGGCGACCATGTGCCGGGCTCAGCGGAGTGACAAATTCCCGGAACACCGCGGTGACCGGTCACGAGGCGCGGCGGGAGGCGGAGCTGGGGGGAAGCAAGAGGAGATCCTCTTCGCTCACCAGGTCGAACCGGAGGGCGAAGGCGACCAGCGCCTCACGCTTGGAATGCTTGGGACCGTCGTCCTCGCACTTTGACCACTGGCTGACGGGAAGCTTTCGAACCGCCAGGTAGTCGATGTGGTAGTTGACACTGCTACGATTGGCGTCCTTGAATTGATCGACTCCTCGTAACCTCTCGACGACCTCTCGAAGTGAAGGCACGGCCGCCATAGAGGATCCGCGCAAACGCGGTTCGCACAGCGCGACGAGAACAATGAAATACTTGCTCGTCTTGTCCAGATGAATCGACGAGACCATCGCCCTCGTGGCCAGGTCCATCTGGAGCAAACGCGGCGGAGGGGCGTAGACGGTGAGTTCGGTGACGCCCGCGCTGGTCGGGATCAAAATGCGTGACATCTCAAAGGGAATCACCAGGTCCAGCTGCCGAGGGCGCACCTTGACCAACTCGGCGCCACCTTCCAGATTCTCGACGGCATAGGTGGTGCTCGTGGTGAGATTGGACACAGTGGCTTGCTCGGCGGAAACCTTGAGCGCCCCGAGGCTGGGTTCGGCGTTCGGCTGAATGTTCCCCGAGCGTTTGGAAATCCCGAACTTGAGTTCTTCGCCCGTCTTCAGGTTGATCCGCCCGCCGCTGCCGCATCCCTGCAGATGACCGGAGTCGTTCTGCCAGGTCACGATCACTTCAACGCCTGCCCCGGTTGACTGCCCACTTACCATGGCACTCCCATCTTGCCCCGTTTGTGCCGTAATGCACGTATCGGCTCGTACGTTATCATGCAGTGATTCGGAAAGCACGTGCCAAAGTACGTGGACTTCGGAGCCGTACGAATCCCCAAAGGAATGGCGACACAGCACGTTGACCTAGGCATTTACAAGATTGACTCAGGAACCCTACAATGGTCGCTACAATTTGCGATCGCGAAGTCACGATAGGCTCGTTGCCACGTCGGATCCATAAAGGCGCGGGCGGACCATGCGGGGACAGGCCGAACTCCTGCGGGCGCAAACGTCCGGTCGGTTCGGAGCGCCGCGTTCGGCGACCGAACGGCAGCGTGCATGCGGAGCGTCTCCGTGGTCTCACCGCCGCGCTTGCGCGGTGGCCACTGCCGCCGGAGCGCCACCCGTCGCCCGAGCCGCGACAAGGACGCTCTCCCTGCTGACGACGTCCCCCGGGAGACGCTCGACCTTTAACGGCGTCAACAGGCCACTCCCTGCACGGTTCCGGACAAGGCCGCGGCGACGCGCTCGCCGATCATGATGCAGGTCAGGTTGGTGTTGGCCCGCACCGAGGACGGAATGACCGAGGCATCCGCGACGCGGAGCCCGTCCGTGCCGAAGACCTGACATTCGTTGTCGACGACGCCCGTGGCGGCACTCGACGCCATGGCGGCGGTGCCGCTCGGATGGTGCGCCGTCTGCAGGTGCGCCGCAAGGTAGCGATCCGTGCTCGCGTCGTCGTCGACGGACCAGCCGTCGACGTCCACGAGTCTTTGGATGAACTTACTGACTGCCGGATCGTCCGCCATGTGCCGCGCCAGCCGTAGCCCTTCGCGGAGACGGGCCCGATCGGATGCCGCGGCGAGGTGGTCGAGGTGCACCACAGGGCCCTGACGGGGATCACGAGAGGCCAGCCGCACAGTGCCCCGCGACTCCGGCCCCATCAGATTCGCCGTGATAACGAAGGCGTGGCTGCCTTCCACGAAGGCGGCCAGGCCGGGCGCGTACTTGCTCATCTCGACATGGTTGAGCAGGCACAGTTGCATGTCATTGGGCATGCTCGAGCCCTGAGCGCGGTACCGCAGGACGACCTCGGCGCAGGGCGCGGAGGGGTCCGCCGCGCCCTGCGCGGGTGCGCAGACGATCGGCACCTGCGAGTGATCCGCGAGGTTCCGGCCAACGGCAGGGAGGTCGGCGACGACGTCGATCCCGAGTGCGCTGAGTTCCTCGGCCTTGCCGATGCCGGAACGGAGCAGGATCGCCGGGCTACCGATCGCGCCGGCGGCGATCGTCACCTCGTCCGCGCCGATGTCGCGCGCCTGCCCATCGGCGACGACCCGCACTCCCGTCGCGCGCGATCCGGTGAACAGCACCGTATCCACCAAGGTGTTCGGCATGACGGTGAGATTGGCCCGCTGCCGCGCCGGCTCCAGGAAGGCTTTCGCCGTCGAGATCCGGCCCAGCGAACCGTCGACGTTCAGCGGAAGGGCGCCCACGCCGGTGCTGCAGGGCTCGTTGTGATCGGCGGTACTGTCGAATCCGGCCCTCCGGCACGCCTCGGCGAATGCCTGGGACAGCGGAGTCATCCGCTCACTCGGCGTCCGGGCGATCCGTAGGGGGCCACGGCTGCCGTGGTGAGCGCCGGCCCGATCGACATCGGTCTCTATGGCGACGAACCCATCCAGCACCACTTCCCACGACCAGCTCACGCGGCCCGACGGCCAGTCGTCGAAGTCGCCGGGCTCCGGCCGGAGCGCGATGCACGTGTTCACACTCGAGCAGCCGCCGACGACCTTGCCGCGGGGGAGCCAATACTCGTTGCCGCCGGCACCGCGGGCGGTGTACCCCCAGTCGTGAGAGCTCAACGATGGTGTCCGCCCGTCCTGGAGCTCCGGTGGAAGGGCTGAGCCGTGATAGTCCGGTCCGGCCTCGATCAGCAGGACGCGGCGGTCGGTGCGCTCGGCGAGCCGAGCAGCGAGTACTGCACCCGTCGACCCGGCGCCGACGACTATGTGGTCAAAGAACATTGACGAGCGCATGCCCTACCCTTCGGCCGCTCATGGATTGCACGACTACGAACGAGGCGTACTTCGCCCCGGCACCTGACGACAGCGAGAAGGCCCGCCGGGCACCTGTAACGGAATGCACGGGACCGCTCTGCCGAGCAGACGGTCCTGGCAGGCGCTCAGGTCCTCGGCGTTGAAGCTGGTGACCTCCTCGTCCACGAGCCTCGATCTGAACTGCTTGCCGCACGACCGCAGTGGCCGGGAACGGCGCCACCGACCGGCTGCGTCGGCCAGGAGCCCGAGATCGGGCCGATGACACCGGGCTCGATGGTGAAGGAGTGAACATCCATGAGGTACGGCCGGTTCCGCCAGCGGTCCAAGACGGTTCAGGCGAGGTAATAGGGCCGGCTGTGTGCGGCGACCGGGGCCGACTGGTAGGTCCACATGCCCGCCGGGGCGGCGTTGGTCAGCAGCGCCGTGAGGTCCTGGCCCACGAGCGAGGTCGGCTCCGCCACATGAAGCGAGACCTGCGCGGCCGTTTCCGAGTCCAGCAGGTAGTACTGATAAGGGTGGTAAACGCTCTGCCGGCTGGTCAGCAGGCGGCCCTCCGCATCGGTTCCGTAGCCCGTGACGGGAGTGTTGTTCACCGGCACGCCCACCAGGCCGCCGAGGTGTGCGTCGATACTGAACAGCAGTCGGCCGCCGGGCGTGACACTCCCGTCTTCGGCGAAGTCGGCGTCCAGGACACGGACGTGCCAGTCGGACGTCTCCGGGCCGTTGAGCGACGGCATGGTCGCCGTGAAGCGGGCCGGCAGCTTCGGCTCGGCGAATATCTTCGATCCGGCCTCGATGGCCATCGCATTGTCGCAGAGCACGTGGATTCTGCCGATGCCGAGCAACTTGGTCTGGTCGATTCCGGTGGCGTACTCCGCGTACGACACGGGGAACATCCGGTGCTCCTCGCCCTGCGGATAGGCGATGATGTTGAGCTCCACCTCCTCCGTGATGCTCGAGCCGTCTCCGTACTGCGCGAAGTAAAGCTGGTAGTTGAGCGAGAAGCAGGCGCGGCCGTCGAAGTCGGCCGGGGCGAGCCGCGGGTGGGTTCGGCCGAGGATCTTCGCAGCGGTCTCGAAATCCACCAGGTAATCGATGCCGATGTTGTGCCACGCCCCGCAATAGAAGGGCAGCCGAAACGGCTCGGGAATCGGCGGCAGAGGGAGGTGCGTGTCGCGTCGGGGGGAGGCCGGGTCGATAGCAGTCATCATGGTTGCTTTCTCGTGACGTGTACCGGCGGCTGCACTCGGGTTCGTGCTGCCTGAACAGCGATAGGCAGGTGGGAGATGCGTTGGGACGAACGTGTGCGGGTGCTCGCCGGCCAGGCTGAACACGCCGGCCGAGGTCTGCACCAACACGTACCGAAAGAGGGAGCAGGCGCCGCAGCGGATCCAGGGGAGTCCTCGCACAGATCTCATCGGGCCGACCGTTGATCTGCTCCATTCGCTCGCCTCAGCAGGCCGGTGCGAAAAAGAGGACGCTCAGGCTTTGATCACAGCAGACGAGCCACCCCCGCGGAGTCGGGTGGCGGCCGTTTTCTCGTTTCGATCACGAGATATGGCAGGACCCTGGCTCGCAGCCCCCTGCTCGGCCGCTGCGACACCAGAGACAGCGGATACATTTTCACCCCTTGAGACAATGCTCAAAAGGCCAGGATGGATGTAGTGATGAGCGCTCGCTCATACTGGCAGGCCCTCTCATCGTGCGACTCCTGATCTCAAGGTGACACAACTCTAGACGTGAGCGGGCCTGCTCCATTCCTGACAGGCGCTAGGTTTGTCAATGTTGTCAGCGGTTAAGGGACTCTCCCACCGAGTCAGGGCCGTGGCGTTCTCGACTGGTGAGACTGCTCTACCCCTGAGCCAGGTGGGCGGGTAAGGCACCCCGGCGCGGAGATGACGAACGCGACCCCTCGTGATCGTCGGTGTCTAGCCAGTCGATCAAGAACAGGGGCCGCGTTCGCGTGCCATCATCCACGATCGACGTGCTCTCCCGCCACGTGGAGCACGTCACCATCGACGATCCCGCCTCCGACCTGCCCACCCTGGCCGGGGTGCTGGATGCCGCACCCGACCCACGCCACCGCCGAGGACGTCGCTACCGACTCGGCCCGCTGCTCGCGTTATCCCTGCTCGCCGTCCTCAGCGGAGCGACATCCCTGTCAAAGATCACCCGGTTCATCGCCGGATATGACCCCGGCCTGCGCACCCGGCTCGAGCTCCCGGCCACCACCCGACTGGCCGCCAGCACTCTCGGGCGGCTGCTGGCCCGCCTGGACGGCGATGCCTTCGACGCCGCGACCTGCGCCTACCTCTCCGCGCTGACCACCGGCCACCCGCCAGAAACGGCCGCCCCGACGACCGTCCAGGCGTCCGCGACCGCCAAAACACCCCTGCTCGGCCTGGCCGTGGACGGCAAGACCCTGCGCGGCAGCCGCACCAGCGACGGCGTCACTCACCTGCTGGCCGCCATCCGGCATGACACCCAGACCGTGCTCGCCCAGCGGCAGGTCGAGGCCAAGAGCAACGAGATCCCCGCCTTCGCACCCCTGCTGTCCGGCCTGGACCTGTCCGCGATGGTCATCACCGCCGACGCCCTGCACACCCAAGCCGAGCACACCCGCCAGATCGTCGCCGCCGGCGGCCACTTCCTGTTCATCGTCAAGGCCAACCAGCCCACGCTCCACCGCAGGCTCAAAGCGCTGCCCTGGCGCGAAGCGATCCTCAACGACCGCACCGACGAGCGCGGCCACGGCCGCCGCGAGATCCGCCGCATGAAGATCTGCACCACCCGCCCCGGCCTGCCCTTTCCCCACGCCGCCCAGGCCATCCAGGTCAAACGCCGCCGCACCGACCTCAAAACCGGCAAGACCACCATCGTCACGATCTACGCCATCACCAGCCTGCCGCCGGGCCGCATCCCCCATGCCCAGCTCGCCACGCTGATCCGCGGCCACTGGAGCGTCGAGACCCTGCACCACATCCGCGACGACACCTACCGCGAAGACGCCTGCAAGGTCCGCAGCGGCAACGCGCCCCGGATCCTGGCCAGCCTCCGCAACCTGGCCGTCGGCCTGACCCGCCTCATCGGCTGGACCAACATCGCCGCTGCCACCGACCACTACCGCAGCCACCCAGCCGACGGCCTTCAGCTCCTCGGTCTCACCACATGAGAACGCTTCAGCCCTGGCTGCGCGAACTCCAGCAGCTCGACGGCCGGCCCGCGCCTGCGCCCGTGACAGTCCGAAATAGCGGGCATACGTCGTCAGGTTCTCGGTCACCGTCAGATCCAGATCCAGATTCTCCAGCTGCGGGCATACCCCCAGCCGCGCCCGGATCGCCGAACTCTCCCGCACCGGATCCCGTCCGAGAATCCGCAGCGACCCCGCCGACGGCATCGACACACAGCTAACCTCGCCGTTTCGCGGCGGCTGATGAGAGTCCGGGCTGGATGATCGGTTAGACAGCAAAGAGTGCCCCTGATCTGGAAGATTACGGATTGTCGAGATCAACAACCTTCCAGAGCGAGGAGCACTCTTCGCGTGCAGACTATCCCGAAGTGGATGCAAGGGCTGGCGGTCACGGTCGGCGGTCACGGCGTGGTCTCTCACGTCGGTACGGCAGGGCTGCGGATGCTGGCGTTCAAGTCCGGCCAGACCATTGAACTGACAGCCGCGTTGCGGGTGCGGGGCCGGCAGGTGAGGCACGATCGGGGCCAGGTGTTATCCGACCTCGGTGTGATGATCGCTGATGGCGGGACCGCGACCCGGCACATCCGCACCCTGCGGGACCAGGGCGAGTTATTCGGTTCGGTGGCCTCGGCATCGACGGCGTGGCGAGCGCTGGAGGAGGTGACGGCCCGGCAGCGGGATAAGATCGCCGCTGCGCGGGCGCGGGCGCGACGGCGGGTGTGGACGTTGGTCGCCGCACGACACGGGGGCGTGCCGACCTCCCGGACCTGCTACGGCGACCTCGGTGAATGGATCGTGATCCGGCTGGATGCCACGATCCAGCTCTGTCACAGCGACAAGGAGGCCGCCGCGGGCACGTTCAACGGCAGTTTCGGGTTGTTCCCACTGACCGCCTGGTGCGACAACACCGGCGAGTGCCTGGCCATCAAGCTGCGTCCGGGCAACGCGGGCGCCAACACCATCGCCGATCACCTTGAGGTGCTGGCCGCCGCGATCGCGCAGATCCCGCGGAAGCACCGCAGACGGATCCTCATCACCTGCGACGGGGCCGGCGCCACGATCGAACTTCTGCAGTTCATCACCACCCTCAACACGCGCAGCCGCCGGGCCCACTACTCGGTCGGCTTCGACCTCGACGCGCGTGCCCACACCGCGATCGCCGCGCTGCCCGCCGATGCGTGGTCGTGCGTCCTGGATGAGACAGGTCAGGCCCGTGATCTGGAGGAGGCGGGCACCGCGGAGCTCACCGGCCTGCTGCGGCACTCGGCCGGGGGCGACAAGCTGGCCACCTGGCCGGGGGGCATGCGCATCCTGGTCCGCCGGGAGAAGCCCACCTCCGGCGCCAAACTGACCGATTTCGAGAAGGCGCGTGGCTGGCGCTACCAGCTGATCGCGACCAACACGCCGGCCGCCGCCTTGCCGCTGCAACAGGGCGAAGCGCGTCACCGCGTCCATGCCCGGGTGGAGGACTTCATCCGGTGCGGCAAGAACACCGGACTGGCCAGCCTGCCCTCCTGGTCGCTGGCCATCAACCAGGCCTGGTGCATCGCCGCCGCGATCGGCTGTGACCTACTGTCCTGGTTCCGTCTGCTGTGCTGCGAGGCCGAACTGACGATCGCTGAACCGTCCACCCTGCGCTACACGCTGCTGCACACCAGCGCCCGCCTGGTCCGCGGCCAGCGACGACGCACCATCAAGATCCCTCGTACCTGGCCCTGGGCCCACCACCTGCAACGCGCCCTCGCATCCGTCCTGGCGCTGCCCGCTCCCACCTGAGCACGAGCTTTGCCCCTGCCCACCCGACCAGCAAGACCCCGACCGGCCCGTGGAATCCGGCACCACCGGCGTGACCGCCGGCCAAGCGCCCTGCCCACAAACCAAATCCAAGATCCACTAATCATGCAGCCGTCACGCCGGGCGAAGCCACCCGAACCCGTGAATCATCGAGGCTAGTAGGTCCACGATGCCTGGATTGCGGTCTCGTGTCACGGTCTGAGTGGGCGCGGTGCCGTCGACATGGGTGATCGCTTTGAGGTCGTCGGAGGTCACGTGGTTGAAGTAGAGCATGTACGGGTCGACAACCGACCCGGTGAACCACTTGGGTGCGTCGGACTCCAACGTGATAGGCGCGATCGGGCGGTAACCCTCGCGGCGCTTAATTCTGTTCAAGCGGACAGTGGTCTCCTCGGTAAACGGTGCCGCCAGGATGGAGCGGTTGCCCAGGGCGCGGGGTCCCAACTCGTAGCGTCCGCGTGCCCAGCCGATGATGTCGCCGCGCTCGATGCACTCGGCGACTTCGCCGACGATCAGCGGGCGCACGAGGTAGGTGGCCGGGTCTGGTTGGACGTCTTCCGCGAATTCCTCACCCGCGTACACCGACCATTCGATGCTGGCCTGGCCGGTGTAGTACCACTGGGCGTCGATTGCCGTGCCGAGCGCGGAACGCTGTCATTCGGGCACGGGGGAACGAACACCGACTCGAACAGGCCGCTCTCACGCCACATCCTGTTCCAGTCACAGTTGAGGCCGCACCCGCCCGAGATCAGCAGCGGCAGACCCTCGGTGAGATTTTTCTCGGCGTAGTCGTGGAAAGCCTGGAAAATAGCGTCGGACAGTCGCTTGGCGGTCTTCTTGTATTCCTGCGACTCGACGCCTTTGTTGTACACGTGCGACGACGACATATCCGCCTTGGACAGTGACGAGAAAACCCGCTCCTGCTTCAGGATGTGCTCGATGGTCTTTCGCTCCTGGCGAGTGATCGGAGCGTCATCGGCGAAACCGGTCAGCGCCATTTGCTTGCCTGCGTCGTTGAAGCGGAACACGGCACCGCCGGGGTGCGTCGGGTCGGCCAGCGCGAACAGGTACGCGTATTTGCTCCCGGGGTCGCTCATCACCTGTTCGAGGTGCGTGGCTTCGCCTTTGGCGTTGACGCGGTAGAACGATCCGATATGACCTTCCCAGACGAGCGCGTAGTATTCCTGGCCGGGAATCGGCGACGCCATGCCGAGCGAGGAATAGATGTGCGAGCGTTCGTGGGTGGAGGAGAAGTATCTGACTTTCCTGCCGAAGAGCCTGCCTTCTTCGTCCGAAGCAGAGCCCTCACCGACTCCGAAATATCCTGTGCGCGAGGGCGGGCTCGCACCGGGCTCGCACCGGGCTCGCAAGGGAGAACCCTTTCATCCAGCCTCCCAGCGCCACGACGTCCGGTTGGCGGTCAAGCAGGCCGAGGCCCCTGGTGATGACCTCGGCGGTCAACCTGTCATAGCGCGGAAAGTTGTTCTTTTCCGCCTCAAGCGCGAACAGCAGCTTGCCGTCCTCGATGGCGACGAGGCCTCCGTCATGGCCTTCCTTCATAGCTAAAATCAGCATACCGATTCCTCTGATAGCGATGGGTGGTGACGAATGACGGTGAAACTGATTTATGCTTGTTCTCGGTCGCTTCGATGCGCTTGCCCGCACGGATGACTTGACGAGGAGTTCGGGGGCCTGTAAGAGGAGTCGGCCAAGGAGGCCTGTGGCGCGGGGGGTCAGGTTATCGACCGGGCGCGCCGGCCCGATACTGACATCGGTCAGGAGTATGTCGGGACTCCGAGATCATGTTTGTGTGTAGGATCTGCTCCGTGTCCATGCAATCGCTTATTCAGGCTCGGGGCCTGGTCAAACGGTTCGGGGAGTTCACCGCGGTGGCGGGGATCGACCTGGAAGTGGCGCCGGGGGAGGCGTTCGGGTTCCTGGGGCCCAATGGAGCGGGGAAGTCGTCGACGATGCGGATGATTAGCTGTGTGTCGATGCCGTCGGCGGGGTCGCTGCGGATTCTCGGACGGGATCCGGTGCGGGAGAGTTCGGCGATCCGGGCGCGGCTGGGGGTATGCCCGCAGCTGGAGAATCTGGATCTGGATCTGACGGTGACCGAGAACCTGACGACGTATGCCCGTTATTTCGGACTGTCACGGGCGCAGGCGCGGGCCAAGGCCGTCGAGCTGCTGGAGTTCGCCCAGCTGACGGAGAAGGCGTCGTCCAAGGTGGCGCCCTTGTCGGGCGGGATGAGGCGGCGGCTGACGATCGCGCGGGCGCTGGTGAACGATCCGGAGCTGGTGCTGCTCGATGAGCCGACGACGGGGCTGGACCCGCAGGCGCGGCATCTGTTGTGGGAGCGGTTGTTCCGGCTCAAGCAGCAGGGCACGACGTTGGTGCTGACAACGCACTACATGGACGAGGCCGAGCAATTGTGTGATCGGCTGGTGGTGATGGACGCAGGACGGATCGTCGCGGAGGGGTCGCCGCGGCAGCTGATCGAGACGTATGCCTCCCCCGAAGTGGTGGAGCTGCGGTTCGGGACGGATGAGCTGGCGACATACGTGGAAAAGCTGGACGGGATCGGGGATCGGATCGACCTGTTGCCGGACCGGATCCTGCTCTATGCGAAGAACGGAGACGGGGCGGTGAACGAGGTGCATCGGCGCGCGTTGACGCCCTCCAGCGTGCTGATTCGGCGTTCGTCGCTGGAGGATGTGTTCCTGCACCTGACCGGCCGGACTCTGGTCGACTGATGGCGCATCCGACGATAGCCGTGTTCGAGCGGTACATGGTGGTGTACAAGCGTTTGTGGCGGACGTCGGTGTTCGCGTCGTTCGCGTTGCCGTTGCTGTTCCTGGTCAGTATCGGGCTGGGGGTAGGGCGGTATGTGGGCGACCTGCAGAACGTCTCCTACGTTGAGTGGATCGTGCCCGGGGTGCTGGCGTCGACGGCGTTCCAGATGATGATCAGCGAGTCGACGTACTCGGTGATGGCGGCGTTCAAGGACTATCGCTCGGCGCACGCCGCGTTCGCGACGCGGGTGTCGATCGCGGACCTGTTGCGAGGCTGGTTCCTCTACCTCGTGGTTCGGGTGGAGATCGCGGTCCTGGTGTTCCTGGTGGTCGCCGCGGTCGGGGTGGGGTTGTCCTCGCCGTGGGTGGCGATAACGCCGGTGCTGGCGGCCTTGCTGGCGCTGGCGACGGCGGCTCCGGTGACGGCATTCGCCGCCAAGGTCGACCACGACAGCTATTTCGAGTTGCTGTTCCGGTTCGTGATGATCCCCGCGACGCTGTTCTCCGGGGTGTTCTTTCCGGTGGAGCAGCTGGGCTGGCTGCGCGTGGCGGCGTACGTGTCACCGCTGTGGCATGCGGTGGAGCTGTGCCGGGCGGCGATGCTCGGTCTGCCGACGTCATGGCCGTGGTTCGTGCACGTAGGGGTGCTGGTGGCCTATGGGGCCGCCGGGTGGTGGTGGGCTTCGCTCACCTTCCGTCGACGGCTTCAGGATTAGGTGGGCGTCATGGTGACGTTGCTGGTGGCGCGACAGGTGTCGCCGAGCCGGGTGGGTGCGGTGATGAACCGTAACCTGGGGGCTTTGCGGAGCGGCGCGTCGTATTGGCTGGTGTTGCTGGCGGGGTTCTTCGAGCCGTTGCTGTATCTCCTGTCGATCGGTGTCGGCGTGGGTGCGCTGGTGAAGAACATCCAGATGGACGACGGCGCGCTGGTGCCGTACGCGGTGTTCGTGGCTCCGGCGATGCTGGCGGCGTCCGCGATGAACGGGGCGCTGGCTGAGACGGCGTTCAACTTCTTCTACAAGATGAAGTACTCCAAGACGTTCGACGCGATCCTGGCTACGCCGGTGCAGCCGATCGAGGTGGCGTTCGGTGAGCTGGCATGGGCCATGGTGCGCAGCGCCCTCTACACGGCGATCTTCCTGGTGATCATGGTGATGTTCGGGCTGTCGGAGCCTTGGTGGGCGCTGGCGGCGTTCCCGGCGACATTGCTGGTGGGGATGGCGTTCGGCGCGGTGGGAATGGTCATTTCGACGCTGATGCGCGGCTGGCAGGATCTCGACCTGATCACCGTGGGGCAGTTCTCGTTGTTCCTGTTCTCCGGCACCTTCGCGCCCGTAGGCGGGTATCCGGCGGCGGTGGAGGCGCTGGTGGCCGCTCTTCCGCTGTACCACGCCGTGGAGCTGGTGCGAGGTCTGGCGTTGGGGCTGGTGTCGTGGGGGTTGCTGGGGCATGCGCTGTATCTGCTGGTGATGATGGTCGCGGGCCTGTGGATCACCTCGCGCCGGATCCAGCGGCTGTTGTGCTCGTAAGGGATGACGTCCCAGCCGCTCCTGTCAGCTCCCCACTTCGACCGCCCGCACGCTGACGGAGTCGATCGCGCACCCGGCGCCGTCCGCCCGCGGCGGCGCCGGCGGAACCATCCGCTGGAACAACATCACCATTCCACGAACTGAGGGGCCACGCTGATTCCGGCCAGCCGTCTTATGGGCGTAGCCTATGCGGCCGTTTCGGCTGAGAGGGACTCGTTGAGGACCTCCAGGGGCGGCCGGTAGCCGAGCGCTGAGTGAAGGCGCCGGTGGTTGTAGAACCCTTCGATGTAGCGGATGACCTGCCGTTTTGCCTTGGCTCGGGTGGTGAAGATGAAGCGGTGCAGCCATTCGTTCTTGAGCGCGGAGAAGAACGACTCGGCCATC
The DNA here is from genome assembly GCF_003947315.1 of Nonomuraea sp. WAC 01424. Taxonomy (NCBI): domain Bacteria; kingdom Bacillati; phylum Actinomycetota; class Actinomycetes; order Streptosporangiales; family Streptosporangiaceae; genus Nonomuraea; species Nonomuraea sp. WAC 01424. Next base: position 54,639 of record NZ_QHHZ01000006.1, read on the forward strand.
GCATTGTCGTAGCAGACCCCGGTGCGGCCGACCGATCGGCGGTTGCCCAGGCCGGTCAGGAAGCGGCCGAACTCCTCATTGGTGTAGTTCGAGCCGCGGTCGGTGTGGAACACCGCATTGGGCTGGAGCAGGCTGGTGCCGGCGGCCATCCGGATCGCGTCCTTGATCAGCTCGGTGCGGTAGTGGTCGGCCATCGCCCAGCCCAGCACCGCCTTGCTGTGACAGTCGATCACCGTGGCCAGATACAGGAAGCCCTCCCAGGTCCGGACGGTGATGTCGCCGACCAGCTTGACGCCCGGCCGCTCAGCGGTGAAGTCACGGCCGACCAGGTCGGGGATGCCACGGAAGTCGCCCTGCACCGCGGTGGCCGGCCGGAATACCCTCACCTGGGCCGGGACGAGGCCCTGTTCGCGCATCAGAGCCCGGACCAGCTCGGCCGAGCAGTGCTCGCCGCGGCGGGCCAGGGCGGCGTGCACGCGCCGGTAGCCGTAGGTCTCGTGCGAGCCGGCGAAGATCTCGGCGAGCAGCGCGGCCAGCAGGGTCCGGCGTTGCGCGGTGGCCGAGGCCGGCCGCTCGCGCCACTCGTAGTAGCCCGAGCGGGACACGCCCAGCCAGGCGCACATCTTCACGATGGAGTGACGGGCCTTCTCCGCGTCGATGAGCTCGTACTTGGCGAGCGTCATCGAGTCTCGGACGCGAAGAAGGCGGCCGCTTTTTTCAAGAAGACCAGCTTCTCGCGCAGCTCGGCGTTCTCCCGCTCCAGCTCCCGGATCCGGGCCCGGTCCGGCCCGGAGACCGGCCGCGGCTGCTCCTCCTGCGCGCTCACGACCCGCTGCCGGTTCACCCAGCTGCCCAGGGTGCTGGCGTTGATATCGAACTCCCGCGCCACCGACGCGACCGTCCGATCGCCCTCCAGCACCATGCCGACGGCTTCTTCCTTGAACTCCGGCGAGAACTGCCTGCGACGCCTCGTCATGTACCTACCTCTTCCAGACTGCTGTCAGCTTATGTAGCTGGCTGTCCGGAATCTTCTAGGCACCTCAAACCATTCAACGACCAATCTTCGAATGATTGACGTCCAGCACTCAGCAGGAAGCAGCGCTCTGGCTAATCGACCTGGGCGTCATGCCAACGCTGGACAGTCGCTCCATGCCGCATCAGAACGTGGGAACGGCGCGTATGGTCAGCCGAGTCTGACGCGACCCTGGCGGCTGTCAGGAGCCAAATTGTGTTGGACCTCGAATAGAGTTGCCTTAATCCACCCGCGGTCGAGGGAGAGAGGCATGCGGGCGGCCACAGACCCGTCAACATTCTTTGAGCCCATAATCGCTGGTGCTCATCGCGCTTCCGCTGGATCGCTTTCCAGAATCACACAGAGAGAGGTTCGATGAACCGATTCGAGGTAAAGCATGTTCCAGAAGACTTCCTGGTTCGCGAGTGCGTTGCGGTCCGGCTCGTCCAGCAAGAAGTTGCGACACACCAGTTCTGGTTGCTCCGCAAGTGTGGTTACACAACGATGGAGGCGGTACGCGGGATCGCTGACGAACTCGGCGTCCCCGAGGGTTCGGTGGGCTATTGCGGTCTCAAGGATGAAGACGGGGTCACAGAGCAACTGATTTCGATTCCGATCACGATCCCGGTTGACGCCGTCAAGCGTTTGGAGGTCCGCGAAGGCAGCCGCTGGTATTACGTACAGCCCTACGGGTTCGGCGACGCGGCCCTGCGGGTCGGCCAGATGGAGGGAAACAGCTTCAAGATCATACTGCGCAACCTGGAAGGCCGCCACCTCGACGGCTTCTTTGCGCGCAAGAAGATCAACTTCATGTTCCTGAACTATTTCGACACCCAGCGTTTCGGCGTGCCGGGTGGCCCGCATCATTCACACCTCGTTGGCGCCGCCATGACGAACGGCGACTGGGACGACGCGAGGCAGAAGTTGATCGAGCTGAACTCGCCGGAGAGTCGACTTGCAGCCAATTGGTCTGGCGCCAGTCGAGACTTCTTCTTCCAGCTGGACGGCCGAGTGAGATCGTTCTTTCCGGCTGCCTATGCCTCATTCATGTGGAACAACGAGCTGGCCGGGCTGGTCGATGCGACTGCGATGGAGGGAATCCACCGGATGACCGTCGACGGAATTGACTTCACTTATCTGGACGACACCAGCGCGACTGCGGGCGTACTTTCGGCGAGATATGAGTTGCCGATCAAGCGATACTCGTTCGAAGACCATGCCGTGGCTCGTTCCGCGTCCGTGCGTGCGACCGTGGCACAGACGGTTATCGAAGTGGCCGGCCGCGCGGACGACGAGTACTTTCAGGGGCGGAAAAGGGTCGAGCTCAGCTTCTTTCTGCCATCCGGCTCGTACGCGACCGCCGCTGTGCGACAACTCGCCCTACAGATCGCATGAAGGATCTGATCAACGGCGCTTCGGCGTTCATGTTCGACCTTGAAGGCGTCGTCCTGGACACCGAGACCATCTGGGACGAAGCACAGAGAATACTGCTTTCGCGCCGGGGCCACGACTACAACCGTGCCGCACTCAAGCACCAGCTCACGGGGCTCGGTGCACAGCAGGCCATTGCCGCGCTGATTGCTCATTACCGGCTGCCTGATGACCCGTCGTCTCTCATGCTTGAGCGCTGGGAGATCATGGCCGAGCTTCTGGGTCAAGGAGTGAAATACGTTCCGGGGGCCCTGGATTTCGTCCGCCAAGCTGCCGTCGTGGTCGACATATGCGCAGCGACATCCATGGACCCCGGCCTGCTCGATATAGCACTGTCCGCAACAGACCTGCGGGCGGGTTTCCCCGGCCCGATATTCACATCGGCAGATGTGAACGGTGTCACCAAACCCGCGCCGGACATTTTCTTGTACGCGGCGGCCAAGCTGGGATTTGAGCCGGCTACTTGTCTCGTCATCGAAGACGCGCCGCATGGCATTGCGGCTGCGCGGGCAGCAGGAATTCCCTGTATCGCATTGTGTACCACGCATGAGCGATATCGCCTGAATGGCGCTGACATGATATTCTCCAATTGGAGTGAAGTGCCGCGGCCATTTGGCTTGAGGCGGGATCAAGGTTGCGTCGAGAACGCCTAAAAGAACTTGCAGGGCCTGCAAGTAATCTCTTCGCCTCGAACAGCCCCCGCCTCAGAGGCCGACGAGCACAGGTGTAACCCTGTGCTCGTCGGCTCCTTATTCATGTTCGACGGACTGGCCCACCGAGCAAGACGCGACCATGCGGACGCTACAAAGGTTGAATTCGTAAAGTCGGTCATGGCTTTGCCCAGGGCCGTGGCGTTCTCGACTGGCGAGACTGTGCCGCTCGAATATTGAGTTACGTGTCCTGAGCTGCGGTTAAGCGGCGTGGTGGTATTCGCTGATCATGCCGGCAACGACGGGTCTTCGATGGACGGTTCGCTGATCGTTGAGGTCGGTCACGTCATGGGCGCGCGGCGTTGTGAGGTCCGGGGGGCGTTGCTGCCGGGATTGGTGCGGCCGGTGCCGGTTGTAGTGGATCAGGTACTCCTGGAGCACGAGGGCCAGGTGGCGTTCGTTGAGGATCAGGATCCGGTCCAGGAGTTCACGGCGCAGGGTGCCGATGACGCGCTCGCAGATGGCGTTCATCCTCGGCGTCCGCGACAGCGTTGTGATGATCTGCAGTCCTTCGGCTTCGAAGACCTGCCTGAAGGTGGAGGTGAAGAGCGGATCCCGGTCGTGGATCAGGAATCGCAGCCCGGCGATGCGGTCACTCACGTCCATTGCCAGGTTGCGGGCCTGCTGCACGGTCCATGCTCCGGTCGGGTGGGCGGTTACTCCGGCCAGGTGCAGTCGTCGGGTGCCGTGCTCGATGAAGATCAGTACATACAGTCGTTTGAGCAGCACCGTCTCGACCACCAGGAAGTCACACGCGGTGATCGCGTGGGCGTGAGCGGCCAGGAACTGTCGCCAGGTCGGCCCGGACCGGCGAGGCGCCGGATCGATACCAGCCCCGTGGAGAATCTCCCACACCGTGGAGGCCGCAATCGTGCACCCAAGGCGCGCCAACTCACCTTGAATTCTCCGGTGCCCCCAGGTCGGGTTCTCCCGCGCCATCCGCACAATCAGTGCCTTGACCGGCCGGCGGGTTCCGGGCCGCCCCGGGCGCCGCCTGTCAGTGAAGGTCCACTTACGCGCCACGAGGTGACGATGCCAACGCAGGATCGTCTCCGGGGTGACCGGGAAGACTTCCGCCCACCGGCGGCGGGGGATCAGACTCGACAATGCCGCAGCCAGAGCCGGTCGGCGTGATCCCACCGCGGCCGGCCACCGAGTTGACGGCGTAGCACTTGGTTCTCGTGACGGAGCACCAGCAGCTCAACGTCCTTGGACCGATCGGCACGGATCAGGATCACCAGCAGGCCGAACAAGCCCCTCAACAACCGGTAGACAAGCGACAACAACACCTCGTGATGGTCGAAGCCGCTGCCCAGACCGCGCAGCAAAACCCCTGCTCACAGTACGAAACCATATTTCGAGCGGGACACGATCATCCACTCCGACCAGGGCGTCCAGTTCGGCTCCTGGGCCTTCACCCAGCGGGCCAAGGACTCCGGCCTGCTGCCCTCGATGGGCAGCGTCGGGGACTGCTTCGACAACGCCATGATGGAGTCGTTCTGGTCGCGGATGCAGGTCGAGCTCCTCGACCGTCAGCGATGGAACACCCGGATCGAACTCGCGAACGCGATCTTCGAGTACCTGGAGATCTGGCACAATCGGCAACGACGGCACAGCAGCCTGGGCATGCTCACCCCGATACAGTTCGAGAACGCGTCCATCGTGGCATGACAATCCAGAAACGCGACTCCATCGAACCCAGGGCACACCATTGCCTCTACGAGATTCGGGGAGGTTCACACGGAATGGACCTGCCTCTACCGTGGATGAGGGTGGGCGAGGATTTGAACGACGCGTTTGTTTGGTTGGTGCTCCTCGGGGTTGTGCTGCTGGTGACCATGCTGGTGTCCGGTGACTCCGAAGCCAAGCCGGTCGACTACGAAGCCGACCCGGCCGTGAAGCGACGGCGGTGGGAAGTGCGGGTCCAGGCGGCACGCCGCCTCCTGGAGGTCTGCCTCACCAACGCCGCAAACGGGGAGAAGCACTACCAGGAGGCTGAGAGGCGCCTTGCCACTCCTGGTTCGGAGGCCCTCGCGGACATGGAGATCGAACAGGCCTGCATCTACGGGCACTGGCGGGCGCTGCTGCACTTGGCGGTGATCCGCGCCATGGAGAGGAAGCCCCAAGAGGCGATATGGGCGTTCGACAAGGCCGTCCTGAAGGTGAACCCTGCGGGGATCGAGCCCGATGACTTCCGGCCCAAGATGGTCGGGATGGCCCTGGTCTGGCTGGAGGTCCGCTCGGGGCTGGCCAAGGTGTGGGAGGAGTCCGTAGGCCGGAGACATCCTGGTCTGTCCGGCTCGCAGCTGCGCGCCAAAGCCGTCGAAGAGATCATCGAGACGATCCCGCCCTTGAAACCATGACGCCCTCGCAGGGCTGCCACAGGACGGGCGGGTTCTGAGTTCAGTCGAGGGTGGGTACGCGGTTGGGGTGTAGGGGCCGGTACCCGTCGGCGTCGAGCTGGGCGAGTTCCCCGTCGATGTCCACGGAGTGGGTGCCATAGAAGTGCACGTTTTCGTGGTGGGTGGGCCAGTACACCGCCGCAGGCATGCGACAGCCCCGCCCCAGGGAATTCACAGGGGCGGGGCTGTCTGGTGGGGACCATGCCCCCGAGCAGTGGAGACCTGGGTGTGGACTCCGGAGTCCGGCGCGGGACTACCCCTCCGTCATCACGTGCCGGACAGGCTCGGGGGACATGGCCGCTGGAGGACAGTGCACCGCGCTGCGTACAGCAGGACCAGGCGCGTAGGTCCACCAGATCAGACCGCCCTCACACCGGGCGGTGATGCCGGGGAACACCACGACCAGCGTGTGGTCTTGCGTGGAGGCGGCGATGTTGTACTCCTCCGCCAGGACGTCGCACAGGTCACCGGCGAGCCGGGCGTCGGCCAGCGTGGCGGTCAGATGGGGCCCCTGGAGGGAAGGCATGCCGCAACTCAACCGCATGCCCAGAGTCACCGGCAGGGGGCAGACTGTCCCACAGGCGGATATCCCCAGTCTGGCCTGGAGTGATGGCGATGAGCGAGGAACCTGTACCCCGTTGGGCGGCACGGTTGCGTGCCGAGCGGCTTAGGCCAGACAGGAGGTGGAGCCTGGCCCGCATGGCGCGGGAGCTGCGGGTCGCCGCCGGGGACCGGGTCCCGGTGTCGCATCCGGCGAGCCTGCGCCGCCAGGTCCGGGGGTGGGAGCGCGGAGAGCACCTGCCGGACGAGCGCTACCGCACTCTGTACGCCCTCGTGCTCAACATCCCCGAGCAGGAGCTGTTCGCCAGCACAAGCCCGGCGCGCATCGAGGAGGACGTGGAGCAGCTGCCGGGCCGTGTCCACGTACCGCCTGGCGGCGACGCTCGCCAGCGTCACCTCCCATACCGGTCGGCCGGGCGAGAACGCCATGGCGCCGCCACGGCCCACGAGGTGGCCACAGAGGTGCCTGCCTCCAGCGCGCACATCGTCGCACTCGACATCCGGCTCGGCGCCCGGGGCATGGTGGACACCGTCGTCAGGGCCGCCGCTCATGCCCATCGCACCGCACACAAGTTCCCCGGCAACCGGGACGTGCTCGCGGCAGCGGCCGAGGCGCATGGCGCGGACCGGGATGGCGAAAACGTGAGCGAGCGGGACACGACGTCCACAGTCGGGCCAAGATCGCGATCCTGGATCAGGAACCGCAGCCCGGCGATGCGGTCACCCAGATCCATGACCAGGTTGCGGGCTTGCTGCGCCGTCCATGCTCCGGTCGGGTGCGCGGTCACTGCGGCCAGGTGCAGTCGCCGGGTGCCGTGCTCGATAAAGACCAGCACATACAGCCGTTTGAGCAGCACGGTCTCCACTACGAGGAAGTCACAAGCGATGATCGCGTGGGCTTGAGCAGCCAGGAACTGCCGCCAGCTCGGGCCGGCCCGGCCGGGCGCCGGATCGATACCGGCGGCGTGCAGGATCTCCCACACGGTGGAGGCCGCGATGTTGTGGCCCAGGCGGGCCAGCTCGCCTTGGATTCTCCTATGCCCCCAGGTCGGGTTCTCCCGCGCCATCCGAATAATCAGTGCCTTGGCCGGCCTGCGGGTGCGGGGCCGTCCTGGGCGCCGCCTGTCGGTGAAGGTCCATTTACGCGCTACCAGGTGGCGGTGCCAGCGCAGGATTGTCGCCGGGGTGACCGGGAATACTTCCGCCCACCGGCGGCGGTGGATCAGCCGCGACAATGCCGCAAGCCAGAGCCGGTCGGCGTGACCCCACCGAGGCCGGCCACCGAGCTGACGGCGGAGCACCTGGTTCTCGTGACGGAGCACCAGCAGCTCAACGTCTTTGGACAGATCAGAGCGGACCAGCACTGTCAGCAGGCCGAACAAGCCCCTCACCAACTGGTAGCCAAGCGACAACAGCACCTCGCGATGGTCGCAGCCGCCGCTCTGATCACGCAGCGAAACCCAGCTCACGCCGCGAAACCGGGTTTTCGAGCGGGACAGGGTCCAGCGTTGACTGACCAGCTGGTGGTGCCAGGCCAGCAATGTGCCCGGCGTCACGATCCGATGGAGGCGAAGCCGCGTGGGCAACAGTCGCGCCAGCGCGGCCAGCAGCGCTCGGTCGGCCCAGTCTGGTCGTGGTCGGGAGACCTGACGACGCAGGACGGCGACCTCATGACGCAGCACCAAGATCTCTACGTCCTTGGAGGTGTCGCCCCGTGTGAGAAGCGTCAACCAGCCGAACAACCAGACCATCGGCAGATACAGCAGGCGTAGAAACACGAGTGCCGAGGATAGAAGGCCAGATCAGATGCCACGGGCGAGGTTTTGGCACCTCACAGGTGCTGAACGCTGAAGAAGGTCACGAAGACCGATCGTGCGAGCTACGGTATTACACCTTGACGTTGTGCGGATATCTGCTGGTCACGTTGCGGGAGGCTCTTGCCGTGGCCCTGGCCCCTGGCCCCTGGCCTCAGCGCCGCGCGGGCGGTGGTGCGCCTGGTCGGCCTGCCGGTCCAGTGCCCTGCGAGGACTTGGAAGCGGTACAGGGCGAGCGCGACGGCCTCGTTCCCATCGGCCGCCTCGCCGACCACGTCGATCCCGTCCGCGCTCTCCGTGACCAGCCGGAGACCCGCTCTGATCATGGCATGGTCATCAGCGATGATCAGCTTGATCGTCATAAGGCATTCCGCATGTTGCAGGTACGGTTTGACCTTGCCTGGCCCGGAAACATGACCACCTCGGCTGGAACGCGGAGCCGTCCGCGCCCTCATCTCCGCCCTCCGGCCGAACCGCCCTCCGCCCGGCGGCCATCTTCACCAGTTCCGATCAGTCCTCCATCAACGCGGCGGCCTCCTCGTCGGACAACTGGTCGATCTCGGCGATCAGGCGCGCTTCCACGGCGGCGGCCAGGCGGCGCACCGTCCTGGTCTGGAAGAGCGTGTTGAGCGGCAACTCGAGGTCCAGCTCGGAGCAGATCCGGGCGATCACGCGGGCGCCGAGCATGGAATGTCCGCCCAGGTCGAAGAAGTCCTCGTCCACACCGAACCCGTCGTGACCGAGCACTTCGCCCCAGATCTCGTGTACCAGTTCCTCCGCGGCGGTCACCGGGGCGGAGCCGGCGGCGGGGGCCTGCGCTCGGGGCGGTGCCGGCAGCGCGGCGCGGTCGAGCTTGCCGTTGGGCAGTCGGGGGAAGGAGTCGACGCCGACGTAGAAGCTGGGGACCATCGTGGGCGGCAGCCGCTCCTCCAGGAAGGTGCGCAACTCCGCCACCGGGACGTGCCCGTCCACATAGGCCACCAGAGCCGGCCCGCCCGAAGCGTCGGCACGGACCGCCGCTGCGGCGTGCCGGACACCGGGATGGGCCGTCAGTACCGACTCCACCTCGCCGAGTTCGATCCGGACACCCCGTACCTTCACCTGATCGTCCACCCGTCCGACGAACTCCAGCAGGCCGTCCGCGCCGCGCCTCACCAGATCGCCGGTGCGGTAGAGCCGGCCGCCCTTGCCGTACGGGTCGGGGACGAAAGACGACGCGGTGAGCGCCGCCCGGCGGTGGTAGCCGCGTGCCAGTCCGTCGCCGCCCAGGCAGAGCTCGCCCGTCACGCCGATCGGCACCGGCTCCATGGCCTCATCCAGGACGTATGCGATGGTGTTGGCCACCGGACTGCCGATCGAGATGGTCCGGTCCTGCGGCTGGAGGCGATGGGTGAGGGACCAGATGGTGGTCTCGGTGGGGCCGTACATGTTGTGCACCTGCCCGGCCGCCTCCTGCAGCGGGCCCGCCAGCCCGGCCGTGAGCGGCTCACCTCCGCTGAACACGCGGGGCAGCCCAGGGGGCAGCCGGTCGATCAGCTCTGCCAGAACCGACGGCGGTGCCTGGACGGTGGTCACCTCCGTTTCAGCCCGCAGCGGGCCGCTTTCCGGCGGCGGTGCCACCACCGTCACGCCCCCGGCCAGCAGCGGCCCGAAGATTTCGAGAGCAGCGATGTCGAAGGAGAGAGGGGTGAGCAGCAGCATACGCTCGGTGGCGTCGAAGGCGAGGCTCTCGACCAGGTTGACCACGCCTCGGTGCGGCACCATGACCCCCTTGGGGACACCCGTGGAGCCGGAGGTGTAGATGACGTAGGCGAGGCTGTCGGGAGACACGTGCGGGAGTACGAGATCGCCCGGCGGGACCGAGGGGAATTCCGCGGCCACGAAGGTCGCCACCCCGGGCAGCCGTTCGGCCAGCTCAGCCGTGGTCAGCGCCAGAGCGCACCCGGAGTCCTCCAGCATGAAACGCAGCCGGGCCGCCGGATAACGCGGATCGAGCGGCACGTAACAGCCGCCTGACTTCAGCACCGCGAGCAGTGCGATCAGCAGCTCGCCGCACGGTGGCAGGCATACGGCCACCGGTGACTCCGCGCCGACGCCACGCTCGATCAGCGCGGACGCCAGGGCGGACGATCGCCGGTCGAGTTCGCCGTAGGTCAGCGTGCTCTTCTCGTGCGGGACGGTCACGGCGGGCGCGTCGGGCTCGGCCGCCGCGCGGGCCGCGATCAGCTCGTGCATGGGCTGCTGAGGGTACGATCTGCGCGGGCCGTGCCAGGATGCCAGCACGTGTTGGCGGCGCGCCCCGGACATCAGCGGCAGGCGCGACAGCGGTAGCGCGGGCTCGGCGCGGACCGCGTCGAGCAGCGAGAGATACCCCTCGGTGAGCCTGACCACGGTGTCTCTGTCGAACAGGTCAGTGTTGTACTCGAGCCAGGCGCTCATCTCGCCTTCCGGGTTCTGCACCTCCAGCGTCAGATCGGTCTTGGCGGTCCTGGTGCCGAACAGGCCGCGGACGTCGTACGGCACCTGGTTGATGGCGACCTGGTACAGCGGCGTACGTGCGGGGTCGCGCGGTGGGCGCAGCTTCTCCACGATGAGGGCGAAGGGCACGTCCTGGTGGTCGAGCGCCTCTATGGTGGTGGCCCGCATCCGGTCGAGGGCCTCGGCGAAGGACGGATCGCCGCCGAGGTCGGCACGCAGCGGCAGAACGTTGACGAACATGCCGACGAGCGGGCTGAGCTCGGGCAGATCCCGCCCGGCGACCGGCGAGCCGATCACCACGTCGCTCTGGCCGCTCCAGCGAGCCAGCAGCGCGGCGAAGGCGGTGAGCAGCACCATGAACGAGGTCGCGCCGGCGGCCTTGGCCAAGGCGCCCACTCGTTCCGCCAGCTCGGCGGGCACGGTGAAGGCGTGGTTGGTTCCCGCGTAGCTGAGTTCGGCCGGGCGGGGCCGGTCGGTGGGCAGTTCCAGCGGCACGGACCCGGCCAGCCGGTCGGACCAGTAAGCCAGGCCCTCGTCGAGTTCTCCGGCGTCGAGCCGGGTGCGTTGCCAGGCGGCGTAGTCGGCGTACTGGATGGGCAGCTCGGCGAAGCGGGGCGAGCGGCCGGCACGCACCGCGGCGTGCGCTTCGACCAGATCCTCGGCCATGACCTCCGCCGACCACGCGTCGAAGATCGTGTGGTGGACGACGAGCACGAGCCGCCACTGGCCGCCGCCCAGCTCCACCAGCCTGACCCGCCACAGCGGCGCGCGGTCGAGAGTGAACGGCCGGGCCGCGTCGGCCGCGGCAAGAGCGGCCAGTTCCGCCTCCTGGGCGGATCCGTCGAGCCCGGACAGATCGGTGTGGGTCAGATGCACCGGCACCTCGGGTGCGATGAGCTGCACGACCTTGCCGTCGCGCAGTTCGAAGCGGGTGCGCAGCGGCTCGTGCCGCTGGACCACCAGCCTGAGCGCCTCCTCCACCGGCTTGGGCCCGGCGACGTCCAGCCGCTTCAGGTGGGAGATGGCGCCGATGTTGTAAAGCGGCAGGTCGGGCAGCAACTCAGTGAGGAACCAGATGCGTTCCTGCGCGTGCGAGGCGGGAAACTCGTCCTCTGTCATGGCGTCTCCGTCAGGTGTCGGCGTATCTCCCGTGTGATCGGGTCAAGCGCGCTGACCTCGCCGATCGTGGCCAGCCAGTGCCACTGGTCCAGGGCGTGGTAGAGCCGGTAGAAGGCCAGGCGCCGCGCCCAGTCCTGGGGCGGTGCGCCGTATCCCGCCAGCAGCGCCCGGCGGCGCAGGGAGTCGTCGCGGACGGCGAAGTAATCGGTGCGCGCCAGGTCCATCAGCGGATCGCCGCCGAGCGCGTTCTCGACGTCGATGACACCGGTCAGCCGCCACCGTCCGGCCTGCTCGGCGACCATGACGTTGCGTTCGTGGTAGTCGTGGTGCAGCAGGACGGGAGTCTCGCAGCCGGCCAGCAGGTGGCGATCGGCGTGGAAGCGTTCGGTCAGCGCCGTGTGCAGTTCCGGGTCGCCGCCGAACTCGGCGAACTGGGCGATCTTCAGTTCGAACTGGCCGCCGACGTAGGCGAGATTCGTCGGCTCACGCGGCCCGTCCAAGGGGCCGAACATGGGCAGTTCGACGCTGTGGATCGCGCGCAGTACCCGTCCCATGTCGTGGTAGAGCCGCTCGATCGTCTCCTCGTCCAGGTCGGCGGAGACCTGCGAGAGCGGCCGGCCGGGAACCTTGGTCATGATCAGGTATGCCTGGGGCAGGTCGCGCTTGGAGTCGTCGGCGCGCACCACGGCGGGCACCGGGGCGCCACTGCCGCTCAGCAGCTCGTAGACGTGCTGCTCCTTGCGCATGCGTTCGGTGAACACCCTCGGGTACAGCTTGAAGATCAGCTCACGTCCGCCGCTGCTGACCTCGTAGACGGCGCTGATCTCGCCGCCGGTGCGCAGCAGCACGCCGTCGACGGGCTCGCCCAGCAGCTCGCTCGCTTTGGCGGCGCTCAACGGCATGGTCAGCGCCTTGGCGAAGGCGGGCGCGCTCCACGCCAGGCTGACCGTGTTGCCGGCGCGCGCCTGCAACGCCTGCGCGCCCACGAGGTCGTCGGGTTCCGCCTCAGGCACCTGGTCGTCGAACTGGGCCAGCACCGGGATCCGCATCGAGACCAGCACGTGGACGGCGATGCCGAGGCCCAGCAGGATGTACATGAAAGCGAGGCCGCGTCCCTCGCCCACGCCGATCACCGCGCCGACGGTGGAGGCCAGCGTCCCACCTGGTGCCAGGAGCGGCTCCAGCAACAGTTCTCCGAGCGGTGCGACGACGGCCATGCCGACCGGCAGCGTCGACCAGGAGACCATCTGGTTGAACGCCGTGACCCGGCCGTGGAAACGTTGCGGCACCTTCACGTGAATGATCGTCATGAAGACGCCGTTGACGACAGAGAGGCTGCCCCACAGGCCGAACGCGCCCAAGCCCACCACCAGTGGCGAGGCGTACAGCCCCGTGATGACGGCGAACAGGCTCAGCAGCAGCGTGCTCAGCATGACCGCCCGCATCCGCCGGTGCCGGGGGCCTCCCCACAGTGCGACGAGCATGCCGCCGAGCGTGGCGCCCAGGCCGCCGACGAAGGAGATGAGCCCGGCCGTCTCCAGGTCGGAGAACGACAGCACCAGCGGCGAGATGGACATCAGCACCGCGGCCAGCATGATGTTCAGTACCGCGAAGTAGAGCAGCGCGGCCCGCAGGTGCCGGTTGCCCAGCGACATCCGGAACCCGGCCGCGATCTCGGTCGCCATCGGCTCGCGCCGCTCCAGGCCCAGGGTCGCGGGGAAGCGGATCAGCGCCAGCGCGACGAGCACGACGGCGAAACTGGCCACGTCGATCATCAGGATGCCGTCCAGGCCGATCCCGGCCAGCAGGGCGACGGCCAGCAGCGGCGCGGCGAACTGGGAGGTGCCGACCAGCGTCTGCACCACGCCCGCCGCGTGACCCAAGTAGCGCTTGGGCACCAGCTGAGGCAGTGCCGAGATGTAGGCGATCCGCTGGATGACCAGGGTGACCGACAGCGCCGCGGTGAGCGGGTAGAGATGCCAGGAGGCCAGGTTGCCGGTCCACAACAGCAGCCCGAACAGCAGTTGTACCCCGCCGGCGAGGCTGTTGCCGAGCGTCATCACCGCCCGCTTGCCCGACCGGTCGACGATCGCGCCGATCAGCGGCGCGACCAGAACTCCCGGCATGATCCCCAGGGCGATCAGCAGGGTGAAGCTCAGCAGAGAGCCCGTGGTGGTGTAGACCCAGATCGGGATGGCGAAGTCGGTGACCGCAGTGCCGATCATGGAAGCGAGCTGGGCGGCGGAGACGCTCAGGAAGCGCCGCAGACTGGGCGGTGGTGGCTCCTTCCCCCGCCGCTTCGAGGATGGGTCGCGCTGCGCCGGTGGGTGATCGTGCCTCTTCGGAGGGTGCTCGTCGGTGTGGGACGTGGTCTCCTCGATCCACCATCCCGCCGCCGGGCCCCGTGCGGAACGGCTCAACGCCTCGGCCGCCCCGTACTCCATGGCGATGTGCGTGTTCGTCAGGATCTGGGCCAGGTCGTCGGCGCGGTACTTCAGGTAGTAGTGGCCCGCCTCGTCCAGGACGACCAGCGCGTTGCTCGGCGACAGGAAGTGCCACTCCTTGTAGCGCTCGCGGTAGTAGTCGGTGGCCGGGTCCTGCTCGCCGACCACCGAGATGACGGGGGCGCGCAGTGGCTCGCTCCGTTCGGCCAGCATGCGTGTGAAGCTCTCCTCCGCGATCAGCGTGTCGCGTCGCTGGTTGCGGACCATGAACCCGACCTGCTCCTCGTCCAGGCCGGAGATGTCGTTGCCCATCGACTTCATCCGGTTCTCGTAGACGCGGTCGCCGCGTAGCCGGTCGGTTCGCAGCAACCTGCCCAGGGGCCCGGCGATGCGGCCGACGGGGCGGGCGAACGGGAAGATCGCCCCGAGGTAGACCGCTTCCGGCTCGCGGCCTCGTGCCTCCAGGCGCCTGGCGATGTCGGCGGTGACGGCGCCGCCGATGCCGCAGTGGCCGTACAGGACGATCGGCCCGGGTATGCCGTCGAGGATTTCCGTGACGCACTGGGCGATGACGTCTTCGAGCGGCATGACCGGCTCGTCGGGACGGCCGGGATCATGACCGGGGAAGGCCATGGAGTACAACGCGACCTCGTCGGGCAGCGCGTCGGCCAGAGGCTGGTAGACCAGGGCGCTGCCACCGCCGTACGGGAAGCAGATCAGGGTGAGCGTGGGAGCGGAGGACGAGCGCGTCAGCCGGTGCAGCAGTTGGCGCGGCCGGTCGTCTGACGGGGCGGGCCCTTCGATGAGCGCCGCCAGCATCCGCACGGTGGAGTGATTGAACAGGTCCATGACGCCGACGGAGCGTCGCTCGGCGGCCGCCTGCACGTGCCGCAGCCTGGCCACGGCCTGGATGGCCATCAGCGAGTGTCCGCCGAGTTCGAAGAAGTCGTCGTCCAGGCGGATGTCGGACACACCGAGCAATTCGCTCCAGATCTCGGCGATGGCGATCTCGGCCGGGCTGCTCGGCGCCGCTCCCTGCCCGCCCCCGGCGCCGGGACGCGGCGGCGAGGGCAGCGCGGCGCGGTCCACCTTGCCATTGGGGCTGAGCGGCAGCGCCGGCAGGAAGACGTACGCGGTGGGCACCATGTGGTCGGGCAGGAGCGCTTTGAGCGCCGCGCGCAGGTCAGCGTCGGGAACGTCGGTGACGACGTAGGCCGCGAGTCCGTCGCCGCCGGCCACCACCAGCGCCACGCGCACGCCGGGCTGTTCGCGGAGCACGGCTTCGATCTCGCCCAGTTCGACCCGCTGGCCGCGGATCTTGACCTGGTTGTCGATGCGGCCGAGGAACTCCACGGCGCCGTCACGGCGCAGCCTGGCCAGGTCGCCGGTGCGGTAGAGACGCGAGCCCGAGTGGCTGTAGGGGTCGGGCACGAAACGCTCGGCGGTCAGCGCGGGCCTGGCGTGGTAGCCCGGGGAGAGCTGAACCCCGCCGATGTGCAACTCGCCCGGCACGTCGAAAGGCACCGGGCGCAGCCGCGAGTCGAGGATGTGGATGCTGGTGTTCTGCAACGGGTGCCCGATCGGCACGCGGCTCTCGCCCGGGGCGCACCGCCATGCCGTCACGTCCACGGCCGCCTCGGTCGGTCCGTACAGGTTGTGCAGCTCGGCATGCGGCAGCCGCTCGAAGAAGCGGGCGGCCACGGCGGGCGGCAGCTCCTCCCCGCTGCAGATCACCCGGCGCAGCGATGTGCACGCCTCGACGCCGTCTTCTTCCAGGAAGGGGGCCAGCATGGACGGCACGAAGTGCATGGTGGTCACGCTGCTGCCGATGATGAGGTCGCGTAAGTAGGCGGTGTCGCGGTGGCCGTCGGGCGCGGCCAGCACCAGCCGGGCACCGGTGATGAGCGGCCAGAAGAATTCCCAGACCGACACGTCGAACCCGGCGGGGGTCTTCTGCATCACCGCGTCGGCGCCGGTCAGGCCGAATCTGCGCTGCATCCAGTCGAGCCGGTTGCCGATGGCCACGTGGGTGTTGGGCGCTCCCTTGGGGCGGCCGGTCGAGCCGGAGGTGTAGATCATGTAAGCCGGGTGAGCGGGGCCCGCCGTGACGGGGGGCGCATGATGCGGCGGATCGACCGGCTCCGCCACGGACGGCCCGGACGGTTCCTCTGGAGCTACGGTTGCGATCCCGGTCTCGGGGAGCCGCTCGCGTACCGCATGCTGGGCCAGCAGCACGACGGCCTGGGCGTCGCGGAGCATGAAGTCGAGCCGGTCTCGCGGGTATTCGGGGTCGAGCGGCACGTAGGCGGCTCCGGACTTGACCACGGCCAGCAGGCTCACCACCAGCTCGATGGAGCGCTCGGCGCAGATCGCGACCCGGGTGCCCGGCCCCGCACCGCGTTCGCGCAGGCGGTGCGCCAGCCGGTTGGCCCGCTGCTCCAGCTCCGCGTAGGTGAGCCGGTGGTCGCCGAACTCCAGGGCGACGGCCTCCGGGGTGCGGGTTGCCTGGGCCTGGAACAGCTCGCCCAGCGTCTTGTCCGCCGGGTACGGCAGCCGCGGCCCGTGCGCGCGTGCCAGAATGCGGTCGCGTTCGTCGGCGGTCAGCATCTCCAGGTCCGACACGCGCAGGTCGGGAGCTTCGACGGCGGCGCGCAGCAGGGTCGCGAAATGGACCCCCAGGTCGTCGACGGTCGCCCCGGCCAGCACGTCGCGGTTGAAGACGAACACGCCGTCGAGCCCGCCCCGCCGTTCCGTGAGGAAGAGCTCCAGCTCGAAGGGGGCGGCCGTGGCCGCCATGGGGAACGGCTCGACGTCCAGGCCGGACCAGGCGGCGGTGTCCTCGGCGTAGCTCTGCAAGGTCAGCGCGACCTGGAAGACCGGGGTGCGCGAGGTGTCGCGTGTCGCTGCGAGTTCCCCGGTGAGCTGCTCGAACGGCAGCCGCTGGTGTTCGAAGGCGGCCAGCGTGGTCCGCCGCACCCGGGCGAGCAGCTCGGCGAAGGTAGGATCGCCCGCCAGGTCGGCGCGCATGGGCAGCATGTTGACGAACGTGCCGATGAGCTGCTCCAGCTCGCTGCGGGGGCGCCCGCTCACCGGCGTGCCGACGGCGAAGTCGTCCTGCCCGCTGTAGCGGCCCAGGAGCACCTGGTAGACCGCCAGGGCGACCATGTAGAGCGTCGCGTCGTGCGCCTTCGCCAGGTTCTTGGCCGCGGCCAGCAGGTCGGGGCCGAGTTCGAAGGCGCGGGAATCGCCCTCGAAGGTGGGCGCGGCTCCGCGTCGCCCGTCCAGGGGCAGGTCGATGGGCGGCACTCCGGCCAGCCGCTCGCGCCAGTAGGCCAGATCCGCCTCATCGGCGGGGCGGGTGCGCTGCCACAGGGCGAAGTCGCCGTACTGCACGGCGGGCTCGGGCAGGTGCTCTCCCGCGTAGAGCGCGCGCAGCTCCCCGGCCAGAATCTCCAGCGACCAGCCGTCACAGGCGATGTGGTGCACCGTCACCAGCAGTACGTGGTCGTCGTCGGCCAGCCGCACGAGCAGGGCCCGCAGTGGCGGCTCGGTGGCGATGGAGAAGGGTCTGGCCTGCTCCGCGCTCACCAGGTCACGGACGCCGGCCTCGTCCGCCGCGCTCCGCCTGCGCAGCTCGGTGCGGTCGGGAGCGGTCACCTCGACCAGCGGCCGTCCGCCGGCGTCGGTGGGAAAGCGTGTGCGCAGGATCTCGTGCCTGGCCACGACCGTGTCGAGGGCGTGCTGCAGCCGGTCGACATCGAGTCGGCCGCGCAGGCGCAGCACGAGGGGGATGGTGTACGCGGCGGTACCCGGAGCGAACTGCTCCATGAACCACAGGCCCTCTTGCGCGAACGAGAGAGGCACTTCGGCGTCGGGGGCGCGGCGCGGGATGCCGGCGGGCCTGGCGCCGGATCGGCGGCGCAGACGTTGCTCGACCAGTGCCCGCTTGGGGTCGGAGAGCGTCACGTCACTCGAGGAAAGCCCTGGCGAGGAGGTCACGCAAGCCTCTCTTTCTGGCGGGAACGGTAGACCAGGACGCGTGGATGAACGCCGGATGTCGTACGGGTTCGCGGGCTCGGTGATGGATGAACGTATTCATACACACTTTTAAGTGTCAAGTCGATGCCAGGAAAACGGCGGCTGGAGAGAATTCTTGCTTTGGCGAGGATGTCCGGGCCCATGTACAGAGGTGGAAAGTTCGGGGTCTCATGTCTCGCGTTCCGCGGCTCGTGGGTACACGGAATCATCCAGTGGGATGATTCCGCTGGTAGAGCCCTTGTCGAGGATGCGATCAAGCGCTCCGAGCCGAAAACGCGGTCACCCGGCCCGCCAAGAACTACTACGGTGGGCTGTGCTCTTGTGATTCTGTGTAGTCATGTATTTGCGGTTCACCCAGCGGGGTAACGCGGACGGGGCGAGTGTGCGGTATATCGCGCTCGCCCGTCATCGTCGGGTTGGCGGCAAAGTCAAACGGACGTCTTGTTGAATCTGCCGCAGGCAAGAAGCAGGCATTCGAATGCTGCTGCCCGGACATGAAGGAGACGAAGTCCCTGACGAAGGCGCCGCGTGAGTAGCTGCCGCCGCCGCTGTCGAGAGCGGTCTGTAGCTCGCGCCACCAGGTGGCGTACGCCTGAAACAGCTGCTCCTCGTCCTGCGCGCCCAGGTTGAGCCGCGTGGCGATCTCCCTGGCCATGGCGGCCAGATCGGGCCAGCGCAGGCAGCCGTCGCCCGTCTGGTCGAGGACCTCGGTGAAGAAACTGTCGGCAGATCGGACCGCACGGTCGTCCTCGTCGGAGGCGGGGTGAGCAGCCGTACCAGGGCGCGCGGCCTTGCCGGTCGGGCGGCGTACGGAGGGCGGCGCTCAGGTACGTGGACCGCATGAGCGTCCGGGCTTCCGGCAGGTCGGGCAGGGCGAGGCGCCGGCTGAAGGCTTCGGGGAGCGAGGCCATGGTGATCACGGCGGACTCATGGAGGACGCCGCCGAGCCGGTCTCGTCGGCGTACATTCAGGTCGATGATTCGCTCTGGATCCGTGATCGGATCGGGGACGGTGCGCAGTGGGGCTGTTGGTTCAGGGTTTAATGCGCTCGGTGCTGGTTGTAGAAGTGTTTGTACCCGCGCAGGGCGTGCCGAAGGTGGCGTTCGCTCCATACGAGGCAGCGGTCGAGAAGCTCGCGGCGGCACGACTGCACTCACCGCTCCGTGATCGAGTTCATCCGCGGCATCCGAATGCCGGTGAGCACCGTCTTGATGCCGGCCGCGGCGAGGACGTCGTCCATGAGGGCCGGGAACTTCCCCTCCCTGTCTCGGAGCAGAAACGCGCCCGGCAGCCGACATCGTCCAGATCCATCAGGTTCCTGATCGCTTGGGTGACCCGGTTTGCGTTCGGGTGCGCGGTGGAAGCCTGCTCGGGCGCTGGATCAAGATCGGCCTGTTTGAGGATCTCTCAAACGTTGGACGGTGCCATTTCGATACCGAGGGTGGTGGAGCTCACCGTGGACCCGCGGGGAGCCCCAGCCGGGGTTCTCCCGAACCAGACGCAGGACGAGAGAGTGCGGATGGAGCGGACCGTGCGCGGGCGGCCAGACCTCTTCGGCCGGCAGGTACGGGCATGGTGCTGTCGTATCAGATCGCGGTGCCAGCGCACGACGGGGTCCGGGCGGACGAGGAGCCTCAGCCGGTGTAGGGCCTCGCGGGGCAGCGCGGTCAGGAGCGCGGCGAGAAGGGTGTAGGGCGTCAAAACTCGCGTGCGTGGGTTGAGCTGGGGTTTCTCCGACGTAGCCGTGCGACTCGGCGGTACTCGTTGATCACTCCTCCGAGCACTTTGTTGCGTTCGATCCGACCTTCCATGGACACCACCGTCACCAGGCGTGCGCCCAACGACTCACCCGATCAAGACGAACAGGCACGATTGGGCCAGTGCCGCGAGAACGGCTCGGTCGGCCCAGTCCGGCTTGGGGCGTCCGATCTGGCGTCGTAGTACCGCCACTTCGTGACGCAGCACCATGATTTCCGCGTTTTTCGACGCATGACTGCGGCCCAATGACATCAGCCAGCCGAAGAGTCGCAGCGTGATGAGGTAGAGCAGGCGGACAAGTACAAGACGCGACCTGTGTCTCACATCTCGGGTGGCACGGACAGCTGTTGAGATTCCTCCCGTGAGACTGGGCCGCCGGCGAAATCTGACACTGCCGTACGACCGAGGATGACCGGAAGATCTGCCGGCGGTTGACGGTTGCGCGCAGAGATCACCGCTCCGACGACTCGTCAGGCAAGGCGCTCCGCAGGTGCCTGGCCATCGTCTCGCTGACCGGGACAGTGGTGGGCAGTTGGGGCTCGTCGAAGTAGCGGGACTTGTACCGGCGCAGCAGTGACTCCCCGTGCTCGGGCCAGGAGAAGCCCTTCTTCTTGAGAAGCTTGCCGAAGACCACGCCGGCATTGTCCGGGGCGGGGTCGGTCAGGAGCCGGATGGCCGCGGGGGAGATGTCGTCGCCCCGCAGGTAAGAGGTCAGGGTTTCGCGGTAGCGGCGCCGGTTGATCAGGAGCGGGTCGGCGAAGAGCTCCTGGAGGAGACCGAACTCGAGGTAGAAGCTGATTCCTGTTTCCGGGTCGAAGTGGATGGCCACCGTTTCGGCGTCCAGCACCTCCTCGGGATAGGTGAAGCCGGGCAGGGGGAAGGTGTTGCCGGGCTGATCCCGGTCCATGCAAGCCCGCATGAAGGCATCGTGTCGCGGGGCCACGTCGTCTCCCGAAACCACGATGTATTCGGTGCCGTACAGGTCGAGGAAGACCTCTCGCTGTGCGGCGAGCATCCGGCGGGCGGCGGCGAGCTTGTCCGGGTTGCGGAAGACCAGCTTGGGGTTGCGCAGGCCGATGTCCGCGGCCTGGGTGAGGAGCTGGTCACGGGCGTCGGCGGGAAAGAGGCTGATGTGCGCGCTGACCAGCCAGTCCTCGCCGAGCGGCACCAGGCGGCAGATGAGGAACATGCCCCTCTGGATCGGGCGGAACGCGGACTTGCCCATGTTGGACCGGGCGCGATAGGTGAGCTCGTCCACGAGGTTGAACAGGACCAAGGCGTCCTGTTCTTGTCCCTGGACCTCGAAGATTCCTTCGACCACGTCCCTCCAGCCGAGGAGCATCGCCCGCTCCTGCGGGCTCAGGCCGGGGTGGGCGCGCAGGAAGCGGTCGATGACCGTGTCGCCGGAGGCCAGTCGGTGCTGCAGGGCGAAATGATCGACGATCATGCTGGCGGTCACCTCGCTGTCGGCGAGGTCGTCGGGACGGCTCCGCTCGAAGGCTTCGTCGAGTTCGCGGGTGAACTGGGGTGAGAGGGCGAAGTTGACCAGCCGCTCCTTGAGGGCCGCGGCGTGCTTGATGGCGTCCATGACAGCG
This sequence comes from Nonomuraea sp. WAC 01424, assembly GCF_003947315.1. Taxonomy (NCBI): domain Bacteria; kingdom Bacillati; phylum Actinomycetota; class Actinomycetes; order Streptosporangiales; family Streptosporangiaceae; genus Nonomuraea; species Nonomuraea sp. WAC 01424. The sequence continues at coordinate 76,001 of NZ_QHHZ01000006.1, forward strand.
CTGTTTCTTTCTCGAGCCCGTGCTTTCGCCGGGCTTGTTCGGTTACTGTCCGACACCTGCCCCGTTCCGTAGACCGGGGGACACGTGCCGGGCGGCTGAGACTGCCTGACCACCGGGTCGATGATCACAAGAAAGTCCGGGTCTCAGTGCCTGCCACCTTCCTTCGGGATCAGGTCGGCGATCAACTCGGCGAGTACGAGCTCCTCCTCGACCCGTACGCCCCGTCGCTCCATCGCGATGCCCAGTTCCGGATCCCAGGGAGTCGGGCGCACCTGCCCTGACAGTGGCGCCGACGAGGGCACGGCTTGATAGGAGGCGGTATCGAAGCGCCACGGCAGGAACCCGACCCTCTCGTGGACGGCGGCGGCGATGGCGATTCCGCCCCAGTCGAAGTCCCCGTGGTAGGCGAACGCCGCGCCGCCGACCGCGAGAAGGTCCAGCATCCGCCAGACGGCCGCCGACGGCCGGCCGCCGCCGCATACCAGGGGTGGGCAGGAGGCTCCGAGTTCGTCGGCCGCCGCGGCGACCACGACCGGGTTCTCGCAGATCCTGACCAGGTCCGCGCGCAGCGGTGCTTCGTGGCGGCGGAGTTGACGCAGGGTCAGCACGCACGGCTCGCCCGCAGCCCTGGCGGCGCTGAGCATGCGTCCGGTAGGGGAGTGGTCGTCACCTGGCAGCCCCAGGCAGAGGACGAGGGAGGACAGGTCATCGAGATGCACGCCGACCGCGGCCCAGGCCGAGCGGCGGGCGTCCGCGCCGCCTTCGCCCGCGTGCGGCAGACCGGACAGGGCACGGGCCGCGGACAGGGCGAGGGTGGCCAGCGGGCGTCCCTCGTCCAGAGCGTGTGCGTCTGCGCAGGTCTCGGCGGCGAGCCGGCCGAGGGGCGTGCCCGGTGACGGCAGTCGCTCCAGCACGGCGCTCAACCGGTCGAGCAGGATACGTGCTTCTTGGGCTGTGGCGGCGAGCCTTCTGACCAGTCCGGTGGACTCCAGCCATGATCGCCACCCGGACAGCTCGGGCCGGTCGGCGATGAGAGCGTCGAGCCTGGCGAAGGCCCGTTCCCAGGCCGCCGCCTGCGCGGCCTTCTCGCCGGCCTGGTCCCGGATCGGGCCACGCAGGCGTACGACGGCCTCGCGCAGCCCGCCTGCGGTGACGCCGCCCGCTCGCAGGATGCGGTCCACCTCGTCCAAGGAGACCGACAGGGAAGAACCGGCTCCCGCACGGCGGCCGAGCAGCACCTCGGCCGCGCGGCGCTGCGCGGAAGTCGCGGCCGTGAGCGTCACCGTCCCGGTCAGCGGCTTGCCCTGTTCCAGGCGGCGGCGTGCCCGATCGACCAGCCAGGCGATCTCGTCACCGCCGAGCAGCCGCCCCAACCGCTCATCCTGGACACTCATGCGAACAGGCCGTCCTGTGCCACGGCCACGTCAGGGGCCGGCATCGCGGTGACCGGGCGCTCCGCTCGCCGCCGCTCGCGCCCGTCCCAACGCCACGGGGTGACCAACACCGCGTCCACGCCGTCGCGACGGGACAGCTGGCAGATCGCAAGCCCCGGGACCTGCGGGTAGCAACCCCATTCGCGCTCGCTCGTCATCACCACGTCCATGTCGAACGTGGCCAGCAGGCCCAGGCATTTGGCGCGCGAGTCGTCGTCGACGCCCGCGAACGCCTCGTCCAGGGCGACCAGCCGCGGAGCGTACGGGTTGCCCGCCGATTTGTAGTGGGCCGATGCGGCGGCGAACAGCGGCACGGACGCCGCGAGCACTCTCTCACCGCCGGAGGCCGGCCCGGTGGCGGCCCGCCATTGCCCGTCCTGCAGCCGCTGGATCGCGAACTCGTGCCAGACGCGGTAGTCCAGGGCCCGGGTCAGCGCTTCCGTCCATCCGGCGGCAGGGTTGTCGGCATGCTCGCGGGCGATCCTGTCCTGGAGGAATGCGCCCACGGCCGACCGGTCGGCGACGGACCAGGCGTCCACCGTCTGCCGGAGCTTGTCGCGGACCCGCTCCAGCCCTTCAGGAGCGTTCCTGGCGATCTTCCAGACCAGGCGCAGGCGCATGCCGGTAGAGGTGGGGCGGGACTCCAGCTCGGCGTTCATCTCCCGGACCTCGGACTCGGAGGCGGCGATCAGCTCGTGCAACGTTCCGGCGACCTCGTTGAGCAGGTGGTTCTCCAGGATTTCGCGTTCCTTGGCCGACAGGAGCCGGGCTCTGTGCCCGGTCTCTTCCGCCAGCGCTTCGGCGAGGCCGGGAACGTCCCTGCTGCGGCCCTGGAACAGCACGTCCACGATCATGACCCCGTCCCGCAGGGTCAGTCCGACGGAGTGCCCGTGTCTGGCCATGGCGTCCGACAGCAGCTTGTGCTCCTCGGCCACCTTCTTCTGCACCCGGTCCCAGGGGCCGTGGCCGTCGTCCACGGTGTCGAGCTCGGCGTTGACCGTCCTGGCCAGAAGCACCGTGGGGGTGGCCGCCCACTGGCCGTCCGGGTCGGGCACGTCCAGAGCGGGGAGCGCGACGTGCAGCAGTCCCGTGGCGGCGAACGCCTGGAACTCCCGTACGGCGGTGTCGCGTGCCGTGGTCGCCTCGTCGATCTGGCCGCGCAGAGCGTCGCGCACGCCCTCGGCCTTGCCTCGTTCCTCCAGGGCCGCCTGTTCTTTGCGGCGGGTCTCGCCCTCGGCTGAGGTGCGTTCGCGCAGTTCCCGCTCCACCTCGTCGAGCCGGCGGAACAGCTCCTCGACCGCGGCGCCGGCGGTTTCCACCAGTGCGCGGTAGGTCTCCGCCGCGGCGTCCGCCTCGCCGCGTGCCCCCACCGCCAGATCGGCCGCGTCGTCGAGCCGGCTCCGGGTTCGTTCGAGGTCGTCGGCGGCTTCGTGGGCGGCCTCGCGCGCGGCTCGCCGCGCCTGTTCGGCGGGCCAGAACCGGGCCAGTGTCAGCCGGTAGCCGGCGACTCCGCTCTTGACCTCGGCCAAGGCCGGAGGCTCGGCAGGCAGGCCGACGTCGCCGGCGAACTCGGCGGCCCGGTTGCCGGCGGTCTCCAGCTCGCTCTGCCGTTGGAGCGCCACCCCTGTCGCGGCGGTGTGCTGGGCGTCGAGTTCGCGCCGGCGTTCGTACTCGGCGGCGAGTTTGACGTGGGCCTCGCGCAGCGGCGCGTCCGGGGGCAGCGCCCGGTGCTCGGCCGCGAGCCTCTCGCGCCGGGCGGCGAGCGCGTCGAGGTCGGCGCCGAGGCGATGGATCCGCTGGGCGACCTGGTCCAGCTCCTCTCGGAGAGCCGCCAGTCGGGCACGCCGCGCCGCTTCTCGCGCGCCCTCGCCGATGTAGTGGGCGTCATTCTTGCGCCATGAGCCCGCCAGCACGCCGTTGGCCCACTGTCCGTCGACGGTCACCCACGTCCCACCACCCTGGCCGAGCGCGATGCTCTTGAGCACCGTCTCGACGGCGGCGTCGGACAGGGCCGCGGCCTGCGGGTCGGCGCGGTCGAGGGCAGGACGCAGGACGGCGGAGCACGACGCCCCGGCCGGCGGCTCGCCGGTCACGACGAAGGTGTCGTCCTCGGCAAGCAGCCGCCCGTCGGGCGTGACCCACGCGTCCAGGATGCCCGCGGCCTCCAGGGCGGCCTCCAGCCCGGCCCGATGCGCGGCCGGCACTGCCTCAGCGAAGTCCACCACCTTCCACAGCGGGCCGCCAGGACGGCCGAGCCGGGCGTCTGAGCCGCGCGTGTGCGGGGTGGGCGGAGCGTCGTGTCCGCCCGCCTCCAACCGGGCCATTTCTTCCGTCAAGGATGCGGCGGCCCGCCTCGCCTCGCGCAGCTCCGCCTCCAGTCCGGCGCCCAAGCGGCCGAGCGCGTCGGTGGCGTTCCTGGCCGCGTCGTCGGCCGCCGTCGCGGCCGGGTTGGGGCCATCGACGGAGACGGCCCAGCCCTCCAGCGTCGCGAGCATCTCGTCAGGGTCGTCCAGCCGCAGCTCGGTCAGGCCGGCCAGGTACAGGGCGTACTCGTGGACCAGCCCGGCCGTGGCCGCGCCGGTGGCCTGCTCGGCGGCTTCGATGCGCTCGGCGGCGGACTGCAGCTCGCCGGTCAGCCGGTCCACCTCCGTACGGGCCGTGGCGAGCCGGGACCGAGCCTGCCGCACGGTGTCGATGAGCCGCTCCAGCTCGTTGATCGCCTGCTCCTGGCGGTCGGCCAGCGTCTCGGCCTCCCGCCGGGCCCTGGCCTGCTCCGACGGCTCGCCGAGCGCGTGCCAGTCGATGACGGCGAGGTGCCCGGCCTCGAACGCCGCCGCGCGGGCGGCCGCGAGCGCGGACTCCCTGGCCTGGTCCAGCTCCCGGTCCGCCTCCTCGGCCTTGCCGAGGGCGGTGCTCGCCCGCTGCTCCCGGCGCTGGGTCTCGCCGGTGAGGCGGTCGCGCTCCTGCTCGTACCGGCGCGCGTGGGAGTCCAGCCGGCCGGCTTCCTCTCCCATGTGTTTGAGCCGCTCGGCGTCACGCATCTCGGGGCTCTGCCGCAGCGCCTCCTTGCGGGCCTCCAGCAGGTTCCGCTGGGCTGCCAGCTCCTCCAGCACCTGCTGGGCCGCGGACAGCTCCGCCTCCGCGGCCGCGTGGCGGGCCTCGGGCTCGCCCAGGTCGCGGCCCAGGTGCTCGTACCGGCTCTGCGCCAGGCGGGGGACGGCGGCCTTGCGCTTGGCCGCGATCGCGGCGTACCGGCGGTAGTGGACGAGGAAGTCGGCCGCCGCCCCGCGCGCCTCCTCCAGCCCGCGCAGCGCGTCTCGCTCCTCGTCAAGGCCGCGGAACGCCTCGGCGACCGTGGCGATCAGAGTGGGGCTGAGCGGTGGCAGCGCCTCGGTGAGGGCCCGCGACAGGAGCTTCTCGTCGGGCTTCTTGGACAACTGCGGCTGCCGCAGCTGAATGAGAAGGTTCACCAGCGCCTCGTAGCGGTGCTCGCCGAGCCCGAACAGCGCTTCGTCCACCGCCCTGCGGTAATCGGCGGCCCGGTCGTAGGCCATGCCGTGGCCCTCGATCGCCTCCCGCAGCTTCTCCCGGGTGAGCACCACTCCAGTGGAGCTCAGCAGGTGGAGATCACGGCCGATGCGCTGGGGGGTGACGAAGAACCAGTGCCGGACGATGCCGCGGTCCTTGACCGCCTTGAGCCCGCAGCCGATCGTACGGAACTCCTCGCTCCCGTCGGCGGCCCGGCGGCCGAACTCCATCCATGCGTACCCCAGCCGCTCGGGGTGCGGGTGCCTGCCGCCCAGCAGCAGGTTCCACTCCATGCGCTTCTGCCGGTCGCCGTCAGGCTCGACCCGGTGCGGGGCGAGCTCGCCGTCGAGCAAGAACGGCAGAGTCAGGGCCAGCACCTTGGACTTGCCCGTGCCGTTGTTGCCGCGCAGCAGCAAACGGCCGTCGTGGAAGTGGAACTCCTCCACGTCGTAGTAGAACATGTCGACGAGTCCGGCGCGCAGCGGCTTCCAGCGCTCGGAGGTCGGAGAAGGCAGCATCACTGTCCTTTGATGACGGGTTCGTCCAGCGCGTAACGGGCAATGGCGGGCAGCCCCACGGCCGCATCCTCCGTAACGTGGACCAGCCGCAGCGCCGTGAGCTTGCCCAGGGCCGTGGCCAGCCGCTCGTCCTCGGCGCCCGGCTCGGTCACGCCCTTGCGCCAGAACGACACATGGTCACGGGCGGCCTGCCGGACGAAAGCCCTCAGATCATCCATGCTTGATGCCCCGCGGCTGGCGAGGTGCTCGGCCACCAGCAGCGTCACGTGGCCGTCGGTGCGCTGTTCTGGCATGCGCACGTCGGTCAGTTCGTCGTCGGGATCCACCATCGCGATGCCCTCCGCGCGTACTTCCGCCACTAACCCGGTGGCTTCCACGATCCGGCGGGTGATCGCGTGCCGTTGGGAGGTCAGGTAGACACGCTCTGCCTCGTCCAAGTCGGCGAAGTAGATCACCGGGTCCTCCAGCAGCCTGCGGGTCAGCCTGCGGCGAAGCGCCTGGTTGCGCAGGTCGTCGGTGTCGGGGACAGGCTCGGCGGTGAGCTCGGCCAGCCGCTCCTCGAACGACCCCGTGGTGATCGTCGATGGGCCTCGCGTTCCGGTGAGCAATGCGGCCAGGACCGGCCTGCGCACGTCGTACAGCACGTCACCGGTCGAGGTCAGATATGCCTCCTCATCGCCCGAGACTCTGCGCAGCACTCCCCAGCCGAGCAGCGTGCGCACCACGGTCACCAGATCGGCCCGCTCGACACGGCTGTCAAGGGTGAAGTGAAAGTCCAGTTCGGGCTCCGCCGCCGCCGACAGCACCTCCTCGGCCAGGCGGCCGAGCGTGGTCTGCGCGTCGGCCCGCTCCAGCACGGCCAGCGCCAGGCAGAACAGGACGTAGCGGCGCCTGCCGTACGGTTCTCCCGCTTTGCCCCTGGCGGGGTGGGTGGCGTCGGACGTGTCCGCGACGCCCTTGAACAGCCGCGCGGCGCCCGAATCCACCGTCAGCCGCCAGCCGGTCTCCCGGGAGAGCCACTCGCGCAGCTCGGTCAGATGACGGCGGACCAGCACCAGCGCCTCCGCGTCGTCCTCGGCCGTCAGCAGCGGCTTGGCCAGCAGCGCGCGCAGCGCGCCGCGCCGCTGGGCCAGCTCCTCCTCGGGCGTCATCGGACCACCATGAGATCGGAGATCTCCACCACGTGCTCAGGTCCAGTGAGAACGCCGTCCTCGGTGTGGATCGCGACCTCGCCGCCATCGGGGACAAGGGTGAGCCGCACCCCCATCGAGCCGTCGCCCGTCACCGTCTTCACTTCCGTCTCCCCGGGCCGCCGCGCCGCCAGCGCGTCACCCAGCAGCCCCAGGAACAGCCGGAACGCCCGCGGGTCCAGCACGTTCAGCTCCGAAAGCAGCACCGGCCCGTCCGTGCGGAGCCGGGCCCGGGCCGCGGCGGTCTCGGCCGCCTCCCGCTCGGCCTGCTCCATCAGCAGCCTGCGCGCCTGGCTGCGGTCGGCCACTTTGTTGGGCTTGCCACGCCGCTCGTAGGAGCCGGTACGCCGGAGCCGGGGAGAGATCCTGATCGGCGGTGCGTCCTGCCAGGAAGTCCCGGCGCCGACCTCCCGCCACTCCTCCAGGGTGGCGGTGGTGACCGTCAGATGGCGGGCCGGGGTCAAGCCGAAGGCCGCCCGCCACAAGCGGTGCATCGCCGCTTCGTCGGGCGCCTCGGCGAACCAGCGAGCCAGGGCACGGAAGTCCGCGGATCGGTCGGAGCGTCCGGACCTCCGCTCGTTGAGCAGCCCGACCGCGTCGATGAGCTGCTTGATCGCCGTGATCGCCGCCTGGCGCAGCAACCGCGCCTGTGACGGCCGGCCCACATCCGTGGAGACGAACCAGTCCCGAAGTCCTCGCCAGCGGTTCAGCCACGAGGAGTACGCCGCCTCCTCGGCCCTCCCGTACGCGTCTGCGGCTTCCGCCCGGTCGGGCACCGCGTCGGCGGCCTCCCTGCGCGCGGCCAGTCTCAGCAGCTCCTCATGCCCGCACGTCTCCAGCCGGGCCAGCAGGGTCGCTATCCGCGCGCCGGAGTTGGCCAGATCGGCGATGAACCGGTTGATGTACTCGATCAGCCGCTCCTTGTAGGCGACGAACCCCGCCACGTCGCCGTCGGAGAAATCGATCGCCCGGCGCAGCGAGGCCATGAACGCCTGGGCGTTGTCCGCCAGCGACGAGAAGCGCTCGGCGAGGGAGAGCAGGAGCAGATGAACCCTGGCCGGGTCGGGATCCTGCTCCTGAGCCAGAAGGGTCAGCGCCTGCAACTGTTCGGCGATGTCGCCCAGGGCCACCGACTGCAGCACCCCACGCCGCCCGATCGCCTCCTCGTAGAAGTCGATCGCCTGCTCGGCCGCCTGACCCGCAGGGGTGAGCTGGAACAGGAACCGCTTGCGGTGGAAATCCTCCACAGAGGTGACCCTGCCGGTGTCCGCGTCGGCCCGCAGGTTGCCCCACTCCCGCAGCTTCTCCAGGGCTTGCGCGAGCGCATCGTCGTTGTCCCGCCGCAACTCCGCCGCCACGTCCTCCGGCCGCAGATGCACGATGAAACGTTCCTTCGCCCGGGCGAAGACGCGCAGGATCTCCCGGTAGAGGGCAGCGTTGGGAGCGCTCAGGTGAGCGAAAGGCTGATGCTCTTCAGACGGGGAGGCCATGGTGCCAGTTTTCCTGACCGGAGAGAGTGCCGTGCCACCATTGGTGCGAGATGTTCGCAGATAGTAGGTGAATCTCGCCGTACGGTCACCGCACTGCCGCGCTGTTCGGCGATTCGGTGCATCAGGGTGTGCGCTGCGCACCGGTGGCGGGAAGGGCCAGGTCTGGGCATGTGTCGATGACCTGGTTCGCTCGCTCGACGGTCTTGCGGTGGTCGGCCAGCACGCCGTCGACGGTGTCTTCCGCGGACGGTCGCATGGTGGCGCGCCAGTCGCCGATCTTCGGGTCGATCTCGTCACCGGTCTCCAGCGCCGGCGCGTCCGACAGCGTCGGTTTCCCCGTCTGGGTCGGCTTCCGGCCTGCGCCCACCCACTGTTGCGTCCAAGTATGGTGCAGCGTTCGGCCTCAGCCGCCCGTGTCGCCGGAACGCAGTACTCCCAGCCGATGAGATACCTAGGATCGGGTGCCATGCCGAAGAAGCGTCGAGCGAAGGCAAGCCCCACGCGGGGAGTCAGCGGCCATCCTGCCCGGCGCGCGCTGCAACTCGCCGCCCGTCAGCCCTCGCCAGATCCTCGTTCTGTGCTGTTCGAGTCGCTGCTGGGGACCGCTGGGGATCAGTGGTGGCCGGACTCCCAGAATGCGATCATCGAGCGCCTCGCCGACCTGCCCGCCCACTCGCCTCTGCGGCTGGAGAACGCCGTCGTCGACTTGGTGGGCGAGGAGCTGTGGGCACGTACCCAGACCGAGACCATGGGTTTCCACTGGGACCAGTACCTGGCCGCTCTGGCTGACCTCGTCCGCGACGAGATCCGGAACGCCGCGCGCAGCGGCGGGCAGGTGGCTGACCTGTGGCGACTGTTGCACGGGCTCGCCGCGATGACCGCGCGGTCCAGCGGGGAGACGCTGCGCCGCGACCTCGATCTCGCTGTCCGCGAAGCCGTCAAGGACACCACGACGGCCTTGGCCGAGGCCGGCATCGCTCCCGGGTGGCCGAGTGGGATTCTCCGGGCTGCTCCGGCAGGGGAGCCGCTGCTGCTGGCCGACGAGTACGGCTCGCGGTACGCGCTCCTGGCCCCCTTCGCCTGGGGCGAGGAGGACCCGCACTGGTACTGCTGGGACATCGACCATTGCACCGGAGAGCGGGTCGTGCACGCCGCCGTCTTCGCCTCACCGGAGGATGCGCTCGCCGAGTGGCGAGCCGCCGTGGGGACGCACGCGGCGCCCGCCTCCACCCAACCGGCCCCGTGCGACCAAGCCACCGCCCGTGACCTGTTGGGCCCGCTGTGCCGTTCTGACCTCCTGGGTACCCTGCTGCTCGACAGCGAGTCGCAGCAGCTCGTCGCCGAGCGTTTCCGCCTGCGCCAGCGAGCCCGCGCCCTCTGCGAGCCGTTCACCGTCGCTCCTGAGCCCAAGCCCCAGCAGGACCTGAACCCGATCATCGACGACTTCGCCGCCTGGCTACGCGATCGAGCTGACCACACGCCCGAACGAGAAGACATCGCCACGCTCGCCGACAGCTGGTCCCACCTCTCCGGGCCCGGTTACTATGCCTGCTCCCCGCATCGGATCGAGCACGCCGTGATCCTCGTCGCGGACGGATACATCAAGAAGTACGCCGAGGCCGTCCTCGATCTGCTACCGCAGTGGGTCGAATGGTGCATCGAACGCACCGGCCTGACCGGCGAACCGGCAGAGCGAGCCCGCCAGGCGGCCGCGAACAACCGGTGGGACGGATCCGACAGCATGGACCTGCGCCGGACCGAATAGGGCGGCCCCGTTGCCAAGGTCGTCGCTGATGCCGCTTTCCGCAAGCACTGGAGAGCCTCCGACCTGTGGTGACCTGGGTGGGGGGACTGAGCGGCGGCAAGGTCGTTGGTCAAGGGCTGATCACCGAGGATCAGAGACGCGTTCTCACGGGTCCGCGCCCTCCGCTTGAAAGCTGCGCGAGCGTGGGGTGCTGGCTGGGACGAGTGCGTGCAGCAGGCGGCCAAAGGCGCTCAGATCGGCGCATTGGATCAGGCGAGCGTAGGCGATCGGCTTCGTGCCGGTGTGCAGTCTTTTGGGGAATCGGCGCATGTTGGAACCATGCCGTAGGTCGGATTGGACGGTGAGGCCGTGAACAGTGTGCAGCGGGGTGACATCGGTCTCGGGGTGAATCATGACAGCGATCGCGTTTTGAGGGATGCGCTGTCGGTCGAGATAGCACGTGATATGGCTGTCAGGATGACTAAGTTCGCAGTAGTACTTCACGAGGTGGGTGAGGTTGAAGCCCCGGTCGTCGGCGGCATCGACGAGGCACTGCTCGAAGTCCGTCAGGGGGTGCCTGGCGAGGTCCATTCGGCCTCCTCTTAACAGTCGCGCAAGGTCATCCATTATGGTCGTTCGGGGTCCTTGGGGTGAGGGATGCGGCCGTGCTCGGTGCGTGCTCGTACGCCCCGTCACACGCCGCCAGGACCCGGCACCGCCTGACACGCAAAACGCGCCGAGGTGCCACGAACCATCACCCAACGGCACGGCATGGTACTAAAAGATCTTGCTTCTAATCCGACGGTCGCAGGTTCGAATCCTGCAGGGCGCGCTTTGATCATGGCCTGACCTGCGGATATGCGGGATCGGGCGCGTTCTAGAATTTTCGTCTAGCGGTTGCGTGCTCCGTACGTGCCCGGTTGCACCAACCCTGGACACACCATGATCATCCGCCCTCCCGGCCCGGCTCGGCAAGAGCAGCGGCCCCGCCTCGCCGCGAGCAGGCGGCGAATGCGGGGCCGGACGCTTAATCCGACTGTCAGCTCCTCAACGAGACCACTCTCCCGCTCTCGCCCTGCTCTTCCTTGCCGAACAGCAGGGCCGCGGTCTTCTCGGCCGCCGCGGTGGCCACCTGCGGGTAGACGGAAGTGTAGGTGTCGGCGGTGAACGCGCTGGAGGTGTGGCCCAGCGTTTCCTGCACCACCTTCATCTCCACCCCGGCCGCCAGCATCAGCGAGGCCGCGCCATGCCGAAGGTCGTGCAGCCGGATGGGGGGCAGGCCGGCCAGGTAGGCCAGCCACAGGAACTGGTCGGAGACGTGCTGGGGGTGCAGGCGGTTGCCGTCGGGCTGGGTGAACACGAACCCGCTGTCGACCCACGCCTCGCCCATGGCAAAGCGTTCCTGTCGTTGCTGCTGGCGGTGGGCGCGCAGCACTTGGCGCGTGTCGGTGTCCAGGGCGACGGTACGGACCGAGGCGCCCATCAAGCCCTCGACCAGGTGGCTCCACTCCGCGCCGCCCCCGACCCGATCACCAAATCGGCGCGCATCATCGACCTGACCATCCGTCGACACGACCGGCTCGGCGGAATCCTCCACGAACACTCACACGCCGCTTGAACTGCATGGATGCGATTTTCGGCAGGCGTAGAGCGCCACCACCCCGACTGATGCTCGTCGATGCGTGCGAACAGCTTGCTCGGGTCCGGCGTGGCGTAGCGCGCGCAGTGGCGCACTGTGTGCGTATAACTACTCTGTGCCAAATGAAGTACGGAAAGTGATTTGTGTCGGTGGCGGACCCGCTGGCCTGTATTTCGCGATCCTGATGAAGCTGCGCGATCCTTCGTATGACATATCCGTTTTCGAGCGCGATCCGGCGGGTTCGACGTACGGCTGGGGCGTGACGTACTGGGGCAGCCTGCTCGACCGGCTGTACGAGAGCGATCCCGAGTCGGCCCGCGCCATCGGCGAGGCGTCCGTGCGGTGGCATGACGGGATGGCCCTCATCGGCGGCCGCACCACCACGCACCGCGGCGACGAGGGCTTCGGCATCGGCCGCCACCGGCTGCTCGGCATCCTGGCCGACCGGGCGATCGCACTCGGCGTGCGGGTGGAGTACGAGCGCGAGATCCTCGGCGAGGTCCCGGACGCCGACCTGGTGGTGGCCGCCGACGGGGTGAACAGCCAGCTGCGCGGCCGCCACGACTTCGGCACCGAGGTCGCCACTGGGGGCAACACCTACATCTGGCTCGGGACCACCAGGGTCTTCGACGCCTTCACCTTCGCCTTCGTGGAGACCGAGCACGGCTGGATCTGGTGCTACGGCTACCGCTTCGACGACGAGCGCAGCACCTGCGTGATCGAGTGCGCGCCCGCCACGTGGCGCGGGCTCGGGCTCGACCGCGCCGACGAGGCGGGCAACCTGGAGCTGCTGGACAAGCTGTTCGTCGACCTGCTCGACGGGCATCGGCTCATCGGGCGCGGGCAGGGCGTCGCGCAGTGGCTGCGCTTCCAGACCGTGACGAACCGCTCCTGGCACCGCGGCAACCTCGTCCTGCTCGGCGACGCCGCGCACACCACGCACTACTCCATCGGCGCCGGGAGCACGCTCGCGATCGAGGACGCCATCGCGCTGGCCGGCGCGATCGAGCGCCACCCCACCCTGGCGCCGGCGCTCGCGGCCTACGCGCGGGAGCGCAAGGCCGCGCTGTTGCCGGTCCAGAGCGCCGCCCGCTACAGCGCGCGGTTCTACGAGGACCTGCCGCGCTACCTGCGCCTGGAGCCCGCGCAGATGTTCGCGCTGCTCGGCCAGCGGCACTCGCCGCTGCTGCCATACATGCCGCCGCGGCTGTACTACCGGCTCGACCGGGCGGCGAGCCGGCTGGAGGCGCTGCGCAAGATCAAGCGCTGGGCCGGGCACAGGATCGCCGGGTCACTGCAGTCGTGGTCGCGCTGACGGGGTCAGCGCAGGTCGCGGACGAGGCGGCCGATGACGGAGTGGACCCTGCCGTCGTCGAACGAGTCCGAGCCGATCAGCAGGGTCATAGCCCGCCGCCGCGGAGTTCGGGAGACCCGGTGCGGGCCTTGGACCAAGCGGCTCCGCTGCGCACTGCTCCTGATCCGATCATCGATCCCGAGCGAATCACCGACCTGAACATACGCTGACGAGACGGGTAAGGCGGCATCCATCACGAGTACTCACATGCCGATTGGCCTGGACGGATGGAACTATTGGCAGGCGCAATGTCAAGGACGGTCCGGGTAAGGCCGCCATCGCCGCCGAGCTGACCGGCCTGCTCGCCACCGCGGCTGACGGGCGCTCGTCCATGCCGTGGCGGACGCCGCCTACCACGGAAATCCCCTGCGCGACCTGCCCGCTGCGGTGTCGCGGATCACCAGGGATCATGATTCGTGATCCTGTCTACGGTGTACGCCATCGCCCGGCGCTTGCTGTCAGTCTCCGCGCTGCTGCTACGGAGGAGCGTCTCCAAGGAGGCGGAACTGCTGGTGCTTCGGCATCAGAACACGGTCCTGCGCCGCCAGGTCCCACGGGTGCGCTACGAACCGGCCGATCGCCTGTGGTTGGCGGCGCTGCTCAGCGCCGGAGGTGATTCGAGTTATTGAGCCCCACAACCGCTGGGTGAGCGAGGCCCGATCCCGGACCTGAGGCGGTGCCGAATCGCGCGGGGACGGTCGCTCACCAAGGACCTGCGCCATCGGCTCGCGCAGGCTTTGTGGGAGATGGCGCATCCCGGTTTCGTCAGCGACATCTTTCGGGCCCGGCACCACTCGCGGCTATCCATACTGGCCTTCATCGAGCTCCAACGGCTTCTGGAGGAGCAAGGTCGCTTCCGTGCCATGATCGCCGACGCCGTCGACCTCGCTTGATCATGTGCCTGGCCGCGGCGCAGGAAGCGCGCAGACATATTGACACGGCCGTGTGCTGAGTCCGTGTCAGCAGTCAACCGCTCGGCCACCATGGCAGCTCAGTGACGGGGGCGTGCCTGCGGGGAGCGGGACCTCGTCAAGCTGTGCTACAACCTGACGGCCGTCAGGACCGTCCAGCAGAAAGCGCCGGTGCTCGGCGTGAGGGTGTTCAGGCAGCTCGCGTACGGCCTCGATCAGCGCGGCGGCCCGCCTGTGTGGCACCCGTGGGAGGCATGCCGGTGTAGTGAGTCGGCCAGGATGGCTACGGCCGCCGTAGCGACGTTGACGCCGCGGCGGCGGTAGGCGGACAGCGAGGCCTGGGGCACCGGATGGTCCAGCAAGGCGACGGTGGTCTCCAACGGCGCCGGTGTGTATGTCATGCGCACCTGCTTGCGCTTGAGGTGGACGCGTTCCGCCGGGTCCTGCGCGGCTTGGCGGCCAGTGCGGCCGGCGACGACCGGCCCCTCATCTAGGGCGGCGATCTCGAGAAACTGCTCGGCGGTAACGTCGATCAAGTAGTCCAGGGGGTAGCCAGACCACGGTGTGCCCGTGGATCATTCCGTCTTCCCAGCGTGGGGTGAGGGTGCCGCGGCTGATGACGGCCTTGTCCAAGACACTGGCGATAGCGAGGTCCACCGCGCGGACCTGGGCGGGGATGCCGAGCTGGGCATAGGCGTGAGCAAGGGTCATGCAGTCGTCCAGGCAGCGCTCGGCGGGCAGCAGGTACTCGGCGGCGATGACGTCGAGGAAGAGCGGCAGTACAGCGGGAATCTGCATCGGGTCGGCTGGGGGGCGGTAAGCGATCGTCCCGGCGATCCGCGCGGCCGCGCGATACACCGGATCGGTCTCTCTGGCCACGCGCTCGTCCATGACCCGACGCCGAGGGTCACCGGAGCGGTTGATGACACGACCCGCGCTGAGGCCGAGGCTTACGGCTGCGGGGCTTGGCCACTCTTCGACGGTAGCTCGTCGTGGCCGCCATGGTCCGCCGTAGCGAGGACTGGGCAGCTGTCCCTTCCGGATGAAGTTGCCGGAAGGGACAGCGATTGTCCTGCAGTAAGTCATGTCGCTGCGGACGGTTTCGGCTGGAGTCGTTCAGATCTTGTTGTCGACGAGACGGGCAGGTGCTGTGCAGAGGTGAGCCAAGGACATCGACGCCACCCTGACCTGGCTCTGAGCGTTGATCATTCGGTGGGGCAGACTGTGCCCGGTTCTGGGAGTGTCAGGTCGGTCAGGTACCTGGTGGCGTGCCGGATCGGGCACTTCTTGCCTGACAGGTACATGACGTGACCGGGTCCGTCGTAGGCGATGGTCACCGATCCCGGGATCATGCTGGTGAAGCTCTTGGTCGAGGTGTAGTCGAACCACGTGGTGCCCACCCCCAGAAAGGGCGGCAGACCCCGCGTGAGCAGCGGGCGGGACGGATTGGCCACCGGCAGCGGCCAGCCTGTGCAGCCGAGCGCGTCGATGGCCGCTCCCGCGTACTCAGGTGCGATCTTCCGCGCTTTCCTGCGGAAGTCCTCAAGCTGGGCATAGCTGGTGTATCCGCGGTCGTCCCCGCAGCTCATCACCTGTGCCCCGGGCGTTGCCGAATATCGCGCGTTGAAGAGCGCCTGATCGGCGAACCCTGACCCGTCCCCGCTCCGCGCCTTGTCCACCGCGGCCGCGAAGGTCAGCCAGTTGGCGTTCTCCGGCCCTGGGTCGAGGGGGAGGGTGGATGTCAACAGCCATCCGGTCAGCTTCCCCTTGCCGTACTGGGATGAGGTGACCGAAATCGGATGGCGATCGGCATCCCGCAGGAGCCTGCGCCACACCGCCTCGGCGTCCTGGCCGTGCAGTGCGCAGGCGGGAGTCTCCGCGCACCAGTCGGCGAACCTGGTGAACATCCGCTGCATGACCGGCAGGCTCAGCAGCCGCTGCGCGGGCCAGCCCTCGGTCTGGTTGTTCACTCCATCGAGGTACATGGCCTGGATGCGCTGTGGGAACAGCCGGGCGTACGCGGCGGCCGCGGACCCGCCGATGCCGCTGGCCATGAAGCTCAGCCGCTCTTCGCCCAGCGCCTTGCGGATCGCCTCGGTGTCCCTGGCGATCGACAAGGCATCCAGGTGCGCGAACAGCCCCGTCGTGTCCGCCTTCTGACACTCCTTGAACGCCTCGTTCATCGCCGCGGCCAGCGCCGCGAGCTCCTTCGCGTTGCGCGGATCATGCAGGGACACCCCCGGCTGCGTGCATGCCTGGGGCATGTGTGCGATCCACGTGGTGGTACGCGCGTTGTAGCCGACCAGATCGAACTTGCGCCGCAGCTCGGTGAGATCCGCCGCGGAACGGGTCAGGTCCTGGATCCCGTAACCGCTGGAGATGCCCAGGACGCTGCCGAGCCGGCGTGGCGGCTCAGTGGCCGGCAACCGGGCCAGCTCCAGTGTGATCTTCTGTCCCTGCGGCTTTGCCCAGTCCGCGGGGACATCGATCGCAGCGCACTGCATGCCCGCGGGTACGCCCTCGCTCTCGCAGTCCTGCCATCTCAGCGGTCCGTCAATCCCGGCAGCCGACGCCGCCGGGGCCATCCCGATCAGCATCGCCGCGGCTACGGCGATGACCGGCCACCTGCTCCTACGGCGTTCGCCGCCGTGGCGCTTACCAGGGTTCCGTGCGCGTATCGTGATCATGATCCCAGCGTGCCGTCGCGGGCGGCCGATTACTTCCTGCCTTGAGACGGTTCCAGCAGAGGCGATCTGGGACCCCGGTCCTAGTCTCCAGGGTGAACCAAGGCCACGTAGGCGTGATCGCGGCTCGCGGGCGAGCCGCTTCAATGGCTCTGCCACGATGCCAGGCCAACAGGGTGCCCGGGGTGTCCACGTTTATGGGGGAAGCCCCGAAGCGGTCGCGAAGACACCACGCCGACCGCGACGACGAGCTCAGCGCCCTCGCCGGGCCTGCACCACGTCGACAGAGGGTGTATCTGCTCCGGTGGATGACCTCAAGATGGTCAGGTGCCCGGCCCAGACGTAACGACTTGCCGCTGGCCATCCGTTCTGAGCTTCTAACGGCTTCCGCAGTTGCCCGTGGGTGGTGGTGAGACAAGCGGCGCGGCTGCGCACCGAGCCGGATCCGATCACGGCAAACGATGGCCGTGTGGGTACCCGTTGCCCGAACGATTTTGATCCTTTTAGGTTGGCAGGCGCAGTGCTCCAGGCCGGTCGGTGAGGCACCTTCTCCTTCCTGCGGATCCGTTCGCCGCCGCGGTATCTGTCGGCGGCCTGGTGCTACGGTTGGCTCTCTAATGCGCACATAAGGGGACGTATGTTCGGCATTGTCCGCCCGTGTCGGCACGTCATGTGCAAGGGGCTCTACGCGGACTGGATGGGGCACCTGTGCGGGCTCTGCCTGGCGCTCCGCGACGAGCACGGACACCTGTCGCGCCTGGTGACCAACTACGACGGCCTGCTCGTGTCCGTCCTCACCGAGGCCCAGTCGCCCACGTCCGCGTCGCGTCGGCGGGCGGGCCCATGTGCGCTGCGCGGTTTCAAGGGCGCCGACGTAGTGGAGTCCGAGGGAGTACGGCTGGCGGCCTCGGTGTCGCTGCTCCTGGCGGCCGGAAAGGTGGGCGATCACGTGGCGGACGGGGACGGCGTGTACGCCCGCGGCCTGGTGGCCGCCGGCGCCACCCGTCTGGCGGGCCGCTGGTCCTCGGCCGGCACGGCCATGGCCGGTACGCTGGGGTTCGACCCCACTCCGCTGACAGCAGCGGCCGACCGCCAGACCCTCCTGGAACGCGCCCCCGCCCAGGCGCCCCCGGGGAGCAGCGCGGCGCCCGGGTTACGAGAGTTGACGGGGCCCACCGAGGACGCCGTAGCCGCCGCGTTCGCGCACACCGCAGTGCTCGGGGGGAAGCCGCACAACCGGGAGGCCCTGGAGGCGGCCGGTCGCGGATTCGGGAAGCTGGCACACCTGATCGACGCGGTGGAGGACCTGGCCGACGACCGGGTGTCTGGGGCGTACAACCCGCTGGCCGCCACCGGCACCGGCCTGGACGAGGCGCGCCGCCACTGCGACGCCGCGCATGCCGAGCTGCGCGCCGCCGTGGACGAGCTGGACCTGCCCCGACCTGGCCTGACGCGCGCCCTGCTGGTGCGGGAGACCGGCAGCGCCGTCTCCCGAGCCTTCGCCACCGCCGCAACCCACGGCACCGGCCACCCGCCTGGACACGCGCCCGGCGATCCCGGCGCCCCGCCGGGAGGACGGCCGCCGAAGCAGGATCCCGGCGGGCTGCTGTCGCTGGCGTGCGCCGCACTGACGTGCTGCACGTGCGGCCTGTACCGGCCTGCCTGGGACGAGGACCGCGAGGGCTCCTTTTGCGAGCGCTTCGACTGCTCCGGCTGTGACTGTTGCGGCAACTGCTGCTCCTGCTGCCCGGGCGAGGACGGCTGTTCCTGTGACGGCTGCGGCTGCGGCTGCGACTGACCGCCGCGGGGAGTCCCGTCAGCAGGGTCTGGGCGATAAGCACGGTGGCCGATGCCGAAGCGCGCCCGGTCAGGATCGCGACCCCAGGAGCGTGCCGTCAGACCTCAGCACCGGCGGTCAGCCGTGCTCGGCTTCAGAGCGCGGTGCCGGCGCCGGACTGTGTCCGGCCGGACGAGGAGCCGCAGCCGAATGGTAATCGCAGTGCGGCGAACATGTTCGTGACGGTGAGGCTGGCCAGGTGGAGGAGCACGGCCGATTGTCACACTGCACCGGGTTCGTCTCCTGGCTGGTTGGAGTCTGCGCCGCCACGTGAAGCCATCGCAGAGGCATGACCTGGGCGGATGTGATTATCGGCAAGCGCAGTGACCACCAATTGCGGAACCCGGGTTGCTCTTGCGGCGGACCGTCTCCATGTTCGGGAGCGTGTGGATCTCGGCCGGTGTGCGTACGATCTGGATCGGCGATTCGGGTACAGGTGGCGGCCTCGCCAGGGTTAGCAGGTCGCGCAGCTTACGGGGGCGGTCCTGGATCCTGTCTGTGCCCCTAAAATTGCCGCATGCCGAACAGTGGGGGCTTCGCTTCGTCGCGCCGTGAAGGCGGCGGCCACAGGGGTGGGACGGATGACGCGCGCTCACGGGCCAGCGTGCAAGATCGGGTGCTCAGCCGGAACGCCCAGTTCCAGGAGTGGCAGGCGCTGCTGACCAACCGTACCAAGCGCCAGCGCCTTGGGGAGTTCCTCATCCACGGCGTCCGGCCGATCTCTCTGGCCGTCGAGTACGGCTGGCCGTTGCGCCGGCTCCTCTATCCGCTCGGGCAGAAATTGTCCTCCTGGGCCGAGGACCTCCTGAGCGAGAGCGGCGTCCAGTCGGTGGGGGTGGAACCGGAACTCCTGCGAGAGCTCGGTGAACGAGAGTCCGGGGCTCCGGAACTGATCGCCGTCGGTGCCCTACGGTCCGACGACCTCGGCCGGTTGAATGCGGGCGAGGACTTCCTCGGGGTTGCCTTCGACAGGCCGACGAACCCGGGCAACATCGGCACGCTGCTCCGTTCCGCCGACGCCTTCGGCGCCTCGTGCCTGATCGTCACCGGCCACGCCGCCGACGTCTATGACCCCAAGTCCGTACGGGCCAGCACGGGCTCACTGTTTCGGCTTCCCGCGGTCCGCACGTCCTCCCCGACGGAGGTATTGGACTGGGTGACGGCACAGCGCGAGCGGGGCCTGCCCATCAAGATCGTCGGTACGGACGAACGCGGTGACGTCCTGGTCACCGAATGCGACCTCACAGGGCCTGTCCTCCTGGTGGTCGGCAACGAAACCACCGGCATGAGCTCCCGCTGGCGCGAGCTGTGCGACGAGATCGTGCGCATCCCCATCGGAGGCGCGGCCAGCTCGCTCAACGCCGCCTCGGCGGGCACACTCATGCTCTATGAGGTCGCCCGGCAGCGGGGGTTCCCGACGTGACGGATTCGTACGACTCGACGGTGCCTTACGGCTCGTCGGTGCCTGCACACCGACAACGCTGGAGAGGGCCGTCCGCCGCCCATGGCGATCGGCCGGGCGGGCGACGTCATGGCCCAGCCGAATTTGGAACCGGTGGGCCGGCGGAGCTAGAGCGGCCGGACGGGCTCTGCGCGCCCGCTGAGCGGGCCATATGGCTTGGCCTGGGATGGGAGGCATCTAAGATCGGACCGGGGAGAGTCTGATCGGGAAGGAAGCCGGGTGAGCTACCGCCACGTCCTGACCAAGGGCGACTACTCGGACCTCGCCAGTGGTTCCGTCCTGCGTTCCGCGCCCGGATTCCCCGCCTTCCCTGTCCGCCTGGCTTCGGAGATCTTTCTGCGTGCTTTGGCGCTGCGCGGCGGCGACGCTCCGGCGGTCGTCTGGGATCCGTGCTGCGGCAGCGGCCATCTGCTCTCGGTGGTCGGGCTGCTGCACCGACGGCTGATCGCCTCGCTGGTCGCCAGCGACATCTCTGCGAACGCGCTCGATCTCGCCGCCGCGAATCTGCTCCTGCTCGATCCCGACGCCTTGGAAGCTCGCGCACGGGTTCTGGAG
Source organism: Nonomuraea sp. WAC 01424 (assembly GCF_003947315.1). NCBI lineage: Bacteria > Bacillati > Actinomycetota > Actinomycetes > Streptosporangiales > Streptosporangiaceae > Nonomuraea > Nonomuraea sp. WAC 01424. The sequence goes on from NZ_QHHZ01000006.1 coordinate 96,346, forward strand.
GAACGCGCGGAACGTTTCGACAAGCCCTCCTACCTGGAGGCCGCCGGAGCGGCACGCAGGCTCGGCGGCGGGCTCGCGGCGGCGGGCGGCTCCCTTCCGTCCTTGGTCCGGCGGGCTGACGTCTTCGACCGCGACGAGCTGGCGGCGGTGACTGCCGCGACCACCCCGGACATCGTGATCACGGATGTCCCCTACGGGGAGCAGACGAACTGGCTGGGTGGGCACGGCGAGGCCGGCGTGCCGGAGATGCTCGGCAACGTGGCGTCGGTGTTGCCCGGCGAGGCGGTGCTCGCGGTGACGGCGCGCGGGCGGAAGGTGCCGCTGGGCGCCGGCCCCCGGCCCAGGAAAGAGTTCCGCATCGGCACCCGGTCGGTCGCGTTGCTGAAAGTCGCGCAGTTTTCCACCTGACCAGTAGATTCACTACTCCCGACTGGTGATCCTGCCTTTTTGGAAATCGGTCCCGTAATCTTTGATCGCTCCGCTGAGCGCCTTGGCGTACTCCTCCAGGGCCGTTCGAAGGTGGCGCGCCGCCGATGGGTTCTGCTTCGCCGAGGCGGTCGAGGAGGTGCTGGGGCAAGACCGTCATCTCCCAGGAGGACTACTCCGACCAGCTCGACGCGGCGGTGCGGAAGTTGTTGAGCGTGCTCGACCAGGACAAGCAGCTCGTCGAGCTGGGCAAGCGGTTCGCCGCGTGCCTGGGCGTCAGCAAGAGCGAGCCGACCGAGCTGGACGGTCTGAGCCACACGAAGATCGTGCGGGAGCTTCGGACGTCGCCAGGCCGTACCTGGACAAGGAGATCAAGGCGGCGCTGAAGGACCTGGGCTGCGGCAAGGACTTCTACCCCGCCTGCTCCCCGAAGGCTGTGGAGATCACGTCGCGGGTCTGCCAGGAGTTCGGCCGGGAGGGCGCGGCCCAGGCGATCCCGTCCCGGATCCACCGCAAGCTCGTCTGACGCGGCGCCTCCGGGGTGCCGCTCGTGGCGCGCGAGCGGCACCCGTTGCGACCGGTCCGGAAGGGCATGCACCTGATCGCTGACGCTCTCGGCTGTCCCTCCGCCTGCTGCCGGCCGTCGATGCACGTGGCGTGGACACGCCGCATCGTCGTGACAGCTCTAGTTCACCGAGCTCTCCAGATGGGCGAGTGCGCTGTCCAGCAGCGCCGGGGCGTCCATTTCCGGATCCTGGGCCCAGTCCAGCCAGACCGAGAGCAGGATGCCGAACACCGCGCCCGCGACGGCCCGCACCTGGTCGTCGTGTCGCGGACGGCCGAGCCTGGCTGCGACCAGTTCGGTGAGCGTCTGCTTGGTCCTGGTGATGTTGGCGAGGCTGGCCGCCCACAGCGAGGGGACGCTGAGCACCAGCGCCTGGCGCTCCCGCTTCGCGGCGACCTCTGTGTCGGTCAGGTCGGTGAACACGGCCCGGAAGGCGTTGCGCAGCGCCGACACCGGACCGAGTTCCGGCGGCTGGGCCGCGCACGCCTCGGCGATGAGGGTGTCGTAGTCATCGAGGGTGACCAGCGCTTCCTTGGTCGGGAAGTAGCGGAACACCGTCCGGTGCGAGACGTCGGCCGCCTGGGCGATCTGCTCGACGCTGGTGGCGTCGTACCCCTGCTCGCGGAACAGGCGCAGCGCATGTCGCTGAATGGCGGCGCGAGTGCCGGCCTTCTTGCGCTCCCGCAGGCCGGGCTGCTCGGAATCTGACATCATGCGAAATCCTTCAGCGGGATGACCGTCCGGTACTTTCCGCCGGGGGCTTGCTGCGGCGGCTCCTCAGCGCGTTCCAGGATGACATGGTCCAGCTTGTGGTCGGCGAGCAGGCCGCCGATCCCGTCACGCACTGTGCTCCACACCGTTTCCGGATCCGCCCCGGGCGCGGGCAGCATCCGTATGCGCAAGCTCGCCGGGCTGGTTTGGACGATCTGGTAGAGCTGTACTCCAGGCGTGCGGTCCACCAGGGTGTTGAGCATCAGCGGCGCGATGACGACCTCGCCCCGTGCGGTGGCGAACGTGAGCAGGTTGGCCACGCGTCCCTGTACATGCATGGCCGGCAGGGGGTTGCCGCACGGGCACGGGTCAGGCCGTTGCAGCACGCTGTCGCCGAGGTCGTAACGCAGGATCGGCTGTACGCGGTTGGCCAGATTGGTCACCAGAACGGTGTGGGACGGCCTGCCCGGCGGGGTGGGGGAGTAGTCCGCTTCGACCGGTTCGACCAAGGCCCAGTCGCTGTTGACGTGATACCAGCCGTACGCGCAGCCCTCGGTGAGGAAGGGACACTCGCTGGCGCCGTAGGTGTCGCGTACCTTGGCTTCGAAGGCGCGGGCCATCCGCGCGTAGTCGCCGCTGGTCAGCGTCTCGCCGGCGGGTTCGACCACTACCGGCGCGATGTGCAGCCGTCCCGACTCCTGCTCGGCGGCGAGCATGTTGAGGACGCTGCCGTACCCGAGCAGGAGGGCGGGGCGGAACTGGTTGAGCGCCTCGACCAGTTCGCGGAGAGGGGTGTGCACGGAGAAGAGGCGGATGGACCTGCGCTGCAGCCGGTGTGCGCGCATGCGGGCGGCGCCGGCCGAGACCAGGAAATGGCCGTTCGTCGCGGCCACGATGGCCATCCGTCCGCCGCCTGCCACGATCCGGGTGATGTCGGCGAGGTTCAGCCAGGACCCCATCATCCGCATGCTGAGGGCGTAGTTGACGGCGATGTCCCGATCGTCCTTGACGAAGATCGCGGGGTTTCCTGTGGTGCCTGAGGTGGTGACCAGCAGGTATCGGTCGAGGAACCGTTCACCTACCAGTTGCGGATCGGTGGCGAAGGCGCGCGCCCGTGCCAGCGTCACCTCGCGATCGGTGGCCCAGTCGTCGTAGTGCGCCATCAGCGCCTTCTTGCCGGTGACGGGCAGGGATGAGGAGTCGTCGACGCCGGGGGGCAGGCCGCTGTAGAGATCGCGGTAGTAGGGCGAACCGGTGCGGGCGTGCTCGACGATCTCGCCGAGCCGCCGTCGCTGAACTGCCACCCACTCGTGGCGCCTTCTGACGCGGCGTGCGTCTCGCAGCAGCCGCGGAACGCTTTCGTTCATGCCCAACATCATGTCATATGAATGTCAAATGTCACTCCGATGACAGATTTGCCGTCTGGGGTGCACCGCTCGGGACGGGTCGGGCGCCGCGGCGGCCGAGCCCGCACAGGCGTCCCGCTCATGTCGCGCCAGTAGGTCCGGTCGCGCCCGCCGTGACGTACGGCGCGGGCCCGACAGTAGGGGCCATCGCGTGCCTCCTTCGATCTGGCTTGTGCCTTCGAAGGAATCACGCGATGGCCGTCACCACACCAGTGACCAGGTCGACGCAATCAGGAGTGTCCTTGACGTGCCGGAGGCGGACCTCAATGGCGGCCGGAGTCGATCGCGAGCTCGGTGCCGAGAGCCGTCACGGCACGCGCCGTCTCGACGACCTGGGGTCCCATGACCTCTCTCAGCTCGTCCGCGTCCATCGGCCGGGCGATGGAGACGTTGATCGACGCGATGGGACTGCTCACCGCGTTGAAGACCGGAGCGGCGATGCGGTGACGCCGACGCCGGCGACCGTGCCGAGCGAGGGCGAGCAGTTGAGCGGGTTGCTCTACCTACCGGACGGGCCCGGCCCCCATCCCGCGGTCGTGCTCGCCGGAGGATGGTGTTACGTCAAGGAGGTGGCGCAACCGCTGTTCGCCGAGGTGTTCGCACAGTCGGGGATCGCGGCCCTCGTCATCGACTACCGGTACTTCGGCGAGAGCACCGGCGAGCCGCGGCGGCACATCGACCCGTGGAAGCAGATCGAGGACTATCGCAACGCGGTCTCCTTCTTGCAGGCCCGCGAGGACGTCGACGCCGGCAGGATCGGGGCCTGGGGCATCTCCTACAGCGGTGGCCACGTGCTCATCCTCGGCGCCGTCGACGCCCGGGTACGTGCCGTCTGCTCCGTGGTCCCGGTCATCGACGGATACGACAACCTGCGTCTCGCTCACGGCACGGTGAGCTTCCGCGTACTGCGGAAGGCCCTTGAGACGGCTCGGCAGCGGTTGTTCGAGACCGGCGAGCACTCCTACATCGATCACCAGCCGGTGGAGCTGGGAGCGGTCGGGATGCATGGACGACCTGGTCGAGCACCGGTGGTGCGCGTCATCGCGGCCGCCCGGCGTACTGGGGTGATCCCAGGCCAGCTTGTCGGTGGCGTCTGCGACCGTGTGCTGCGTGGGTGAGCTGATCGAGCGGGTGGATGAACAGGACCGCGTGCTGCACGTCGTGGAGCGCGCGGAGGCGGTGCGTCGGCGGTGGATGCATCGGATCGCGACGACGATCTGCCGCGATCCGACGGGGCGGATCCTCGTGCTGCGCCGAGCCGAGGAGCATGTTCGTTTTCCCGGCCACTATGACGTGCTGGCCGGCGGCGCCGTGGGCGTAGGCGAGTCGTACGAGGACGCGGCGGCCCGCGAACTGGTCGAGGAACTGGGGGCCGGCGTCCCGGTCCGCTTTTTGTTCAAGTTCCTGTGCCGGGACGGGATCAGCCCTGCCTGGTTCGGGGTGCACGAGGCTTTGATCACCGGGCCGTTGTCTCCAGATCCGTCCGAGATCGCTTGGCATGCCTGGCTCACGGAGCCCCAACTGCGGAACGTGGTCGATCGAGGGCCCTTCGTACCAGGTGGGCGAGAAGCCCTGCGCCGATATCTTGGCCGCTCGCCTCAGTGACGAACAGCCGCTCCCTGGCTGATGCTTCCCCAGTCACAGCACAGGGCAGCGGCCGGCACGTGCTGGAGGGCGGGGGTTCAGGTCCGGCGGGAGTTTCGGCGAGGCGGCCGTGGCATGAGTACACGCAGGAACGTCGAGGGCGCGTACAGACTGAGCGGGGTTCGCAGGGCGGTGAAGACCTGGAGGAAGGCCAGGTGGACCTCAGGGTCTTGGGTGCCTGCCGCCCGCAGGCGGCTCAGGTATCGGGCCGCGAGGCGCCGCGCGGGCGAGGCGCCGGAGGTGTCGCCGGACATCATGTGATCGCCGAGGGTGGCCATGTACCAGAAAGCACGGTTCGCTCTTGCGAGCCGGTGATGGTAGCGGCGGGCCAGGTCAGCGGGATCATGGCCGGCCTTCAGGCAGTCGCCGAGGAGCACCGCGCCGAACGCCGCGGTGGTCATGCCTTGGGCGTAGAGGGGGTTGAAGCAGTACGCGGCGTCGCCGGTCAGCAGGAGATTGCCCGGACGGCCCGGTTCTGCGGTGATCAGGCGGCGGCGATTGGCGGTGGCGCGGGTGGTGACGACCTCCGACAGCGGCTGCGCGCCGTTGACGGCGTTCGCGACGAGCGGGCTGGGCAGGCTGCGCGCGTACGGCAGGAAATCCTCCCCCCGGGCTGTGGGGCGGTCGGAGCCGACGCCGAACAGGGTCACGATCCAGCGGTTGCCCTCGATCGGGATGAGGGTGGATCCGCGGAGCCGGTCGCCTCGTCCGGGCAGGAGGTGGCAGGCCTTCCAGTCCGCGGTGTGTCCGGGCGGTATGGCGAAGATCCGGCTGGCGTAACCCAGGTGAGGGTCGAAGGACTGCTCGGCCGGTACGGCGGCGCCGATGTCGCCGAGCCAGGCAGGGGTTCGCGAGCCGCGTCCGGCCGCGTCGACGACCAGGTCGGCGGCCAGGACCTCCTCGACCGTCTCCCGCGACGGCTCTCGCGGCACTTCCTGCCCTCGTGGCCGGACGTGGACACCGAGTACGGCCTTCGCGTCGCCGGCCAGGCCGCAGGCCCGGGTCTGCTGCCGTACGACGACGTTGGGCAGTGCCAGGACCCGGCGGCGGATGATCCATTCGACCAGGACGCGGCTGGCGCCGATCACGCGCAGGCCGCAAGGGCGGCGGGCGGCCCACCCGGCAGGGGAGAGCATGACGAACTCGGAGCCGAGATCGCATGTCGGCGCCTCGTGCTCGATCAGTTCGGCGGTGAAGCCGGGAAGCAGGTCGTCGATCGCCTCGCGGCCGCCGATGAGCAGTCCGTGCACGTGGTGGGACTGCGGCACACCGCGGCGGTGTCCGGGGGAATCGGGGAAGGTGTCCTGGTCGACCACGGTGACCTGGTGGAAGTGGTCGGCGAGGACGCGGGCGGCCAGCAGACCGGCGATGCTTCCCCCGATCACCACCGCGTGGCCGTGGCGGGGTGGGGCGGTCACGGGGAACTCCAGAAGCCGGGGAGTTCGGCGGGCGTGATCGTGGCCGCCAGCCCGCACAACACCAGGACGGCGATGTAGCAGAACGTGACGAAGTTGGCGACGCCGATGACGGCCAGGAAGGGCACCGCGCGGCGAAGTGTGCGCGGGCCGGTGGAAGCGGGCCGCAGGAAGTCGCCGCCGTGCAGGCGGTACCAGCAGTAGAAGCCGACGAATCCGATCATCAGCATGGAAAAGGCCAACGTCTCGTGCAGCGGGAACTGGTGCCAGGTGCCAGGCCAGAGGGTGAAGCCGTCGATTCCCTTGTCGTAACGTACGAAACCGAGCGCGAAGAACAGCGGATCTTGCAGGTTGACGACCGCGACACTGCTGATGACCAGCAGCGCGATGAAACGCCGGGTGCTCATGTCCGGGTGCCGGCGCCGGTGGCGGATCAGCCCTTCCCCGTACAGGACTCCGGCGACGGTCCCGCCCACCCAGGCCGGCACGAGCGTCAAGGGCTGGTGCGTGGCGTGATGGCGAGCGGGCCCCTGCCAGCCGGGCAGATACGGCGCCCAGGACGAGGCGGGGCCGACCGCGTTGGCGTTGTACTCGATGATCAGGCCCGCCACGTTGGCCAGCGGCTCCAGCCACAGCGCGAAGACGATCGCGGCCCCCAACGCGACGCCCATCCTCAGCCGCTGCCGGACCAGGACGATCCCGCCGAAGAACAGGATCATCACGTACATCCCGCAGACGATCGTCTGGGTGATGAGCGGGAAGAGGGATCCGTCGGAGGGCCGGGGGGTGGCCAGCCGGTATCCATGGTCGGCGAGCCACGCGGAGTACAGGAGAAACTGCATCACCAGGCATGCCACTCCCACCCACGCCCACACCGGGCGAGGCACCAGAAAACGCCGCTTCGGATCGGGGGGCGGTAGGTCGTACGGCATGGGTCGCTCCCTTCTTCGACGGGCTGGCCCTCCCTTGAGCACGTGTGTCAGGCACCCGCTCCCTCGCCGGACCGGAGTCCCATCCGGTTCATGATCCATTCGGTGAGGCCGGCCGGGGTGGGACGGACCCAGATGACCCCGGGGTCGATGGAGGTCTTCAGCGAGTTCTCCAGCTGGGCGCGTAGCCGTACCGCGCAGAGGGAGTCCAGGCCGAGGATGACCAGGCTGGTGGCGGGTCCGATGTGCTGGGAGGTGCCGCCGAGGATCTGGCGGGTGAGCGTGATGATGTGATCCTGGATGAGTGACGTGCGCCGGCCGTCGGTCTCGGCGGCGAGAACCTCGTCCAGCAGCGCGGAGTCGCCGTCGTCGCCCGCGAGGCCGAACTCGGCGAGGAGCTCGGAGGCCGCCACGGCGGGAAAGCCCTTGGCGTACGCGCCGGCCTCGATCGGGGAGTAGGCGACCCGGGTGTGGCCGGCGGTCAGGATGCGGCCCAGCGCGTCGGTGCCGTCCTCGGGGGAGATCATGACGAAGCCCCGGTCGGCGAGGTGTTGTCCGCGTCCGGTACGGGCCCAGGCGCCCCAGTGGATCGCGGTGGCGGGCAGTCCGCGGGCCGCGCGCCAGTCGGCCAGGTCGTCCAGGAAGGTGTTGGCCGCGGCGTACATGCTCTGGCCGGGGGAGCCGATGAGGGAGGCGAGGGAGGAGTACAGGACGAAGAAGTCCAGGTCCTGGCCGGCCGTGGCGGTGTGCAGGGCCCAGGCGCCTTCGGCCTTGCCGCGCCAGACCCGGTGCAGGAGATCCTCGTCGACATTGGCCAAGGTCGCGTCCTCCACCACGCCCGCGGCGTGGATCACTCCGCGCAGCGGACGCTCCCCGGCGGCGGCCGTCGCCCTGGCCGTGACCGCGCTGTCGGCGATGTCCCCCTGGACGACGTTCACGACGGTGCCCGACTCGCGCAGCCGTGCGAACGTCTTCTCGGCGTCACCGGTGGGAGCCGAGCGGCCGACGAGGATCAGGTGGTCCGCTCCCTGAGCGGCCAGCCACTGGGCGGTCGCCAGCCCGAGACCGGTCAGTCCGCCGGAGACCAGGTACGAGGACCCGCCCCGGATGAGCGGCCGGCTCCCCGCGGCGGGCTCCTCGGGGGACCCGGAGCGCAGATGGGCCACGTGGCGTACGCCGTCGCGCCAGGAGATCTCGATCACCGGATGCGCGACCAGGATGTCGGCCGCCACCTCGGTCAGGTCGGTTCCGGAGGTGAAGTCGATGATCGAGGCGGTGAGCCGGGGAAGCTCGTAGGCGGCGGCCCGCAGCACGCCGCGCGGCCCGGTGGTGGCGGCGGCGGGACCGTCCTGACGTGAGGCGATCCACAACCGGGGCGGGTCGGGCAGTTCGGCCAACCGGCGGATGAGCGCTGTCAGCCGGACGACGCTGTCACGGGCGGCCAGCGGCGGTGCGGTGGGGCTGTCGCCGGTCGAACCGCCCAAGGCCAGCACCACACCGCCCAGGTCGCCCATGTCACTCATGTCGTCCAGGCCGGGCAGGCGGGCCAGGCGGGCCAGGCGGCACACCGTACCCTGGCCGGGCGTTCGCCGGGCCAGCAAGCGGGAAAGGTGTCGCGACAGCTCGCCCGCCAGGCCGTCTCGACCTGGGTGCCGTCGGTGAGCACCAGCCAGGACCCGGTCCGAGCCGTCGGCCCCGCCTGCCCGGTCGCGTCGTCGCCGAAGGGTTTCGCGGGCACCCAGGCGACGTGGGACAGCCGGTCGGCGTACCGCTGGTCGGGCGGGGTGACGTTGGTCAGCCGCAGGCCGCGGATCTCGGCCACCACCGTGTCGTCGGCGTTCATCAGCACCCCGGAGGAGGTGCTGGCCAGGTCGTCGGCCTCGTGCAGGCGCACCCGGGCCCGGCGGGCGTGCGCGGTGGGACCGTAGACGCGGATCTCCTCGAACCCGGCCACGACCACCGGGCCGGGGCTGATGGCATGGCGGGCCAGCCAGACCGACGCCGCGGCCTGGACGAACTCGTCGGTCAGCGCCGGGTGCAGCGTCATCATCCACGAGGTGACGCGGGCGCTGTCGTCCAGCCGCAACGTCGCCACCGCCACGTCCTGTTCAGGGTGGATACGCGTACGTTCCAGCCCGGCGAACGCGGGCCCGTGGTAGATCTGGTGCCGGTCGCGGAGGCGCTCGTACAACTCCTGCGGTGGCGACTCCTGCCAGTCCTCACCGGCGTTCCCGGTCTCGGCGGGCGGCGGCCCGTCCAGCGTTCCTGCGGTGGCGTGCGCGTGGACCTGCAGATTCTCCCGTTCGCCGGAGACCACCTCCACCGTGGCGGGCTCGCCGTCCTCGCGCAGGGTGAGCCGGGTGGTGACGGTCGGTTCGGGGTCGAGCACCAGCGGGCTGAGCAGCGTGACCTGGCCCAGAGCGACCTGATCGCACCCCAATGCCGCGCGGGCGGCGCTCAGCATCATCTCGGCGATGCCCGCGCCGGCCAGCACCGGCACCCCGGCGACCTGGTGATCGCCGAGCCATGGCAGGCGGCGCGGTGAGATCGGCGTCTGCCAGGTGTGCAGGTGCGGCTGTCGCGGATCCCGCACGTGCCCGCCCAGCAGCGGGTGCTGACCGGCCCCGACCAGGTGCGGGGGGACAAGCCGGTACGGTTCGCCGTCCCCGCCGTGCCGTTCCCGGTTCCACGCCCCGGTCGGCAGCTCGGCCAGCTCGCCGTGCGCGTACCGCGAGGCCCACTCGACGGGGAGTCCGGCGCAGTGCGCCATGCCCAGGTTGGCCAGGAAGGTCTCCTGGTCGTCGGTGCCGCGGCGCAGGGTGGGCACGGTCACGACATCGCGTACGTGCCGGGCCTCGGCGATGCCCGCGACCGCGCGCAGTGCCAGCGGGTGCGGGGTGCACTCGACGAACAGCCGGTGCCCGTCGGCCAGCGCGGCATCGGTGGCGGCCGCGAACCGTACCACCTGGCGCAGGTTGTCGCGCCAGTAGCCGGCGTCCATCGGCTGGTTCCGGCGGGGGTCGTCGGTGACGGTGGAGTAGAGGGCCAGTTCGGGCGAGCGCGGGCGCAGATCCTCCAGCGCGGCCTCCAGCCGCCCCAGGATCGGGTCCATGTACGGCGAGTGCGAGGCGACGTCCACCTCGATCTCGGCGGCGGGCACCCCGGCCTCCCGCCAGGAGGCGATCAGCACGCCGATCTGCGCCGGATCCCCGGAGATCACAGTGGAGTCGTCCGCGCTCATCACCGCCACCGACACCCGATGGGCGCCGGCTCGGGCGATGTCGTACTCCACCTGTTCGGCGGGCAGCAGCACCGAGGCCATCGCACCGCCGGCGACCTCACCCAGCAGCGCCGAGCGGCGGCAGATCACCGCGGCCCCCTCGGCCGGGGTGAGCGCGCCGGCGACGACCGCGGCGGCGGCCTCGCCCATCGAGTGGCCGATGACGGCTGCCGGGCGTACGCCCCAGGACCGCCACAGTTCGGCGAGGGCGACCTGCAACGCGAACAGCGCGGGCTGGATCCGGCCGACCGTCGCGGGTGGATCCTGTGCGAGCAGGGCCTCGCGCAGGGAGAAACCGCCCTCGGTGGCGATCAGCGGTTCGAACGCGTCGATGGCGTCGGCGAAGGCCGGCTCGGCCGCGAGCAGGGTACGGCCCATGCCCGCCCATTGGGAGCCCTGGCCGGTGAAGACGAACACCGGGCCCGGGTACCCGTCCGGCAGCAGGGTCGTACCCGTGACAAGGCCGTCGGCTTCCCCGTTCGCCGCGAAGGACGTCAACTTCGCGGCGAGTTCGCCCGCGTCACGCGCGACCGCGGCCAGCCGGAAGGGGGCGTGGCTGCGCCGAAGGGCCAGCGTGTGGGCGACATCCACCAGTTCGGGGCCGTCCCCGTCGGCGGGGTGTCGCTCCAGCCAGTGGCCGAGGCGACCGGCGGCCATGCCCAGCGCCGCCTGCGAGGACGCCGACAACGGGAACAGCGACGGCGGCCGCGCGGCAGTGGTGTCCGGTTCGGTGGCATTCGTGTGCGGGCCGGGGTCGGCTGCGGTCTTCTCCTCGTGGCGGCGCGGGGCGCGGGTGGTCGCCCGCGGCCCGGTGCCGGGGGGCGGCGCCTGTTCCAGCAGGATGTGCGCGTTGGTGCCGGTGACACCGTAGGAGCAGACCGCCGCTTGCCGCGGCCCCTCCGCGACCGGCCAGGGGATCAGTTCGGTCGGGACGAAAAGCCGCGACTCCTCATCCAGCGGGATCGCCGGGTTCCAGGCGCGGAAGTTCAGGTTGGGTGGGATCTGTCCTTGCCGCAGCGCCTGGACGGCCTTGATGGTCCCGGCGATGCCCGAGACCGGTTCGCTGTGCCCGATGTTCGTCTTGATCGAGCCCAGCGCGCACCGGCCGCGGCCCCGGCCGTACACGGCGTTGATCGAGGTGTACTCGATCGGGTCGCCCACCGCCGTGCCGGGGCCGTGCGCCTCGACCAGGCCGACCCCGTCCGGGTCCATCCCGGCGCGCTTCAGCGCGGTCCTGAACAACTCCTGCTGTACGACGGTGGACGGCGCGGTGAGCCGGGTGGACTGCCCGTCGTTGTTCACCGCCGAGCCGCGGATCACCGCCAGCACCCGGTCGCCGTCGGCGCGGGCGTCCTGCAGCCGTTTGAGCAGCAGCATCCCGGCGCCCTCACCACGTACGTATCCATCGGCGCGCTCGTCGAAGGCGAAACAGGCGCCGCGCGCCGACAGCAGCCACGGCGCCTCCAGCAGTTGGGTGACCGGGGACAACATCAGCAGCACGCCGCCGGCCAGCGCGGCGTCGCACGCCCCGGTGGTCAGCGCGGCGCACGCGGTGTCCACCGCGACCAGCCCGGACGAGCAATGCGTGGACACCACCATCGCCGGGCCGCGCAGGTCCATCGCGAAGGCGACCCGCCCGGCCGCGCCCGCGGTGAAGTTGCCGAACAGGTACAGGCTGTCGGGGGAGTCCTCCACCGGGCGGGCCTCGCGCAGCAGGTTGTCCGGCGCGTAGGTGCCCACGTAGACGCCGGTACGCGTACCGCGGATCGAGCCCATCGGGATCCCGGCGTGCTCGACGGCCTCCCACGCCACCTCGGCGATCAGCCGGAACTGCGGGTCGATCGCGTCCTGCTCGGCCGGCGCGACCGACAAAGCCTGCGGATCCCACGCCCACACGTCCCCGTCCAGGAAACACCCGCGGGCGGCGCGGGCGGCCGTCTCCGGATCGTGCACGGCCGACAGCCACTCGGCGTCCCATCGTCCCTTGGGTACCGGGCCGATGGTGCTGCGCCCCTGACTGACGAGATTCCACAGCTCGGCGGGCGTCTCCACCCCGCCCGGGAACCGGCAGCCGATCCCGATGACCGCGATCGGCGTCTGCGTAGTCGGCGACATGCGTCGTTCCTCCCGGCCGGCGACGTAGGTGCGGTCATGAAGGTCCCCGAGTGAAGCTCTTCGAACTGTCGTTACTGTGCGTACCCGTCAATTGACAAAGAGCTTCTCTTCTTGCAGGTAAGCACCACACTTGACGACATTTCGACGCAATCGTGAGAGCGGCGTGACAGGTCGGCAGGGGGCGCCGGGCAGTCGCGTCACAGCGAGAGTTACCTTACCGAGAGTAACTGTTTGCACTCTTGTAACTACTGTACGTAGTCGCAATGGTGGGAGGGACCGCCCGGGTGCGTCCAAAGCCATGACACAGGCACCCGGTCAGCACCCCCAGAGGAGTTCCCTTGTCACAGTTCCCTCGCGTCGCCGCCCTGCTGGCCACGGTGATCGCCACCGCCGGCCTCACCTCCCTCACCACGCCCGCCTACGCCGCCGGAAGCGTCACCTGTGACACCTCCGGCACCATGTACTTCAAGCCCGGAGTACAGATCGTCCCCCTCAAACAGGACATCGAGATCCGCGGCGCCAACGGCTCCTGCCGCGACTCCACCGGCCTCGGCATCGACGAGGCCAGGCTCACCGCGAACTTCAGCGGCGTCTGGCTCACCTGCGAACTCGGCGGCGGCGGCACCGGCCACGGCACCGGCACCCTGGACTGGACCCTGGACGACGGCAGGAAGGCCCGCAGCGACCTCGACCTGAACTTCGAAAGCAACATCGCCAGCGAGGTGACCCTGTCCGGCCAGGTCGTCGGCGGCCCCCTCGACGGCGAGAAGTTCTCCGCCCACCTCAGCGCCGACCTGTTCCGCGGCAGCCTCAAGTGCACCGTCGGCGGCCCCTTCGGCGGCGCCAAGAGCATCGGCTACCACGGCGACCTCAGCGTCGGCTGACCTCACCCGCAACACCGACCAGAACGACGGCAGCACCGGCATCCGCGCCTCCCACCCCGACCGGCCTCGACCAGCCTCACAAGGTGGACGGATGCCGCGTGCGCCGCAGCCTGCCGGCACTTGGGTCATGGGGCTTGACCTGCGCGACGGCTTCCCGCTGGTGGTGTGATCCGGAGTGACGCTCGGACGGCGTCGGATGCCTGGCTCGAAGGGCTGACACCGCGGTGGTGATCCGCCTAGTCGGGGGAGCGCAAGAGCATTGCCTCCACCTCGGCGCCGGCGTCGGCCGTGCAGACGTACGTGGGCCTTCCGGTCGCCGGATCGACGAAGTACAGGGTCGCACGCTTGCCGCACCTTGAGCACCAGGAGTCAGGGCCGCCACCGAGTTCGGCCAGGCCGACCTTGATCTCTGGGATAACAAAAGCCATGCGGGAAGCGTAAGTCGGCCTGGTCAGGACTTCTGTGGCGACAGTGCGGCTTGCGTAATCCATGCCCGTAGATTGGCCGACGCGGGAGGTGGCGGGCCGACCGGGTCGTGAGGTGGGATCCGGAAGGACTGGGCAAGACAACAAGGCCTTCAGCATTCCCGACGCAGGGGTGACGCCCAAAGGCGCGATCGAATGGTGAGTCGTTCGCGAAACCCGGGCCTGACCTGATTCAACGGGTCAGCGGTCCGGCGCTCACTCATCACGTAATGATCAATAGGACTCCCCGCGGCGGCTCCGAGTGGCAGCATCTGCAGAATGCCTTCATCTACCGGATGGGTCTCGCCGTGATCGCCGCGACCAATGCGGGCCGTCTGCTGGTGGGCCTTCTCGTGGTCATCGGCGCAACGAGTTGCGCGACAGCCGGGGAAGATGGGCATGCCAGTCCCATCAGGTCGAGGGCGGCGCATGGCTGAACACAGCACGATCATCCGTCGACACCGCAAGGTCATCGGCTCGAACTGGCGGCATCTCAACCCGGGACAGCTGTATGCAGCCGATGTCGCTGAGGGGAGGACGATCGAGTAAGACGAGAATGCGGTCATCATCGACGAATCTCGCAGGATCAGCGCGGAGGTCGCCCATCCGTGCCGTGACCGTGTTCTCCGGTGCCCGCCGGCTGGCCGCGCCGACTGGCTCCGGCGCTGAGGGTCTCGGCTCGGGAGTGTTGGTAGGTGACCTGCGTGGTGGATGCTCGTTCGGGGGCTGGATCAAGGCCGTTCCTTTTGGAGAGTTCCCACATCGTGGACGGCGCCGCTTTGACGCCGGGCGTGGTGCGCTCTCCACGGATCCGCCGGTACGCCTCAACGGGCGTTCTCTTGGGCGCGACCGGCGGCGGGAGATGCTGTGTTGATTCCAGGTCTTGACGATGGCTCGTGGCCGGTGCTCACCTGAATGTGTTCTCCTTCCCAAATGTGAGGAGTCACCTGCGATGAAGATCAGCCGATTACATTCCGTTCTCCTCGCCGCGGCTCTGAGCGCCAGTGTTCTGGCTGGTGTCGCACCCGCCTTCGCCGCCACACAGTCCAGCGCGTCCGTGGCCGGCGCGGGCTGGCCCACACCGGACTGGTACCTGCAGGGCCCGTACCAGACCCTGGCCGCCTGCGATGCCGCCTATGAGGACGCTGCGCAGAACGGTCAATACACCGGGCTCGTCTACTGTCATTGGTTCCGCGGAGGTGGCCCCTATCTGCCGGGCTTCTACTACGAGGTGTACATCCCCTGATCAGCGGGCGCACCGGGCAGGCCGGCCGCAACGCCGGGGTGATCATCCGAGTTCCGGGCGCTGATCGCCGAGGCATGGTGGGCCGTCTGATGTAGCGGGGAGTCGATCACTCCCCGCTGTCGTCCACGGCGGTCAGAGGGCTGAGGGCAGCGCCGGTCTCATCGCCTCCGAACGAATCGCCTCCGAACGAGGCGGTTGGCGGGTGGACGTGGGCGACGGCGGCATCGGATCCTTGAGGGCGGGCCGGCCAGGCAACTGTCGGGTGTCTTGTCGAAGCGGCCCTTCGTGCGACCTGGCCTGCTTCGGAGCTGTCGCACCGCCTGCGGGCCGATTTGATCGTTCGACAATTCTCGCACTATCATCGTGCGAAAATTGTCGAACGATTGAAGGTGGTTCCGTTGGCGCCGTCACGCATGTACCAGCATCCCGAGGTTGATGAGATCGCGATCCCGCGCGTGCTGTTCGCGTTGAGTGAGCCGCTGCGGTTGTCGATGGTGCGGATGCTCGCGGAACGCGGCGAGGTGGACAGCATAGAGCTGGGCCCGGACCTGCCGCGCTCGACGCTCACACATCACACCAGCCTCCTGCGCGAGTCCGGAGTGGTGTTCGTCCGCGCCGAGGGGCGCAAGTGCCTGATCCAGCTTCGCCACGACGACCTGGAGGCGCGGTTCCCCGGATTGATCGACACCGTGCTCAACGGCTACCAGGAAGCCGCTCCAGCGCAGGAGGATGCGTGATCCGCCGCGTCTGGCCGCTGGTCGCCGCCGCGATCGCACTGGGGATCGACGCGTACGTTCTCGCCGGGGTGCTGCCCTCGATCGCCGATTCGCTCGCCACGACGGTCGCGGCGGTCGGCCTGGGGGTGACGGCCTTCACCGCCGCGTACGCCCTGGCGGGACCGTTGTTGTCCGGATCGCTGATCCGCGGGAGCACCGCGAGGGCGCTGCTGATCGCGCTGGGCGTGTTCAATCTCGGCAACCTCGTCACCGTGGTCTCGCCGGGGACCGAGGTGTTCCTCGCCTCACGGGTGATCGCGGGCGCCGGCGCCGGCGTGCTCACCGCTGTGGCGACCGCAGCCGCCGCCGCCATGGTCGCCGACCATGAACGGGGTCGCGCCATGGCCATGGTGACCTTCGGCCTGTCCACCGGGACGGTCGCCGGAGTGCCGGTCGGGATGCTCATCGGCGACCGGCTGAGCTGGCGATGGACCATGGCCCTGGTCGTCGCCGTCGGCCTGCTCAGCATGGTGGCCCTGGCCGTCAAGGCGCGTACGATCCCGTCGTTGCCCGCTTCGCGTGGTCCAGCCTTCGCGGTGCTGCGTTCGGCGAGGACGCTCGTCGGGATCGCTGCCGCGTTCCTTCTCGGTGTGGCCAGTCTCGGGCTCTACACCTACCTGCTGCCCATGGCCGAGGCGCGAGGGCTCCAGGATTGGGGTTTCGCGCTGGTGTGGGCCTGGGGCATCGGTGGAGTCGCCGGCTCCGCCCTGGTCGGCAGGCCCCTGGACGCCTTCGGGCCCCGTGCGCTGCTCATCGTCCTGCCCGCCGTGCTCCTGGGGGGCTTCGCCGTCTTCTGGCTTTCCGCCGCCCCGGCGGCCTGGCTCGTCGCGGCGGCGTTGTGGGGTGCGGCGGGGTGGGCGAGCGTTCCCACCCTGCAACAAGCCCTGACCGGAGCCTGGCCCGAGCGGGCGATGCCGATCGTCGCGTTCCAGATGGCGGCGATGTATCTCGGGTCCGCCGCGGGAGCCGCCGTGGGCAGCGGCCTGCTCGCCAAGGGCGTCGATCCGGGCGATCTGTCCGCATGGGCACTGATCCCCGCAGCCCTGGCGTTGCTGCTCACCTGCCGGCTCGGCATCGGTACGCTCCGCGCTCATGCCCGGCACCCCGCCGCCCGCCTCGCGTGCGAGGCCGCAGACTGAGCGGGCGACCCGTACGACACGTCGGTGGGGACGGTCGCCGTCGCGGCTAGCCGGAGGTCGTGAGGCGTTGCGCCTGCGCGCGGCCCACCGTGGCGGCCTGGTGGAGGTAGTCGGCGATCAGGGCCAGTGCGTCGTCGTCGTAGCGGTCGAGCATCTCGACGAACGCCCTGCCGGGCGCGTCCCAGGCCGCACCGATCCGGGCGCGGGCCTCGGGGGTGAGGGCGACCAGGGCGCGCCTGCGGTCGGCCGGGTCGGCGTGCCGTACGACGAGGCCCGCCTTGTCCAGGCGGTCGACCAGGCGGGTGGCCGATCCCGGGGTGAGGCCGGCCAGGCGGGCGATCTCGCCGGTGCTGATCGGGCCCGACTCCAGGTCGAGCAGGGCCACGCATTGCAGGTCGGTGGGGTGGATGCCGAGCTGGTCGGCCATGGCCTGGTTGAACAGGGTGTAGGCCGCGTAGTGGCGCTGACTCTCGTCGGTGATGCGCTTGAGCATCTCGGCTCGGTTTGACACGTGCGGCTCCATGCTCCCCATAATATTCGTCACACAATATTTGCGTGACGCAATGTCTGTGTCACGCTTCCATTCTATCGACAGGTGCCGCGCTCAGGTCGCGGAGCACCTCGGTGAAGGGATCTGTACCGACATGACCATTCTTGTCACGGGCGCTCGCGGTGCTGTCGCGACCGCGCTCATCGGCCTCCTGCGCGAGCAGGGCCTGCCCGTACGTCCGGCCTCCAAGGCCCCCGCCGACCCGTCCGTCGTCAGGTGCGACCTGGGCGACCCGGCCACCTTTGCCCCTGCCCTGGCGGGTGTGACCTCGGTGTTCCTGTACGCCGAACCGTCCCACGCGCAGGAGTTCGCCTCGGTGGCCGCGACGGCCGGGGTCGAGCACATCGTGCTGCTGTCCTCCGCCGCCGTGCTCGCGCCCGACCCCGACGGCAGCCCCCTGGCCACCTCGCATCTCGTCCCGGAACGCGCACTGGCCGCCTCGCCCGTGCCGAGCACCGTTCTGCGGCCCGGCACCTTCTGCGGCAACGCGATGGCGTGGTCATGGTCGATCAGGTCGGGGACGCCGATCAGCCTGCCCTACCCGTACGCGCACGTCGACGCCATCCACGAGGCGGACGTCGCGGCGGTGGCAGCCGCTGTCCTGGCCGATCCCGCGCTCGGCGGCAGGGCGTACACACTGACCGGGCCGCAGTCGCTCACGTTCACCGACCAGATCGGGACCCTCTCGCGCGTCACCGGGCGGGACATCGCGATCAAGCCCGTCACCAGGCAGGAGTGGAAGGCCGAAGTGGCGCAGCACATGGACGGGACCTTCGCCGACGCCCTGCTGGACTACTGGCAGGGCTGCGACGGCCGCCCGGTCGAGCTCACCTCGGTCGTGGAGGAACTGACCGGGACGCCCGCGCGGACGTTCGCCTCCTGGGCCGAGGAGAACCGGGCGGCGTTCCTCGGCTGACGTGCACGGTGCTCTCCTGGGGCGTACGGCGTGCTCGGTGGTCAGCTGTTGAGTCTGGACCGGTCGGTGTTCGTGATCCCGAAAGGGGGAGGTCCTGGCTCTCGGGCTCGGGTGGTTCTCGTCGCCACGGGTGGTTGAGGTGAGTGGCCTCGGTTCGGGGCGAAGCGGGAGTCGCGGCTCTTCAGCCGGGTACGCCGGCAGGTGTGACGCGACGATCAAGCCTGATCGTCCTGGTCGGCGGGTGGATTGTCATTGCCATCCGTGCGGTGGCGATTTACGATCACGAGTCCTACTCACACCCCCCTCTCGGAGTCAGTCGTGCGACTCAAGCTCCTTCTCGCTGTCCTGCTCTGCTTAGCCATGGTCGCCGTCGGTGGCACAGCCGCGCTCGCCGACGTCGGCCCCTACAAAGCCAAGACCGCCATCGACGGTCGCGGCAGCATGGATCCGAACGACAGGATCCGCACCGACGCCTACCTCGCCGAAGCCGACATCATGATCCGCTGCCAGGACACCGGCCCCTCCGTGGGCGGCAGCACCATCTGGGACTACACCTCCGACCTGCTGTGGGTCCCCGACGTCTACGTCCGTACCGGCACCACCGGCTTCCTGTCCGGTGTGCCCCGCTGCCTGTCGATCGGCATCGACGGGAACGCGGCCAAGGGCTCGCCCCACGGCCCCTACAAGGTCAAGATCGACGTGGACGGCCGCGGCAGCCCCAACCCCGACGACCGCGTGCGCACCGACGCCTACCTGGGCGAGAGCCAGGTGTTCATCAAATGCCAGGAGTACGGCCTGGCCGCGGGCGGCAGCACCTTGTGGGACTACACCGGCGAGGGCTTGTGGGTCCCGGACGCCTACATCACCACGGGCACGGACGGCTGGATCTCGGGCATGCCCTCCTGCTCCTCCCTGGGCATCGCGACCGGCGGCACCAACACCGCGGGCGGACGCCAGTTCCTGGTACGGACGACCCTCAACGGCTACCGCGCCAAGAGCCTGTCGGCCGCCAGGGAAGAGGACAGATACGCGGACGGGTCGTACATCACGATCAAGTGCCAGGCGTACGGCGAGGCCAACTACGGCGGCTCCAGCATCTGGGACCTCACGACCGACGACCTGTGGGTGGCCGACTACTACGTGCGTACCGGCTCGACCGGCATCGTCATGAACCGCTGCGACGGCGACGGCCCCGGCTCCGGCGGCGGCAACCGCTTCCTGGTGCGCACGACCCTCAACGGCTACCACGCCAAGAGCCTCACCGCCGCCAGGGAGGAGGACCGGTACGGCGGCGGCACCTACGTCACGATCAAGTGCCAGGCCTATGGCCAGTTCAACTACGGCGGATCGGCGGTCTGGGACCTCACCTCGGACGACCTGTGGGTGGCCGACTACTACGTGCGTACCGGCTCCAGCGACATCATCATGAACCGCTGCGACAACGATCCCAAGCCCGCGGGAGGCGGCAACGGAAACCCGGCGACACCGCTGCCGCCCGGCGCGGGGTCGGTCGGGCAGGGCGACATGCGGTACAAGATCGTCCAGGCCGCCTACAGCCAGCTCGGCGTGTCCGAGTGGGGCGACAACTGCAACCCGTACGGCGCGGGCGGGACGGTCAAGTGCGGCTGGGCGTGGTGCAGCATGTTCGCGAGCTGGACGTGGCGGCAGGCGGGCATCGACGTCTTCCTCCCGTACAGCGGCACGTTCTACTCCTGGGGCCGCAACCGGGGCACCGTGCGCGCCCTCTCCGACGCCCGGCCCGGCGACGTCGTCCTGTTCGGGTACGGCGCCTCGGCCAGCGAGCACGTGGGGGTGGTCGTCGACGTCTATCCCGACGGCCGGATCACCACGATCGAGGGCAACTTCCACGACGAGGTCCGCCTCGTCGGCCCGTTCTCGCCGTACGGCAGCAAGCCGGGCGGCCACAACTACCCGATCTACGGCGTCGTCTCGCCGATCGCCGACTCCTCCACGGCCTGGGCCCCCTCGGACGGCTTCCCCGAGGACGCGAACGCGATGATCTGCACGCAGACGGAGTGGAGCAGCGGCCTGCTCCCCGAGTTCAAGACCTGCCTGGAGAACAACCGCAATCCCGACACCCCGTCCTGGTCGCCCGGTCCGTGGGTGCGGGTCGTGGCCATGATCAGGTCGGTGGGCGGCGTCAACCGGGCCGACATCACCCTGCGAACACCCGACCTGCCCAACGGCCGGACCACCACCTACCGGTACAGATGCGAGTCGGCGCTGACCCTGTCCACGTACCGCAAGTGTGTGACGCCCTGGCAGCAGCGCGGCATCGGCGGCACCACCGCCGAGGTGGTCTACAACTTCAACGGCGCCACCGTCGTACGCAACCTGGGCGATCTGCCCTTCCGCGGATGGGCGCAGTCGTACGCGACCTACTGCGGCCCCTCCGCGCTTCAGGCCGTGCTCGCCAGCACGGGCGCGGACCCCGTCCCGAGCCAGGGCGAGCTCGACGGCGTGCTCGGCACCAGCGTGTACGGCACGCTGCCCAACAAGATGGCCGACTACCCGGTCAAGATCGTGGGCTACCAGTACAACAACAACGAGCTGGTGAACATCAACGACAACGACGCGGGTCTCATCGACCGCACGATGGCCCGCATCAGGCGGTTCATCGATCGCGGCCAGCCGACGCTGCTGCTGGCCAAGTCGGCGAACCTGCCATGGGTCGGCAACGTCAACAGCCTTCTGCGGCACTGGCTGCCCATCCACGGATACGCCACCCAGGGAGGTACCACCCGTTTCCGGGTCTGGGACCCGCAGACGGGGAGGTTCCACTTCATGACCGTCAACGAGGTGATGACCGCCGGGCAGGCCGGCTCCATCATCGCCCCTGACCTGCGGCACTTCGTCATGCCACGCGAAGACCTCTGACCGCTCACCCGGACCGGCCGCCACAGGCGACCGGTCCGGGTTCTCCCGGCCCGTCGTCGCCGCGGCGTCAAGATCGTGAAGCGGTGCGCTGAGTTCGTATAGGGATGGCGTCAAAACGCACCCGGTCGCGGCCCGTGAGGGTGAGGCTGGGGAGATCAACAATGCGGACGAAAGCGACACATGCCTACCAATCCAGCGCCATGGCTGCCCTCCGGCGAGCCTCCCGGCCCGTACGACGTGGAGATCGAACGAGCGAGGCTCAGGGAGCTCAGGTCCCGCCTCCCCGACGCCGCCCGGCCGCTCGACGGCGTGCTCCCGAGCCTGGCCGGGCTCACGGTGACGGAGTCCGCCTTCACCTCCTTCACGTACTCGCTGGCCCTGGCCTACGGCGAGGTCGAGGCGTTCACCATGGTGGAGGTGCGCCACCGGGTGGAGGACGTCGTACGCATCCAGGACGGCATGACCACGTCCATCACGACCTGGGAGAACGCCGAACGCGCCAGCGCGGTGGGCCGGTGGTGAACCTCACGACCCTGGGCCGGGACGGCCTGATGACGGGCACGGGCGCGGCGGTGACGCTGTCGGCTCTGGGCGTTCCGGCGGCGTGGCCGTTCGTCGGCAAGATGTACGTCCACCAGTACGATCCGCAGGCGTTCTTCGACGCGGCCACCACCTGGTTGTCGGCGCACGACGACGTGGTCGCCACCCGGCTGGACGTCGAGGCCCTCGTCGCCGGAGTGGCCGTGACGGACTGGCGCAGCGAGGACGGCCGGGCCTTCCAGCGCCGCATGGACGCCTACCTGGCCGACCTGCGCGGGGTCGAGATCCGCGCCGTGGTCACCGCGATCGTGTTGTACACGGCGGGGGCGGCGCTGGCGGCGATGTTGTTGTTCCAGTTCCTGGTCGCGGCGGCCATGGCGGCGGTGGCGCTCTGGGTGCTGACCGCGGCCGTCACGCCGCTCAGCCTGGCCTCGGCCCGGCTCCTGGCCATGCAGTGCCTGATCAAGCTCTTCGAGGGTTACCAGGCGGTGGAGTCGATGCTCGACGCGCTGCTGCACGCCGCCGCCGCCACCCTGGGCGCGGCGGTGGCGGTCGACGTGGCCGCCGAGACTGTCCGCGGCGATCGCGGCGGCCTGAACGACCTCGCCGCGGCGACCTTCGCCCAAGGCCCCATGCTGGTCTGGGGCACGGCCAACCGCGTCGAACGCGACCTGACCGCTCATGGCCTCAGCGGCCGGTTCCCGTCCTCCGGCCCCTGGTCGAGCGCACGCGGGGGCTCGCCACTGCCGCCCGGCCTGTCGCAGGTGGCGGGCGGCAAGGCGGTCAACGACCTGATGACCGGCGGCCAGACGGTCACCGGCCGGTTCACGCCGGAGCAGAACGCCGACGGCTCGTACTCGTTCCCCTGGGAGTGACCATGGACTTCAAGGACGTGCTCGGGATCGACCCCGAGCGGCTCGCGGCCGACGCCGACGGCTTCTTCAGCCTGCTGGGCCGTGCGACCGGCGGCGTCGCGACGGCACACGCCGAGTCGAAGGACGGCTGGGTGCGCGTCGAGTACAGCTGCGCGTCCGGCGTACGGGATCTGCGCCTTGACCCGCGGGCCATGCGCATGGACTCAGGCCGGCTCGCCGAGACCATCCTCGGCCTGATCCAGCAGGCGCGCGAGCAGGCCGAGAACGAGGAACGCGCCAGGGCCGAGGCTCTTCTCGGCACCGGCAACACCCTCCTGACCGACCGCCGGCTCGTCGCCGACCAGCTGCGCGCCGCGACCGGCACTCTCCAGGAGAACCTGGAACGCGCCGGCGCGACCATCGACCGGGTACGCGCCCTGCTCCACGCCGACCGGCCCCGGACCCGCCCGTAGTCCCGGACGACCCGGACGACCCGGACACGGTACGTGGCCCTGATCCGCGTCGATCGCGTCGCTCGTACGGGCGTGCTCATTCGCCTTTCATGAGCCGCGAGAGGCGGTCCCAGGCCGGGGAGGAGACGCCGGGCAGGGACTGCGCGAGCAACTGGGCGAGGGCGGGGTCGTCGACCGGACGGGACTCCGATCGGCTGTCGCGGCCGGCGAACCACCTCATGGTGCGGTCCGCGAGGGGGAGGAGTCGGGGGTCGTCCGGCGACCAGTCGTAGGCCGCGTCGTGTTCGAGGCAGAGGGCTCGGAACTCGGGATCGGCCATGAGCTCCCGCTTCTCGCTGATCCACACGGCGGCGTCCTCGGGGGAGGCGGTCTGCATGAGGATCCAGCCGTCGCGTTCCAGGCGGATGTGGCGTTCGCCGGCGCCGAGTTCGCGCAGGTCGTCGAGGTAGCCGGCGACTTCGGGAGAGACGAAGAGCTGGTCGCCGTCGCGCAACTGGGCGAGCTGGTCGCGGGTGCGCCGCAGTTGCGCGATGCGTTCCTGGAGGTCGCGGTCGATCTCGGCGACGGCCGACGCGAACGTGTCCTGGTCGGCGTCGAGGAGTTCCTTGACGCGGGCCAGCGGCACGCCGGCACCGGCCAGCGTCCTGATCTTGATGAGGTCGACGGCGTCCTGCGCGGTGTAGCGCCGGTAGCCGGAGGAGTCGCGGTCGGGCTCGGCGATCAGGCCGCGCTGGTGGTAGTGGCGGACGGCCTTGACGGTCACTCCGGCGTAGTCCGCGAGCCGCCCGATTGTGATCATTCTGGACATCCTTCCAGTCGCCGGTCGGGTCAGGCGCGCCGGGTCAGGCGGCCGCCACCGTTGCGGAAACGCGCCTGGCCGTCGCGGAGGTCATGGTAGGAGACGAGCAGCAACCGCAGGTAGCCGTCGAACGTCTCCGGCGGGTATCCGGCGGGCGCGAACAGACCAGGCCGGATCGGTACGTATCGCTGCGGCGGGGCCGACGTCGCGCCGCCGGCGAACTCGGTGAAGATGTGCTCCTGCGAGGCGTCCGCCGGTTCGTAGGTCACCCGCTCCTCAAGCTGGCCGTCGACGATGCTGACGTCGACGCGGAGCTGGTCGGATCGGTAGGTGCCCACGTAGGGGGTGAGGTCGACGTCCTGATCGGACTCGGTGATCAGGGCGGGGATCCGGACGCCGAGATGTTCGGTCAGGAGCCACCGCAGGAGCTCGTCCTGCAACATGATCGCGCCCGGGGTGTTGCCGAAGGCGGCGAAGACCAGGTCGTGCTCGGGCATGACGCACAGGATGGACACGCCGCCGGGCGAGGCGCCCGACATCGCCAGGACGGTCGTGTCCCCGAACGGGTAGCGCACCCAGCCCAGGCCCATGGGCGGGACGTTCGGGGTGTCCATGTCGTACGAGACCTCCTGCATCAGCGCGGTCGAGCCGGCCGACAGGACGCGCGCCCCGGTGGGGGACACCCCACCCGCCAGGTGGGTGCGTCCGAAGGCGAGCAGGTCGGCGATGGTGCCGATGGGGGTGCCTCCGGCCGGGCCCCAGGTGTCGGGCAGCGTGAACATGCCCGTGGGCCTGGCCGCCATGGTGTCCGGGTCGAGGAAGTGGCCGACGGCGGTGCTGCGCAGGATGGCCTGCTCGGCCGAGGTGCTGGAGTCGGTCATGCCGACGGGCCGGTAGATGTCGCGTTCGAGCAGGTCGGAGAAGGACAGGCCGGTCACCACCTCCAGCAGGCGGCCCGCCACGATCATGCCGCCGTTGGAGTAGCTGAGCTGCTCGCCGGGTTCGAACAGGGTGCCGCAACCGCTCGCCAGACCCTCGACGTAGGTCTTCAGGGCGTCGCGGCCCTTGGCGTCGGGGAAGAACAGGTCCGCGTCGATGCCGTTGGTGTGCGAGATCAGGTGCCGGACCAGGATCTTTTCCACCGCGCCCGGCACGGTCAGGGCCAGCTCGGGGAGGTACGTCACCACGACCGCGCCGATGTCCAGGACTCCGCGTTCGACCTGCTGGAGGACCAGCGTGGTGGTCAGGACCTTGGTGACGGAGCCGAGCAGGAAACCGGTGTCCTGGAGCATCGGCGCGCCGGTGGCGACGTTCGCGACGCCGTGGGCGACGACGATCTGCTCGCCGGCGTGGTGGACGCCGGCCACGAAGCCGGGGATGTCGCCGGCCTCGCAGTGGGCGGCGGCCTGCTCGCTGATCTGGGCTGCGACTGCGCGCAGTGCGTTGTTGCTCATGACGGCCATCGTCCGACCCTGCCCCTGGGGCAAGGTCAAGCCTTGAACGGTGAGGAGCCGGATCACGGTCTGAAGCGGTAGCCCATCCCGGGTTCGGTGATCAGATGGACCGGGCGGGCCGGGTCCCGTTCGAGCTTGCGGCGGATCTGGGCCATGTACTGGCGCAGGTAGTGGGTCTCCTTGACGAACCTGGCGCCCCACACCTCGGTGAGGACCTGGCGCTGGCTGATCAGCTTGCCGGGATGGCGCAGCAGCAGGTCGAGGATGTGCCACTCCGTCGGCGTCAGCCGTACGTTGCTGGAGATCGTCTTGTTCGTGAGGTCGATGACGTGGTCGCCGAGCCGGATGCTCGCCAGCTCGGCCTCCTGGATGGCGGTGCGCCGGGTCACCGCCCGTACGCGGGCCAGCAGCTCGTCGATGCCGAACGGTTTCGTGACGTAGTCGTCGGCGCCGGCGTCCAGGGCCTCGATCTTGTCCTGGTTCCCGGCCCGGCCGGACAGCACGATGATCGGGATGCTGCTCCAGCCGCGAAGGCCGTGGATCACCTCCACGCCGTCCAGGTCCGGCAGGCCGAGGTCGAGGATGACCAGGTCCGGGGCGGCGTCGGCGGCGGCCCCGAGCGCGGCGGCGCCGTCGGCGGCGACGGTGACGTCGTAGTGGCGGGCGGCCAGGTTGATGCGCAGGGCGCGCAGGATCTGCGGCTCGTCGTCCACGACGAGGATGTGGGTCACGGGGTCACCCTCCGGGAGGTGGCGATGGGCAGGGTGAGGATCATGGTGAGACCGCCACCAGGCGTCTCCTCGGGTACGAGCGTGCCGCCCATGGCCTCGGCCAGCCCGCGCGACAGGGCGAGCCCGAGCCCGACGCCGGAGTGGTTGTCGCGGTCGCCGAGTCGCTGGAACGGCTGGAAGACCCGGTCGTGCG
Organism: Nonomuraea sp. WAC 01424; assembly: GCF_003947315.1. NCBI lineage: Bacteria > Bacillati > Actinomycetota > Actinomycetes > Streptosporangiales > Streptosporangiaceae > Nonomuraea > Nonomuraea sp. WAC 01424. The sequence continues at coordinate 122,754 of NZ_QHHZ01000006.1, forward strand.
CCTCCGCCGGGATGCCGGGCCCGCGGTCCATCACCCGGATCTCGACGTGGTCGCCGTGCCCGCTCGCGGTGATCAGTACGGCCCGGTCGGGCGGGCTGTAGCGCACGGCGTTGGACATGAGGTTGACCAGGACCCGTTCGAGCAGCGCGGGATCGGCCAGGACGTCCGGCAGCTCGACGGAGATGTCGCCTTCGATGCGAGCCTGCAGCGGCCCGAGATCGTCGACGGCCCTCGGCACGACCTCTTCCAGCGCCAGCGGCTGCGCGCTCACGCCGAGCACGCCCGCCTGCAGCCGGCTCATGTCCAGCAGGTTCGCCACCAGCCGGTCCAGCTTGTCCAGCGACTCCTCCGCGGTGGCGAGCAGCTCGGACCGGTCCCGTTCCGACCAGGCGATCTCGGTGCTGCCCAGGCTCTCGACGGCGGCCTTGGCGGAGGCGAGCGGCGTACGCAGGTCGTGGCTGACGGCGGCCAGCAGCGCGGTGCGCATGCGGTCGGCCTCGACCAGCGGGCGGGCGCGTTCGGCCTCCTGTTGCAGGCGTTCCTGGCGCAGCGCGACGGCGGCCTCGGCGGCGAACGCCTCCAGCACCGTACGGTCGGCGGCCTCCAGCGGCGCGCCCTTGGCGGCCAGGACCAGCTCCTCGTCGATGACCACGTCGGTGTCGGAGCGTCCCGGACAGGTCGCGGGGGCGCCGCCGGAGGTGGCCACGATCCGCCAGGCGTCCGGGTCGGACTGGTGGTCGGGGATGCGCGCGGCCTCGGGCTGCCGCTCCAGCAGGGTGACGGAGGTCAGTCCGAACGTCTCGCGCATGCGCTCCAGCAACGACGGCACCGCGGCCTCGCCGCGCAGCACGTGGCCGGCCATGGTGGACAGCAGCTCGGCGTCCGCGCCGGCCCGCGCCGCCTCCCTCGTACGGCGGGCGGCGATGTCCACGATCGTGCTCACCGCGGCCGCCACCAGCACGAACACGACCAGCGCGAACAGGTTCTCCGGCGCGGCGATGGTGAACTCGCCGACCGGCGGCGTGAAGAACCAGTTGAGCAGCAGCGACCCGCCGACGGCTGCGGTGATGGCCGGCCACATGCCGCCCGCCAGCGCCACCCCGACGGTCAGGCACAGGAAGAACAGGATCTCGCTGGGCAACGACAGCAGGTCCCGGAACGGCCACAGCGCGGCCGTCAGCAGCGGCATCCCGGCCACCGCCAGCACCCAGCCGGTCGTGCGCCGGGCACGGGTGAGCGCGGCCCGCGACCGGGCCGGCCGCCGGCCCTTCTTGACCTCCTCGTGCGTGATCATGTGGACGTCGATCGAGCCGGACCGCGCGGTCGTCTCCACCCCGACGCCCCGGGAGAAGATCTGCGCGAACCGCCCCCTGCGCGACGCCCCGAGCACGAGCTGGGTGGCGTTGACGCCGCGGGCGAAGTCGAGCAGCGCCCGCGGGACGTCGTCGCCGACGACCTGGTGATAGGTGCCGCCCATGTCCTCCACCAGCGTGCGCTGGCGGGCCAGGCTGGCCGGATCGGCCCCGGCCAGCCCGTCGGCGCTGGTCACGTGCACGGCCAGCAGGTCGGCGCCCTTGGTACGGGCGGCGGCGCGGGCGGCCCGCCGGACGAGCGTGTCGCCCTCGCGGCCGCCGGTCAGGGCGACGACGACACGTTCGCGGGTCTCCCAGGTGGTGGCGATGCCGTGGTCGGCGCGGTAGCGGTCGAGCTGGTCGTCCACCTTGCCGGCCACCCACAGCAGCGCCAGTTCGCGCAGGGCGGTGAGGTTGCCGACGCGGAAGTAGTTCGCCAGGGCCGCGCTGACCTTCTCGGGGGCGTACACGTTGCCGTGGGCCATCCGCCTGCGCAGCGCCTCGGGCGACATGTCCACCAGCTCGATCTGGTCGGCCCGGCGTACGACCTCGTCGGGCACGGTCTCGCGCTGCGGCACGCCGGTGATCTCCTGGACGACGTCGTTGACCGACTCCAGGTGCTGGATGTTCACCGTGGAGATCACGTCGATGCCGGCGTCCAGGATCTCGTCGATGTCCTGCCAGCGCTTGACGTTCACGGAGCCGGGCACGTTGGTGTGGGCCAGCTCGTCGATCAGCGCCACCTTCGGCCTGCGGGCGATCACGGCCTCGGTGTCGAGCTCGGTGAACGTGGTGCCGCGGTACCGGAGGGTCTTGCGGGGGATGACCTCCATGCCCTCCAGGAGGGCGGCGGTGCGGGGCCGGCCGTGGGTCTCGACGAAACCCACGACCACGTCCCGGCCGCGCTCGCGGGCCCTGCGGCCCTCGCCGAGCATCGCGTACGTCTTGCCGACCCCGGGCGCCGCCCCGAGGTAGACCCGCAGCCGGCCCCTCACCTCATGCCTTGTCGAGCGCGAGGTTGAGTTCGAGCACGTTGACCGCGGGCTCGCCCATGAAGCCGAGGACGCGGCCGGTGGTGTGCTCCTTGACGAGCCGCTCCACGGCGGCCCGGTCGAGGCCGCGCTCGCGGGCCACGCGGGGCGCCTGGAGCTCGGCGTACGCGACCGAGATGTGCGGGTCGAGGCCGGAGCCGCTGGCGGTCACCGCGTCGGCGGGGACGACCGCCGTCGTGTTCCCCCGGACGGGGACGGTGCGCCCGGCGGCGTAGTCCTCGCCCGGCCTGCCGCACTCGACCTTGACACCCTGGTACGTGGCGACGAACGGGACGGCCGGGCACGCCTGGTTGACGCTGACGACCCGCCCGGGGAAGACCTTCAGCACCGCGCCGACCCCGTCGGCCGTGCAGTACGGACGGGCGCCGCTGACGCCCTCCAGCTCGCCGGCCGCCTTGGAACGGGCGCAGACCCGGGTGAGCAGCGACTGCCTGCCCTCCTCGCCCGCGCCCGGCAGCACGTCCACGACGTCCTCGGGGCCGAGGTTGCTGGCCCCGGACGCGGTCGGGTCGTAGCCGTCGCCGGCCGCCGACGGGCGGGACTGGAAGTACGTCCTGACCGGATTGCCGTCCTTGTCGGTGAAGGACTGGCCGATCAGGGCACTGCCATGACCGCCTTCGACGATCGAGCCGTTGGCCAGGCCGATGAACAGCGCCTGGGCGACGCCGGTGGTGACCAGTGGGTAGACGATGCCGAGCAGCACGGTCAGGACGGCGACCGCGCGCAACGCGGCGAGATGCTGGCGGACCCAGCTTGGCAGGCGTTCCATTTAAGACATCCCCGGAAGGAACTGGATCAGCAGGTCGATGATTTTGATGCCGACGAAGGGGGCGACGATGCCGCCCAGGCCGTAGACGTACAGGTTGCGGGAGAGCAGTTTGGAGGCGCTGGAGGGCCGGTAGCGCACCCCGCGCAGCGCCAGCGGGATGAGGGCGACGATGACCAGCGCGTTGAAGACGACCGCCGACAGGATGGCCGACTGGGGGCTGGCCAGGCGCATGACGTTGAGCGCGTCCAGGCCGGGGTAGACGGCCGCGAACATGGCCGGGATGATCGCGAAGTACTTGGCGATGTCGTTGGCGATCGAGAACGTGGTCAGCGCGCCCCGGGTGATCAGCAGTTGTTTGCCGATCTCGACGATCTCGATGAGCTTGGTCGGGTTGGAGTCCAGGTCCACCATGTTCCCGGCCTCCTTGGCGGCCGAGGTGCCGGTGTTCATGGCGACGCCGACGTCCGACTGGGCCAGGGCGGGGGCGTCGTTGGTGCCGTCGCCGGTCATCGCGACCAGCCGGCCGCCCTCCTGCTCCTTCTTGATCAGCGCGAGCTTGTCCTCGGGGGTGGCCTCGGCCAGGAAGTCGTCCACGCCGGCCTCGTCGGCGATGGCCTTGGCGGTCAGCGGGTTGTCGCCGGTGATCATGACGGTGCGGATGCCCATGCGGCGCATCTCGTCGAAGCGTTCGCGCATGCCCTGCTTGACGACGTCCTTGAGGTGGATGACGCCGAGCACGTGGCCTCGTTCGGCCACGACCAGCGGGGTGCCGCCGGAGGCGGAGATGCCGTCCACGATGTGGCCGACGTCGTCGGTGGGGTGGCCGCCGTTGTCGCGTACCCACTTCATGACCGCGGTGGCCGCGCCCTTGCGGACCTCGCGGCCGTCCAGGTTCACGCCGGACATGCGGGTCTGCGCGGTGAACTGCACCCATTCGGCGCCGTGGATCTCGCGTTCGCGCAGGCCATAGCGTTCCTTGGCGTACACCACGATCGAGCGGCCCTCGGGGGTCTCGTCGGCGAGGCTGGATAGCTGGGCGGCCTCGGCGAGCTCGGCCTCGGTGATCCCGTCCACGGGGACGAACTCGGCCGCCTGCCGGTTGCCCAGCGTGATCGTGCCGGTCTTGTCCAGCAGCAGCGTGGACACGTCCCCGGCCGCCTCCACGGCCCGGCCCGACATGGCCAGGACGTTGCGCTGCACCAGGCGGTCCATGCCGGCGATGCCGATGGCCGACAGCAGTGCCCCGATGGTCGTCGGGATCAGGCAGACCAGCAGCGACACCAGGACGATGCCGGTGACGCCGTTCGCGTCCAGGGCGATCGAGTCGGGGACGCCGGGGTTGATCTGCTTGGAGTAGATGGCCAGCGGCTGCATGGTCACGGTGGCGACCAGGAAGATGATCGTCAGGGCGGCCAGCAGGATGTTGAGCGCGATCTCGTTCGGCGTCTTCTGCCGGTTGGCGCCCTCGACCAGGGCGATCATCCGGTCGATGAAGCTCTCGCCGGGCTTCTGGGTGATCTTGACGACGATCCGGTCGGAGAGCACCTTCGTGCCGCCGGTCACCGCGGACCGGTCGCCGCCGGACTCGCGGATGACGGGCGCGGACTCGCCGGTGATGGCCGACTCGTCCACCGAGGCGATCCCCTCGACCACGTCGCCGTCGCCGGGGATGACCTCGCCCGCCTCGACGACCACCAGGTCGCCCTGCCGCAGGTCGGGCGCGCCGACCGCGTCCCACTCGCCCGTGCTCCCGCCGCGCAGGCGGCGGGCCTGGGTGTCGGTCTTGGCCTTGCGCAGCGTCGCCGCCTGCGCCTTGCCGCGCCCTTCGGCGACGGCCTCGGCCAGGTTGGCGAAGACCACGGTCAGCCACAGCCATACGACGGTCGCCCAGGCGAAGAACGACGGCTCGACGATCGCCAGGACGGTGGTGAACACCGCGCCGACCTCGACGATCAGCATGACGGGGTTGCGCCACAACGTGGCCGGGTTCAGCTTCCTGACGGCGTCGGGGAACGACCTGACCAGTTGCCGGGGGTCCAGCAGTCCGCCGCCCACGCGGCCGTCCCGCCGCGCGGCGGGTTTGTCCAGTACGGGGCTTGACATGTCAGGACAGTCCTTCTGCGATCGGGCCGAGCGCGAGCGCCGGGAGGAAGGTGAGGGCGACGAGGATCACCGTCACGCCGACGACCATGCCGACGAACTGCGGCCGGTGCGTGGGCAGCGTGCCGGCGCCCGCCGGGACGGGCGACTGCGCCGCCAGCGACCCGGCCAGGGCCAGCACCAGGATGATCGGCAGGAACCGGCCGAAGACCATGCACAGGCCGAGCGCCACGTCGTACCACGGGGTGTTGACGGTCAGGCCGCCGAAGGCCGAGCCGTTGTTGTTGGAGGCGCTGGTGAAGGCGTAGAGGACCTCCGACAGGCCGTGCGGGCCGCCGTTCAGCATGCCCGCCCGCTGCTGCGGGGAGCCCATCGCGAAGGCCGTGCCGATCAGCACCAGGGCTGGGGTGACCAGGAAGTACAGGGAGGCGAGCTTGATCTCGCGCGCCCCGATGCGCTTGCCCAGGTACTCGGGGGTGCGGCCGACCATCAGGCCCGCCACGAAGACCGTGATCACGGCGAGGATGAGCATGCCGTACAGGCCCGAGCCGACGCCGCCGGGGGCGACCTCGCCGAGCATCATGTTGACCATCGTCATCATGCCGCCGAACGGCGTGTAGGAGTCGTGGAAGGAGTTCACGGCTCCGGTCGAGGTGAGCGTGGTCGCCGCGCCGAAGGTAGCCGAGTTGGACACCCCGAAGCGCAGTTCCTTGCCCTCCATCGCCGCGCCGACGGCCTGCGGGACCGTGGCGTTGCCGGACAGCTCGAAGACGTTGGTCAGGATCACGCTGGTCAGCGCGATGACGGCCATCACGGCGAGGATCGCGTACCCCTGCCGGACCTGGCCGACCAGCCGGCCGAACGTACGGGTGAGCGAGAACGGGATCACCAGGATCAGGAAGATCTCGAACCAGTTCGTCCAGCTCGTGGCGTTCTCGAACGGGTGGGCGGAGTTGGCGTTGTAGAAGCCGCCGCCGTTGGTGCCCAGTTCCTTGATGACCTCCTGGGAGGCCACCGGGCCGCCGGTGATGCCCTGCGTGCCGCCGGTCAGCGTGGTCACCTCGTGCACGCCGGAGAAGTTCTGCACCAGGCCGCCGGCCACCAGCACCAGCGCGCCCACGAAGGCGATCGGCAGCAGGATGCGCAGCGCGCCGCGGATCAGGTCCACCCAGAAGTTGCCGATCGTGCCGGACTTACGGCGGGCGAACCCGCGTACGAGCGCCACCGCGACCGCCATGCCGACGGCCGCCGAGACGAAGTTCTGCACGGCCAGGGCGGCCATCTGGGTCAGATGGCCCATCGTGGTCTCGCCCGAGTACGCCTGCCAGTTGGTGTTGGTCACGAAGCTGATCGCGGTGTTCCAGGCGATGTGGTCGGTGACCGGCGCCATGCCCAGGCTGAGCGGCAGCTTGTCCTGAAGGCGCTGGAGGCCGTACACGACCAGGACGGAGACGGCCGAGAACGCCAGCAGGCTGCGCGCGTAGACCGGCCAGCTCTGCTCGGCGTCGGCGCGCACCCCGAGCAGCCGGTAGATCCCGCGCTCGGCCGCGTTGTGCCTCGTCGTGGAGTAGACGCGGAACATGTAGTCGCCGAACGGCTTGTGCACCAGCGCCAGCGCGGCGATCAGGGAGGCGATGAAGATCAAACCTGCGACGGTCGTGCTCATCAGAACCGCTCCGGGAACAGCAGGGCGGCGACCATGAAGATCACCAGGGCCGCGACCACTACGAGACCGGTGGCGTTGATCGCGCTCACAGGCGCTCCACCGCCTTCACCACGAGCCCGAAGACCACGAACACCGCGATCGTCAGGGCGACGAAGATGACGTCTGCCATCCCCACTCCTCAGCTCTGGAACATTCCTTACCGCCCGGAATGAGCGGTTCCAGACCAAGGAAAACCCGGAAAAAGCCCCGTTTAGCCTTTCTTGACGGCATCCCTACGTCGGGGTCCTGATTCTTGACGCGATTCATACGCGCCACCTCGGGACAGCCCGATTCGGCCCGGCTCAGCCCACGTGGACGTGCGGGCGGCGTTCCAGGTCCGGCTCCGCCTGGCGCAGCACCTCCCTGGTCAGCGGCGGTACGTCCCCGCCGCCGAAGACCAGGTAGCGCAGCATCGCCACGACCGGATTGCCCTCGGTCCAGTGGAAATAGATGTGCGGCACCGAGCCGGTCCGGTCGCGCAGGTGGAGCAGGAGCGCGGCGAGCGAGTTGGGCACGGCCGAGCTCTCGATGGTGAGGATCCGGTGGCCGTAGCGTTCTTCGCCCTTGACGTGCAGCTCGGTCTCGAACTCGGAGGCGTCCGGCACCGAGACCTCCACGAACAGGACCGGCTCCGAGCTGCGCAGCCGGTGGTTGAGCCAGGTCTCGCGGAGTTTGTCGTGGTACTCGTCCTGGTCGCGCTGGTGGGGCTCGTTCGCGATCAGGTGGAGGTCTCCGCAGGCGTCGTTGACGTACTGCTCGGCCAGCGGGTCCAGGCGCACCTCGGTCACGCGCAACTCGGTGGAGCGGGTGGCGCGCGAGATCAGCGAGGTGACGACGATGGCCGCGATGAAGAACGAGGCGATCTTCACGCCGTCGGGCCGTTCGATCACGTTGTCGACCAGCGTGTAGACCAGCACCGCCGTGATCACGGCGAAGCCGGCCGCGGCCCGGTGTTGCCGCTTCTTGCGCGCCGACAGGGTGACCGCGACGGCCGCCGACAACATGAGCACCAGCACGCCGGTGGCGTACGCGCCTCCCTGGGCGTCCACGTCGGCGTCGAAGATGATCGTGATCGCGAACGCGATCACGGAGAACACCAGCACCAGCGGCCGGACCGCGCCGGTCCACTCCGGCGCCATGCCGTAGCGGGGCAGGTAGCGCGGAACCAGGTTGATCAGGCCCGCCATGGCCGACGCCCCGGCGAACCACAGGATCGTGATGGTGGAGACGTCGTAGACGGTGCCGAACCAGTCGCCCAGGTAGCCGTGGGCCAGGTAGGCCAGGGCCCGGCCGCCGGCCCTGCCGCCCTCCTCGAACTCCTCGTGCGGGATCAGCACGGTGGTGACGAAACTGGAGAAGATCAGGAACACGCTCATGATCAACGCCGCGACCGTGAGCATCCGCTTGGTGCCCTTGACCCGCTGCCCGACCTCGCCCTTGACCACCGGCATCACCGCCACGCCGGTCTCGAACCCCGACAGGCCCAGCGCCAGCTTGGGCATCACGAGCAGCGACAATCCGATCATGGTGAGCGGGCTGCTGAAGTCGAGGCTCAGGGCACGCTGCCAGTCCACGACCACCTGCGGCGCCTGGACGACCCGTACGACGGCGGTGGCCACGACGACCGCGTTCAGCCCGAGATAGACGAGGACGAGCAGCACCGCGATGCCGATCGCCTCGCTGAAGCCCATCAGGAACACCCCGCCGAGCGCGGCCAGCAGCACCAGCGTGACGATCACCCGCCGGCCGGCCAGGAAGTCGGGCACGAAGGGGTTCTCCAGGATGTGCGCGGTGGCGTCGGCCGCCGACAATGTCATGGTGATGACGAAGTCGGTCGCCGCGAACCCGAGCAGCGCCAGCACGAAGAACTTGCCCCACCACTGCGGGGCGAGCTTCTCCAGCATCGCGATCGAGCCCTGGCCGTACGGGCTCTCGGCCGCGACCCGGCGGTAGACCGGCAGCGCGCCCAGCAGGGTGAGCGCCACCAGGAAGAGCGTGGCCAGGGGCGACAGGAACCCGGCGGCCAGGGCGGCGATGCCCGGCTGGTAGCCCAGGGTGGAGAAGTAGTCGACGCCGGTCAGGCACATCACCCGCCACCACGGGTGCTTGACGTGGGGGCCGTGCTCGATCTGCCTGCGGTCGGTCTGCAGGCCCTGGAGGAGCCAGGAACGCAGTGTTCCTTCCGTGGCCGCCGGCCGTTTCGCCAGCACCATTTCTGGTTGTCCCTCCGTCAAGGCGGCGTAAATACGCATCGCACCCTACTGACGGTTTGGGGCGGTTTGGCTGGGTTGGGGCGTCAAGAAAACGTATGGATGCGTATGTGCGTGTGGGACGGCGGCACCCGGGGTCAGGTGAGGGTGATCAGCGCGACGAGGGCGATCAGGGCGAGCAACACCACCGCCTCGGGCCGGATCCGGGTCACGGTCCCACCGCCTCGGGCCGGGTTCGGGTCACAGGCCCACGTCCCGGCGCAGGAGGTCGTCGATGTCCTCGCGGCGTACCACGACCCGTGCCGCGCCGTCCGCCACCGCGATGACCGGCGGGCGGCCGGTCAGGTTGTAGGTGGAGGCCATCGAGTGGTGGTAGGCGCCGGTGGCCGGCACCGCGACGACGTCGCCCGGCCGGACGTCCGCGGGCAGCGCGACGCTCTCGGCGATCACGTCACCCGCCTCGCAGTGGTGCCCGGCCAGGGTGACCTGCCGGGCGGGCGCGGCCGACCGGGCGGCGGCCGGGCGGGCGGTGTAGCGCGCGCCGTACAGGGACGGGCGCGGGTTGTCGCTCATCCCGCCGTCCAACCGCGACGAAGGTCCGGGTGAGGGTGCGCTTGACCGCGATCACCCGGTACAGGGTGAGCCCCGCTGGGCCGCTGATCGACCGTCCCGGCTCGATGACCAGCAGGGGCATGGGGAGGTCCAGGGCCGCGCAGCGGTCCCGCGTCACCTTGAGCACCGTCCTGGCGAACGCCTCGGGGGTCAGGCCGCGCTCGTCCTCCAGGTACGCGATCCCCTGGCCGCCGACCAGGTCGAGCTGGGGGAGGACGATCCCGTACGTGTCCCGTACGTGGGCGAGCTGCTCCACCATGACCCGGGCCGCCCGCTCGTACGGCTCGGCCGCGCGGATCTGGGAACCCAGGTGGCAGTGGAGGCCGACCAGTCGCAGTTCCGGCCGGCCCAGCACTCTGGACACGGCCTCGGCCGCGTCCCCCGAGGCGATGGACAGGCCGAACTTCTGGTCCTCGCCGCCCGTACGGATCGCCCTATGGGCGCCTGCCTCGACGTCCGGGACGACGCGCAGCAGGACCTGCTGACGCCGGCCCGGTGGGATCAGCGCGGCGAGCCGGGTGATCTCGGCGAGGTTGTCGACGACGATGCGACCCACGTCGTACTCGACCGCCTCCAGCAGTTCCCGGGGGGTCTTGGCGTTGCCGTGGAAGACGATCCGGTCGGCCGGGAAGCCGGCCGATCGGGCGACGGCCAGCTCGCCGCCGGAGCACACGTCGAGGCCCAGCCCCTCCTGGCGGATCCAGGTGGCCATCGCGCGGCACAGGAACGCCTTGGCGGCGTAGAGGATGTCGGCGTCCGGCAGCGCGGCGCGGAAGGCGCGGCAGCGTTCGCGTACGTCGGTCTCGTCCATGACGTACGCGGGGGTGCCGTGGCGTTCCACGATGTCCATGAGGGGCACGTCCCCGGTGCGGGCGACCGGCCGGAGGCGGGTGGTGGACGACCAGGGCTCCGCCGTCTCCTGCCCCGCCCGGTCCTGTCGGAGGACTCGCGCTCGGTCCTGCTGGAGGACTCCCGCCTGGTCCTGCTGGAGGAGGCACATCATGCCACCTGCTTCGCCGCGGGGCCGTTCATCGTGCCCGCGGGATCGACGACGACGCCGGTGACGTCCAGGTCGGCGATCATGCTCCGCAACGCCGGAACCGTGAGCACCACCCACCGTTGCTGCGGCCCGAGCACCTTGGCCAGCTTGAGCGGCGAGGAGAAGGCCACCGCCGTCCGCTCGCCCGACGCGGTACGGAACAGCCGCAGGCCCATGGCGTACGCGCCCGCCCTGACGGGGACGAAGAATCGAGGTTCTGGCATCTGTTTCCTTCCAGCGAAAAAGCCGAACAGGAAAGACGCTAGAACCGTCTCCGGCGATACTCCGCGATCACTACGCGATTCAGACGCGGACCTCAGGAATTCTGGCGTGACATTGACGCCGTCCCCGTACGGACGGTCCCGAACAGGCTGCCGGCCCGCGAACGCGACAACACCGGCAGACCTCCGGCGAACCCGAGACCGAGGAACACGAGCGCCCGCACCACGTCGGCGCTCGCGAAGGTCAGCTCCCCGGCGCCGTTGACCAGGAAACCCGTGGCGAAGAACCAGCTCATGACCGCGGTGGCCGACCCGGCGACCGCGCTGCGGGACCAGAACGAGTAGATCGGGACGACCGCGCCCATCACGACGACCCGGAGCGCGACCGCGTCGCCGGGCAGCACCAGGGACACTGCGGCGCAGGCCGAAACAGACAACACGAACCCGCCCACGATCAGAAACTCCAGCGGCCGACTCGTCCGCATGATCCCTCCGTTCCAGATGGAAATGCTCATACAGCAAAACGCATTCATCGGCGGCGGGGAACTTTTCGATATGACATCACTACGGCTTCGGTACACGCGCTTACGCGATATTGATGCCGGCGTTCTGGCCGGGCATCGTGTCGTTCCGCGACAGTGACTCCCTGCACGAGGACCTCTTCGGCGGCGCGATCGACCTCGGCGCGGTCGCGCGCGGCGAGCCGACCGGCCGCACCAGGCTTGGACGGAGGCCCCGGTGAGCCGGTCCGCGAGGCGTTGCGGGCCGTCTCGGCCGCGTACGGCCCCGCTCCCGGCGGGCGGTGCCCGGGTCGGACCTCGCGCGGGCGCTCGCTCCGCACGGCGGCCGGCTGGGCGAGGTCGACGGCGACGAGGTGATGGGGATGGTGCAGTGGCTCCAGCGGGTCCGTACCGACGGAACCCTGTTCGACGCGATGCGCGCCGCGACGTGGACCATGGGCGGCCCCGGCGACCTCGTCGCGTTCGAGAACGGCTGCGAGGTGAAGCCTGAGCTGGAGGCGGCCCTGCGCCGGATCCCGGACCCGCGGCTGCGCGACCGCCTCCGCACGTTGTGCCTGACGGCGGAGTGGGCCCGCCGCGACGGCGGGTACTACCTCGGCCCGCGCGAGTGCCCGAGCGGCCTGCGGTGGATCGCCGAGCAACCCGGCCACGAAGTGGTGGCCGGGCCACCGGATGAACGTTTCACCGTCTGTGTGACGTTCGTGCTGGTCGCCGGAGGACTGTGGGGGGCGATCTTGCGGTCGTGAGGGGCGCCGGCGTGCAATTCACGGTGGTCGCTTCTCACACAATCCGACCCTTCATGAGGGGAGAGCTGGTGCGTCGCAGAATCACCGCCTTGGCGCTCGTCGCGGTCACCGCCCTGGCGCCTGTCCTGGCCACGAGTACGCCGGCACACGCCACATCCACGCTCCAGGTCGTCTACACCAACCTGCCCTACGACATCTGCATCTCCTTCGGCCGGTCGGGCCAGGAGAACGGACGCTGGCAGACCTGGTGGTGCAGCACGCACTATCCGCAGAGCTACCCGGGCTCCTACACCTACGATCTGTGGGCGTACGTGGACTGACGCTCTCAGGTGAAGTCCTCGCAGCGGGTCTGTCCGCCGGTCGGGACGGTCACCCGTACGTCGTTCACCTCGATGCCGCGCTTGGTGGCGGTGGCGGCGGCGATCGTGCAGACGATCTGGCCGGTCGCCGTCCGCGACAGGCGGGAGACCGGTGTCGAGGCTCCCTCGGTCAGGGTGAACCCGTCGTCGGTCACCCTGACGGCCAGGTTCTTGGGCAGGGTGGTGTCGAAGGAGCGTTCGCGTTCTTTCGAGGTGGGGCCGCCGGTGAGCAGTTCGACGGCTTCGGCGGCTTCCAGCGGGCCTTCGGGGCGGCCGACGGAGACGAGGCGGTCGTCCTGCACGAAGTACAGGCGGGTGCCCTCGATGAAGCCGCGGGCGGGCTCCCCGGCGCCGATCACAGCGGTGGGACCGACCCCGCAGGCCGTGCAGCCGACCAGGAGCAGGACCAGAAGCAGGGCCAAGGGCAGGACCGGAGGCAGGGGCGGAAGCAGGGCCGGGGGGAGAACCGGGGGCCGGGCTCTCATGGGTGCTTCTCCGAGGGGTGGGGGGCGGGTGGGCCGGTTCTTCGGAGGGTGAGGGTGAAGACGGCGCCGGGGCCCGGGGCGACGGTCAGGTCGCCTCCGTGCAGGAGGGCGTTCTCGCGGGCGATGGCCAGTCCCAGCCCGCTCCCCTCGGATCGCGTACGGGCCGCGTCCGCCTTGTAGAAGCGCTCGAAGACGTACGGGAGCACGTCGGCGGGCAGGCCCGGCCCGTGGTCGGCCACCCCGACGGCGACGGTCTCGCCGGTGGCGCGCACCCGTACCGTGACGGGTGGCGTGCCGTGCCGCAGGGCGTTGCCGACGAGGTTGGCGACGATGACGTCCAGGCGGCGGGGGTCAAGGGGGACGATGACGTCCGGCGGCAGGTCCGCGCTGACGGCGGAGCTCCAGCCGCGTGAGCGCAGGCACGCGGCGACGGCGGCGCCGAGGTCCACGTCGTCGAGGTTGAGCACGGCGGCTCCGGCGTCGAAGCGGGAGATCTCCATCAGGTCGTCGACGAGCCTGGTGAGCCTGGTGATCTCGGCGGTGACCAGCCGGGCCGCCGCGCCGGCGTCGGCGTCCAGCCGGTCGGCGCCGGCTTCGAGCACGTCGGTGACGGCGGTGGCGGTGGCCAGCGGGGTGCGCAGCTCGTGGGAGACGTCGGCGACGAACCGCCGCGACCTGGCCTCCAGCTCGCGCAGCTCGCCCACCGAACGTTCGAGCGCCGCGGCGGTCTCGTTGAACCGTCCGGCCAGCCGGGCCAGCTCGTCGCCGCCGCGTACGGGCAGGCGGGTCTCCAGGCGCCCCTCGCCCAGCCGCCGGGCCGCGTGGTCCAGGTCGGCGACCGGACGCAGCACGCCGCGCGCGGCCAGCAGCCCGGCCAGCACCGCCACCAGCACGACGGGTACGGCGGCGGCCTGCGCGGCGCGCAACACGGCCGTCTCGTCGGACGCGGCCTGCGCCAGCGACTCGACGAGATAGACGGTGATCCCCGACGGCGTGCCGCCCGCGATGAGCATGACCCGGCTGCCGGCCACCAGGTACGGCACCCCGTCGCGGGTCACCCGCTGCCAGGCCAGCACCGGCCGGCGCAGCACGTCCGCGCGCAGTTCGGCGGTGACGCGGGCGTCGCTCGGGACGGCGCCGTCCCGGACGACGTACACCTTGCGGTCGCCCACCTCAAGGTCCTCGGCCAGCAGGGCGAGCTCCTCGTCGGTGGCGGGCACCGCGACGTCACGCGACAGCAGCAGCACCCGGTACCTGAAGTCGTCGAGCAACCGGTCCTGTACGCCGGACAGCAGGTTGTGCCGGGCCACGTAGTAGGTCAGCCCGGCGGCCCCCACCGCGCTCAGCCCGCCCACCAGCACGAACGTGATCACCAGCCGGGCCCGCAACCCCCGCAACCAGGTCATACCGGCCCGAAGCGGTAACCGAATCCGCGTACGGTCTGCACGTATCTCGGCTCGGCCGGCACGTCCTCGATCTTGGCGCGCAGTCGCTGCACGCACGCGTCCACCAGCCGCGAGTCGCCCAGGTAGTCATGCTCCCACACCGACTCCAGGAGCTGCTGCCGGTTGAAGACCTGTCCGGGCGCCGCCGACAGGTACAGCAGCAGCCGCAACTCCATCGGCGGCAGCGCGACCTGCCGTCCGTCCCTGCTCACGGTCAGGGAGGCGCGGTCCACGCGCAGCGCGCCGTACGTCTCCACCGGTGAGGGCACGCTGTCGGTACGCCGCAGCACCGCCCTGATCCGGGCCTCCAGCACCTGCGGGCGCACCGGTTTGACCACGTAGTCGTCCGCCCCGGCCTCCAGGCCGCCGACCACGTCGAAGTCGTCGCCCCGCGCGCTCAGCATCACGATCGAGGTGGAGGTGGTCGCGCGGATGCGCCGGCAGACCTCGAACCCGTCGATGCCCGGCAACATGAGGTCGAGCACGACCACGTCGGCGGCGAAGCGGGCCAGCCGTTGCAGCCCCTCCTCGCCGGACGCCGCCGACGCGACCTCGTGATCCCGGCCCTTGAGGGCGAGCGTCAGGGCTTCCCTGACGTTCGGGTCGTCTTCGATCAGGAGCACGCGAGCCATGCGGTCCAGTATCGACGGCTCCGACGTGCGATTTGTCCGGCTTTGAAAGCTATTACAGGTTCATGACATGTGGCAGATGGCCTGCTTACAGAGAGAGGCCATGGTGAGGGCCGATCACGGACCTGTAGGAGGACATGTGTTCATCACCAAGCGGCGCCTCGCCGTCCTGGCCGCCGTTCCCGCCCTGGCGCTGAGCGCCGCGTGCGGCGCCCAGAGTTTCGCCAGCACGTCGAGCGCCGCCCCGAGTGTCGCCGCCACCGCCACTGCCGCCGCCAAACCGAGCTGGCACGAGACCGCCGTGAAGTTCGCCGGCTGCATGCGCGAGAACGGGATCGACATCCCGGACCCGGTCAAGGGCCAGGACCTCGACACCAGCGCCGTCACCAAGGTCACCCAGGCCAAGCTCGACGCCGCCATGAAGGCGTGCAAGGAGTGGGACTCGGCGATCCTCGGCGGCGCCGAACCGTCCTCGCCCGAGGACGAGGCCAAGTTCGCGGCGTGGGCCCAGTGCCTGCGCAAGGGCGGCGTCTGGCAGCCCATCGGCAAGGACGAGACGAGGCCCGCCGGGTTCAAGGCGGTCAAGCCCGGTTCGGCCGCCGAGAAGCAGGTCTTCGAGGGTTGCGACTCCCTGCGCCCGCCCGCGCCGTACGAGGAGAACTAGCCGCCCGCGCCGTACGGGGAGAACTAGCCGCCCCGTACGAGAACCGGCCGCCCGCGTTCCCGCCTGGCCATGCCCTCCCCTCGACGTCCGGGGAGAGGGTTGGCGGGAACGCGGGTCCGGCCCGGCGACACGGGGGCCGGGCCGGACGGGCGGTGGTTCATGAGCCGGCGCGTCCGGGGGCGAGGAAGGGGCGGATCACCGCGGCCACGCGCTCGGGGCGTCCGCGCTGGGCGGCGTTCGACGTGGCACTGTGGTCGAGCCCGTCCAGGAGCGTACGCCGGGCGTGCGGCAGGATCCGTTCCAGCCGCTCCAGGGCGGCACGCAGGTAGGCGGGGCTCTTGCTGCCGCTGAGCAGCAGCACCTCGGGCCGTACCGTCCCGTACTCGGTCAGGTCGCCCGCCGCGTCCACGGCCACCTGGATGTCCTGGCGCAGTGTCGGGGCGAGCTCTTCGAACGTCGGCGCTCCGCCGGGCGCGGCGTCCTTGCTCCCGCCCTTCAGCATCAGGCCGGTCAGCAGTTCGAGCACCCGGCGCGGCATGACCTGGAAGATCGGCGGCCCGAGCTGGGCGGCCTTCATGCCGGTGACGAGCGCCGCCGCGGTCCGGCCGGCGGCGAGTTCCCGGTCGAGGCGCGGCAGGCCGGCGGCCGGGGCCGAGCCGTCGGTGAAGAGCGGCGGCTCGAAGACGACGGCGCTGTCCAGGTCGGGGCGGACGAGCAGGGTGCGCAGCGTGATGATCGCGCCCGAGCTCACGCCCGCGACGTGGCGTGCGCCCGTGGCATCGATCAGCGCCGCCAGGTCCTCCACCTCGCGGTGCAGGCCGTAGCCGGGGCCGACAGGACCGCTGCGGCCCCGGCCGCGACGGTCGGGCAGGTAGCAGGTGAAGTCCTGCGACAGGGCCTCGGCCAGTTCGAGCTGGCTGTCTCCCGTCTGCATGGCGCCGTGCAGGATCACCAGGCCGGGGCCGTGCCCGATCTCGCGGTAGCCGATCGTGGTGCCGTCGGCCGACGTCACCGAGCCGATGGTGGTCGTGGTCATGATGGCTTCCCTTCGTTGCGGTACGGGAAGGGAGCCCGGCTATCGTTGTTCGCGGTATCTCGTGGCCGGGGCTCCGCTTCGCGGTTTCTTCGGTTCCCGAGGTCTCCCGGCGGTGGTGTTCCAGCACCGCCGCCGGGATCTTTCACTCCTGGGTCATGTGGAAGGCGCGCCAGGCGTCCAGGTCGGGGAACGTGCCCTCGGACAGTTCCGTCAGCAGCGATTGCACCCAGGCGGCCTGCGCCTCCAGCATCGCCAGCGCGTACTCCGACTCGATGAGGAAGAGCCTGGGCACTTCGCCCTGCTCCTCCGCCAGGGTCCGGCGGGCGTCCTCGATGCGTTCCGCCAGCAGGTGCGAACGCTGCCGCAGCAGCGTCGCGACCTCGTCGGGGCGCAGGCCGCCCATCACCGACAACCCGGCCTCGAACGACGACGGCTCCCGCTGCGGGGTGGACAGCAGTTCGCGGGTCCAGTCCTCGGCCTCGCGGCGCCCGGCTTCGGTGACGCGGTAGACGGTCCGTTCGGGGCGGGCGCCCTGCCGGCCGCTCTCCACCGCTTCCAGCAGTCCGTGTTTGGCGAGGTTCCGTACGACGGTGTAGAGCGAGCCCCACTTGATGGGCATGTCCTGGTCCTTGCCACGGGACCGCAGTACGGAGGCCATCTCGTAGGGATGCATCGGCCGCTGTACGGCGATGGTGAGCACAGCCAGCGCCAGCAGATTCCCCACCGGTCGCCGCTCGGCCATCCTCGTCACCTCCTCACTCGCACACGATTACTCGTAGACGAATATACGTACGCGAGCATCAGACCGCAAGATGCGGCCGTAGCCTTGCGGTCATGATCGAACGGGTGAGGGTCGCGGTGGTCGGCGTCGGCAACAACGTGTCCGCGCTGGTGCAGGGGATAGCGCTGTACCGGGCGTCAGGGAGTGTGGCCGGGATCCGCCGGCCGGTGCTGGAGGGGCTGGGGGTGGGCGACGTCGACTTCGTGGCGGCGTTCGCCACCTCGCCGGAGAAGGTCGGGCGGGACCTGTCCGAGGTGATCTTCCTGCCGCCCAACAACTATCCGCGGATCATCGGCGAGCTGCCGCTCTCGGGCGTCACGGTGTGCCGGGGCATCACCGACGCCGCCGACGGCGCCGAGGTGGACCGGGTGGCCGCGGAGCTGGCCGGTGCGGAGGTCGTGCTCTATGCCGCTCCCAGCGGCCGGCCGGAGACGGCGCTCGCCTACGCGGAGGCGGCGCTGCGGGCCGGGAAGGCGGCGTTCGTCAACACCACCTCCGACCCGGTGGCCCGCGATCCGCAGGTGCTGGACCGCTTCGCCGCGGCCGGGCTGCCGCTCCTCGGCGACGATCTGACCAGCCAGTTCGGCACCTCGATCGTCCATCACGCGCTGCTGCGGCTGCTGGAGGAGCGCGGGCTCACCCTCACCAGCTCCTACCAGGTCAATCTGGGAGGAACCGAGGACTTCCGCAACCTGGTCGAGCACGGCGAGGGCAAGATGCGGTCCAAGCTCAACGCCCTCACCTCGCAAGGGGAGGCGCCCGACCTGGTGGAGGTCGCCCCGCTCGGATACCTTCCGCACCTGAAGTCGCACAAGGTGGCCCACATCAACATCGAGGCCCAGGCGTGGGGCGAGACCACGGTGTCCCTCGACGTGAAGCTGAAGGTGCACGACCCCAGCGGCGCCGCCGGAGTCAACATCGACCTCATCCGCATGGCGGCCGGCGCGTCGCGGCAACACCGTGGCGGTTACCTCGACGAGGCCGCGTCGCTGCTGAAGTCCCCTCCGGGCACCGCCGTCTGAACTCCGGGGTCAGAAGTAGTCCGCCGGCCAGTGTGCGGCGTTCGCGGCCCCGACCACGGGCGCCGGGTCGGCCAGGAGCGTACGGGCCATCCCCGTACGGTCCCGCTCCGGCGTGACGGCCGAGAACAGGGCCGGCAGGGCCGGATCGTGCCAGGTCAGCCGGGCCCTCCCGGAACGGACGCGCCTGGCGCCCGCCTCGGCGGCCAGGGCGGCGAGCACCTGGGGCAGGTCACCGGCGACCTCGAGCACGTCGAGCACGCCGCCGTCCCAGCGTACGGCCGCGTACCCGGCGTCACCGGCCAGCAGCTCGACCGGCTCGCCGTACCAGGCCGGCACCCGCTCGCGCCAGTGCGCCGCGTCCCGTACGGCGGTCAGGGGACGCCGTGCGTTGTGCCGTTCGTGCAGGTCCCGCAGGACGGCCGCGTCGCGCGCGGCGACCCTGCGCAGGCCCGGCCCGGAAGGGGTGGCGGGGCGCAGAGGGCCGGAGACGGTCTGGAGTTCGAAGGTGGTCCACTCCTTGTAGACGCCGGGCGTGCCGGTGAACAGCAGCGACCACGCGCAACCGTCGGCCGTCATCGCCTCGGCCGCCAGCGCCAGCAGCCGCCGGACGTGCCCGCGGCCCCGGACCGAGGGGTGGGCGGCGACGTTGGCCACCCCGCCCACCAGCACCTCGCCGCCCAGGCCGTCGTGGACCCGGCGCGGGAGGTAGTACACGCAGGCCGACACGTCGTCGGTCACGAACGTCCGGTCGTACCGGCCGGGGTCGGTCTCGTACAGGGGGACCACGTGCGGGGCGTCGAAACAGGTGGCCCACAGGGTGTACAGCGCCTCACGGTCGCCGGGCCGCGCGCTGCGCAACGCCGTCATCGCGTCCTCCCCAGAAAGCGTGTCGTCATCCCGTCCTCCCCGGAAGATCCGTCGTCATCCCATTCTCTCCAGGAGGTCCGGGGTCACCTCGTGCTCCAGCGGGACGCCGCCGGCGTACCGGGCGATCTCCTCGACCACCAGCCGGCCCTGGCGGGCCCGGCCGGAATCGGTGCCGGCCGCCTGGTGCGGGGTGAGCAGCGCGTTCGGCAGTCCGCGGAACGGGTGCCCGACCGGCAGCGGCTCCTCGTCGAAGACGTCGATCGCCGCGTCCAGCCGTCCCGTACGCAGCTCCGCCAGCAGCGCGGCGACCTCGACCAGCCACGACCTGGCGGTGTTGACCAGCCCGGCGCCGTCCGGCATCAGCGCCAGCTCCCGCGCCCCGAGCAGGTGGCGCGTCTCCGGCAGCGCCGGGGCGTGCACGGCGACGATCCGGCTGGTGGACAGCAGTTCGTCGAGTTCCACGGCCCCGTCGTGGTACGGGTCGGCGACGCTGACCTCGGCGCCGAGGGCGCGGACGAGGTCCAGGTACGCCCGGCCGGTCCGGGAGGCGCCGATGACGCCGATCGGGCAGCCGAGGATCTCGCGCCTGGCCGGCGCCCGCTCGGCCGTCTCCCACGGCAGGCCGCTGCGCAGGGCGTGGTCGAAGCGGTGCACCTGGTGCAGCAGCGCCAGGGTGAAGGTCAGCGCCACCTCCGCCACCGACCGCGCCATGGCCGCACCCGCCTGGGTGACCCGGATGCCGCGCGCCCACAACTCCCCGGTGACGAACGGCTTGACCGTCGCCCCGGTGTGCGCGACCAGCCGCAGTCCGGGCGCCCGGTCGAGCAGCGCGGCGGTGAGCGGCGGCGTTCCCCACGAGGTCACCAGCACGTCGGTGCCGGGCAGCGACTCGGGGAGCGCCCGGTGGTCGTCGACCAGCCGTACGTCCCCCAAGGCCAGCAGGGCCGCGGGGTCGGGGAAGAACTGCTCGCGCAACCGCGGCGAGACGCTGACCAGGACGCGTACGGGGGAGTCAGCGCAGCCAGGCATCGCGGTGCTCCGCCACGAAGTCGTCGTCGGTCAGCCACGGGTAGGCGGCGCTGACGCGGGTCAGTTCCTCGGCCTGGCCGGGGGAGAGGCCCTCGCCGGGGTCGAGGCACCAGGTCCCGTCCAGCAGGCCCTGCCTGCGCAGCACCTCGTGCACCCCGGCGATGCAGCCGGCGAAGGCGTTGGCGGCGTCGAAGACGGCGGCGTTGGCGTCGGTGAGCGCCGTGGCCCGGCCCCACCACGACGCCGGGTCGTTCCGCAGGCCGTCGAACATCTCCCCCGCCGCCCGGGTCCACACCGCCCACTGGCCGAGCAGCCCGCCGGTGAAGCGCAACCCGCCGGGCAGCTCGGCCAGCAGGTCGCCGATGATGTGGTCGTCGTTGCCGGTGTACAGCGTGACCTGGTCGGCCCGGTCGGAGGCGGCCACGCCGTGCGCCACGTCCAGGGAGCGATAGCGGTCGAACGCCGCCACCTTCACCGCGACCGTGGAGGGCTGGTCGGCCAGCGCCCGCCAGAAGCCGCGCGACAACACCGGCCCGCCGATGGCCGCTTGCAGGTAGAAGCCGATGACCGGCAGCACCTCGCCCACGGCCGCGGCCCGTGCCAGCAGGTCGTCCTCGGAGGCGCCCGGCACGACCGGCGAGAGCAGTACGGCGTCGTACCCGAGCGAGGCGGCCAGTTCGGCCTCGGACACCGCCTGCGCGGTCGGCCCGCACGCCCCGGCGACGAGCACCGGCCGTTCACCGGCCGATTCCGCGGCCACGTCGGCGGCCAGGCGCAGGACCGGCTCCAGCAGCCCGGCCCGGCGGATCTCGAACTGGGTCGTGTGCACGCCCACGGCCAGCCCACCGGCGCCCGCGGCCAGGTAGTACCGGGTCAGCGCGGCCTGGCGGCGCTCGTCGAACACCCGGTCCGCGGTCAGCGCGGGCGGGTGGGCGGGGATGACGGTCCCGGCCCGCAGGCGGGACAGCGCGGAGGGCGGGGTGGGCATCAGAATCTCCCGTCTCGTACGGCGAACTTGGTGGGTTTGCCCGACGTCGGCAGCCCGGCGGACAACCAGGCGGCCTGCCAGTCGATGAGCGTGCCCAGCGGCACCTGCGGGTAGCCGAAGAGCCGGTGGCAGAGCGTGGCGTCGTTCAGCAGCGCCGTCTCGGCCTCCGACCCGTCGAAGGACACCGGTGTGCCGAGGCGTGCGCCGAAGTCGGCGGCCACCCGGCGGACCGAGGCGGTCTCGGGGCCGGTCAGGTTCAGCGTGAAGGGCGTGCCGGCGGTCGCGTGGCCGAGCGAGCGCAGCACGACCTCGTTGGCGTAGCCCTGCCAGACCACGTTGACGTGCCCGGTCGTCACGTCCACCGCAGTGCCGGACAACACCCGCTGCCCGATGTCGGCGAGCACGCCGTATCGCAGGTCGACGGCGTAGTTGAGGCGGATGAGCGTCACGGCCGTGCCGCGGGTGGCGGCCGCGTGCTCGAAGATGCGTTCGCGTCCGAGGCAGCTCATCGCGTACTCGCCCACCGGCCCGACCGGGTCGCCCTCGGCGCTGCCGCCCGACGAGAGGGGCACCAGCGGGTAGACGTTGCCCGTGGACAGCGCGGCCACGCGCGCCTCGCCGTACCGTTCGGCGACGCGCGCGGGCAGTGCCGCGTTGACGACCCAGGCGAGGTACGGCGCGGCGGACGTGCCGAACTTCGCCCCGACCATGAAGACCACGTCCGAGGCGTCGGGCAGCGTGCCCAGGTCGCCGTCGAGCAGGTCGAAGGGGACGACGTCCACGCCGTGTCCGGCGAGGGCGGCGGCGGCCGTACGGTCGGACCAGCGGGAGACGGCGAAGACGCGGTCGGCGCCGCGCCCGGCGGCGTCCAGGCCGCTCCGGGCCAGGCGGCACAGCGTGGGCCCCATCTTGCCCCCGGCGCCCAGCACGACCAGGTCGCCGGAGGCGGCGGCGAGGTCGGCGACGAGCGACTCGGAGGGACGGGTGAGGTGCTCTTCCAGATCGTCGACGGAGGTGAACATCAGCCCTTGATCCCCGACATCGTGACTCCTTCGGTGAAATATCGCTGGCCGACCAGATAGGCGGCGAAGATCGGTACGAACGCGACCGTGGCCCCGGCCAGCACCACGCTGAGCGGGACGTTCTCCGTCTGGAGGGAGGCGATGCCCACGGTCAGGGTACGCATGTCGGCGCCGCCGCCGATGATGAGCGGCCAGAGCAGGTCGTTCCAGTGCCACAGGAAGACGAAGACGCCCAGCGTGGCCAGGATCGGCTTGCACAGCGGCAGGACGATCCTGCTGAAGATCCGCCACTCCGAGGCGCCGTCGAGCCGGGCCGCCTCGAACAGCTCGTCCGGCAGGCCCATGATGAACTGCCGCATCAGGAACACCGCCTGCGCGTTGGCCAGCGTCGGCAGGATCAGCCCCCAGTAGGTGTCCACCCCGCCCAGCTCGGCGATGAGCATGAACGTCGGGATGAGCGTCACGTGGTACGGCACCATGACCATGGCCAGGAACGACCAGAACATGGGCTCGCGGCCGGGGAACCGTTTCTTGGCGAAGGCGTATCCGGCCAGCGAGGCCAGCAGCAGCACGGCCACCACGCTGATGACGGAGTAGATCAGCGTGTTGACCGTCCAGGTGACCAGGTCGCGCCCGCCCAGCACCTCGCCGTAGGCGCCGAAGTCGACCGGCCAGGGCAGCATGCTCTCCGGGAACGTCACCGCCGTGCCCGGCTTCAGCGACAACACGACCATCGCGTAGAAGGGGAACAGCGTGACCGGCGTGGCCACGGCCAGCAGGACGAACCTGGCGACCTTCCCGGCCCTGGTCGGCTCCAGCGCCTTGTACGAGCGATACTTCGTCACTTCGACCTCCCGATGATCAGGCGCTGGATCAGCGCGACCACGAGGGTCATGACGAACAGCGCGACGCCGATGGCGCTGGCGTAGCCGAAGTCGAAGTTCTTGAACGCCTGCTCGTACAGGGCCATGACCAGCGTGAAGCTGCCGTGTGCCGGGCCGCCGCCGGTCATCACGTAGACCAGGTCGAACACCTGGAAGGAGTTCGTCGTCTCGATGACGGCGACGAAGAACAGCGCGGGGCGCAGCTGCGGGGCCACGATGTAGCGGAACCGCTGCCAGGTGGAGGCGCCGTCGGTGAGCGCGGCCTCCTCCAGCTCCCGCGGCAGGTCCTGGAGCCGGGCCAGGACGATCAGCATGCCGTACCCGAACCTGGACCAGACCGAGACGATCACCAGGGCCGGGATGACCAGCGTGGTCGAGGCCAGCCAGGACTGCCCGGTGAGCTTGGTGATCGGCCCCTCGGAGGAGAACAGCCAGGTGAAGACCGTCCCGGCCAGGACCAGGCTGGTGACGACGGGCAGGAAGAAGACCGAACGGAAGAAGGCGGCCCCGCGGAAGGCGCGGCGTACCAGCAGCGCCATGCCCACCGAGGCGGCCATCGACGCCGGCACGTAGAGGATCGTGTAGATCAGCGTGATGCGGAGTGATTCCCAGAAGACGGGGTCGGTGGCCATCCGCCGGTAGTTGTCCACGCCGGTCCACGTCGGGCTGTCGCCGATGGAGGAGTCGAAGAACCCCAGCAACACCCCGGCGACGGACGGGCCGAACCGGAACAGCAGGAAGAGCAGGAGGCACGGCAGGACGAACAGCAGTCCGGTCCGCGCCTCCCACCGCCTGACGTCGAGCGCCGCCATCAGCCACCCAGCAGCGCGTTCGCGGCCTTGGCCGCGTCGGCGAGCGCCTGCTCGGGCGTCTTCTTGCCGATCAGCGCGGCCTGGATCTCGGGAGCCAGGACGCCCATCACATCACGTGCCTTCTCGTGCAGCGGCCCGGCCGTGGTCAGGTCGAGCGTCTTCTCCACCTCGGACTGGACCGGGTCGTCGGCGTACAGCGCGCCGGTGGACTTGCGCGGGGAGAAGTAGCCGGAGGCCAGGTCGTAGGCCTTGCTCGGGGCGGCCCCGGTGGCGAAGCCGATCCACTTGCCCGCCGCCTCCTTGTGGTCGGACGCCTTGAGCAGGGTCAGCGAGCCGACGGTGCCGTAGGCGACCTGCTTGGTGTCGGTCAGCGGAGGCATGACCTTGATGTTCTCCTTGCCCCAGAACGACTCGACGTCGGCGGGGAGCTGCTGCCAGGTGCAGGCCACCTTGTTCTGCGCGGTCCTGGTCTGCTCGAACTTGGGCAGCCCGGTCAGCAGGTCCTTCTCCACGAAGCCGCCCTCGGCCAGGTCCTTCAGGAACGTCAGCGCCTTGACGCCCTCGGGGCCGGCGAAGCCCGCCGACTTGCCGTCGGCGCTGAACACGTCGCCGCCCGCCTGCCACAGCAGCGGGTAGAACGACTGGTTGAGGGTGGCGGCGGGGTCGGCCCAGTAGTTGGTGACGTCCACGTCCTTGGCCTTGAACTTCGGGGCCAGGGTGAGCACGTCGTTCCAGGTCTTGGGGAACTCGGTGACCCCGGCGGCGTCGAAGGCCTTCTGGTTGCAGACCAGCGGGTTGGCCGACATGAGGATCGGCGCGCCCATGACCTTGCCGTCGATGGTGACCGACTTCAGGGCGTTGTCCCGGTAGTCGGCCTTGTCGGCCAGGTAGGCGTCGACCGGCTCCAGCGTCTTGGCGTACTTGGGGAGCTGGTCGGGGATGAGGTAGACCACGTCGGGCGCCTTGTTGCCGGCGATCGCCGTGGACAGCGCCTCGTCGCGCTTGGCCCACGGGTAGATCTCGACCTTGACGTCGATGTTCGGGTTGGCCGCCTCGAACGCCTTGGTCTGCTCGTCCCAGAACGCCTGGTGCTTGGCCTGGTCGACGATGGTCGGGTAGACCCACATGGTCACGGTCTGCTTCTCGTCGCCTCCGGAGCCGCCGCCGCAGGCGGTCAAGGTCCCGAGGGCGGCCGCAGCGGCGGCCAGCGCGCGCAGTCGCATGTTCGTTCCTTCCTAGGATGCGGGCACGGTGAGGACCGTGCCGCTGTGCCGGGCCTTCTCGGCGGCGAAGACCGCGAGGTGGCTGTGGAGCGACTCGGTGGGGCCCGAGCGCACGTGTGCGGGGTCGCCGGTGGCCAGCGCGGTGACGAAGGCGTCCATCACGCCGTCGTCGCCGCCGCCGTGGCCGTCGCCGGCGTTCGAGCCGGTCTCCGCGACGCCGCGACGGGTGGTACGGCCGTCGCGGAAGTCGAGCACCTCGACCGACTCGCCGTCGCCGATCAGCCGCCCGTGGGTGCCGAAGATCTTCGTCTGGCGGTGGGTCTGCTCGGTGAAGGCGGTCATGGTGAAGGTCGCGGTCGCCCCGCCGGTCAGCTCCATGGCGAGCACCTGGTGGTCGACCACGTCGTTGTCGCAGGCGTAGACGCACCTGCCGTACGGGCCGGTGCGCAGGGCGTCCATGACCTGCTGCTCGTTCTCGCCGAGGACGCTGGTCGGCCAGTCGTAGCCGCGGTTCAGGTACAGCCGGGGCGCCGAGTACGGGCAGCCGGGCTCCAGGACGCAGTCGAGGCAGCGGTCGGCGGCCTCGGCCGGACGCCGCTCTGGCCTGAAGTGGCCGAGCGAGCCGAAGCTGGCGACCTTCTCGATCCTGAGCCCGGTGACGTAGGCCAGCCAGTCCAGGTCGTGGGAGGACTTGGCCAGCAACATCGGGCTGGCCAGGCGCTCGCTGCGCCAGGGGCCGCGCACGTAGGAGTGCGCCTGGTGCCACCAGCCGACCGGTTCCAGGTGCTCGACACTCATGACCTCGCCGAGCACCCCGCTGTCCACGGTCTCCTTCACCAGCGCGGTGTAGGGGGTGTAGCGCAGCACGTGGCAGACGGCGAAGAGCACGCCCGTCTCGCGGACGGCCGAGACGATCTCGCGGCACTCCTCCTCGGTCGGCGCCACGGGCTTCTCCACCAGCAGCGCGTAACCCGCCCGTGCCAGGGCGACGGCGGGCTCGACGTGCAGGCGGTCCTGGGTGGACAGGACGACCGCGTCGGCCACCCGCTCGCGCAGCAGCTCGCGCCAGTCGGCGAGCTCGCGCACCCCGGGCCCGGCGAGCCTGGCCCGGCGGGCGGGGTCGGGGTCGGCCACGGCGACCAGCTCCGCGCGTTCGGGGTGGGCGGCGATCCAGGAGGCGTAGGTCTGCCCCCGGTTGCCCGCTCCCGCGACCGCCAGCGTGACTTTGCGCACCTAGATCACCAGATTTCCTGAAGTGAGGACCTTCGGGCCGTCGGCCGGCAGCTCCCTGGTGACGCCCTCCTCGACGTTGCCCGTGTGCTGGACCACCTCGAAGGACTTGATCGACAGGCGGCCGCCGCCGAACTGGCAGCCGGTCGCCGTGTAGCGGTTCTTGCCGGAGTCGAGCTGGACGTGGGCGCCGGCGTTCTGGCTCCGGATCCCGGCCAGCTGCCAGGAGTCGAGCCCGGCGCCCTCCACCCGCGACAACCCGGCCCCGGCCAGCTCGGTGCCGCCGTCGAGGCGGACGCGCTGGTCGGCCTTGCCGAGGGCGGCGAGGCCCACGTTCTTGACCGTGCAGCCGGTCAGCGACACCGACCCGGCGAGGACCAGCGGGGCCGCGCCCTCGGCGCCGTTCAGCGTGGAGCCGGACAGGCGCAGGTCGGCGCCGTTGTCGGTGTTGCCGTTCAGGCCGTTGAACGTGGTGCGGCTGATGTGCACCGGCGCGGTCACGTTCGCCTGGACGATCTCGCTCTTGGCCGGGACGTTGAAGACGCAGCCCTCGATCAGGTTGGGGCGGCCGGACAACTTCGACTGCTGGGAGACGATCAGCGTGTGGCTGGCCGAGCAACCGCGCATCTGCACGCCGTCGGCGTTGACCCAGATCATGCCCGAGCCGTCCAGCGACGGCTTGCCGATGACCTGAAGGTCCTCCAGCGTCAGGTCGGTGACCTTCACCCGGGCCACGAACCACGAGCAGACGTGCTTGCGCACCGTGATCCGCTTGGCCGCCGAGCCCCAGGCCGCGCCGGAGTTGGCGAAGGTCATCAGGCCGGAGTTGCCGGTGTAGGTCAGGTCGTGCTCGTACTGGCCGTGGGTGACGAACGGGCCCTGGTCGTCGCCGTCGCCGTGGCAGTTCTCCACGTAGCAGTAGGCGCTGGCGGTGAAGTCGTTCAGGTGGCGGGCGTTGGCGGTGTGGCAGTCGCTGACGTGGCCGTACAGGCAGTAGATCTGCTGGGTCAGGTAGCCCGCCCCGCCCCACGTCACGCTGGCGGGGTTCTTCAGCGTGCAGCGTTCGGTGCGGAAGTGGGTGGCCCAGCGCCGCATGATCAGCGGCCAGAACGTGCCCGTGCCGTGGATGCCCTCGACGTCGCAGTGGACGGCGTACTCGTAGGCCAGCGGGTGCGAGCCGGTGTACTGGTCGCCGTCCGCGACGCCCTCGAAGCGCAGGTTGCGTACGTGCACGCGCTCGACCGGCTCGACGAGGGTCCAGGTGATCGTCCGGCCGGCGGCCAGCTCCCAGCCGTTCTTGTACCCGACGCGGATGTGCGTGCCGTCGACGATCTGGGTGATCTCGACCAGCTTCTGCAGCTCCCGTTCCCAGCGGCCGGACAGCGCGTTGACCTCGGCGCTCCACCACTGCCCGACCTTGAAGGCGGCGGAGTCGGCGACCTCGAAGACGTCCGACAGGTCGGGCACCGCGGCGCTCAGCTTGTGGGTGACCGTGGTGGAGGTGACCTTCCCGCGGAAGAACAACACCGCCGCGAACGGGTCGTCCTGACCGGCCTTCTCGATGCCCACGGTGCGCATCGTGTGGCCGCCGAAGTCCAGCACCAGGCCGGAGCGCTGGAACTTGTGCCGCTTGACGAAGTTGAGGTCGGTGTGGGCCTCGATCCTGGACACGGCCGGGTCGTTGACCATGGCCTCCAGCGCCGCGTCCGCGGGCGTCTTGTCGTCGAAGAGGCCGAACGCCCGGAAGTCGAGGCAGCCGTCGTGGAGCTGGATCCAGCGGCCCTTGGGCGCGGAGCCGAGGACCGTGCCGCCGTTGGCGGCGGTGGTGGACGCGGCGTCCCAGCGGACGAGCTTGCCGCCGCCGTCGCCCGGCTTGAGATAGCCCGCGACCTGCGCCAGCGTGCCGTCCGCCAGCTTGGCGGCCTCGAAGGCGAGCAATTCGGCGACGGTGCCGACGGCCTGCACCTCGTCCTTGGGCTTCTTGTCCGGCTCGGCGAGCGCGGGCTTGGTCATCAGGACGGTGCCGACAGCCGCTAAACCGGTGACGCGCAGGATGTCACGACGTTCCATGGGAGGGGTTCCTTACAGTGCGAGGGTGTCGGCGATGAGGACGCGGGGACCGGACGGCGGGAAGGCGCGCTCGACGCCCTCCTCGGTGCAGCCGGTGTGCACCAGCACGGTGGCGGCCCGCAGATCGAGGCCGCCGCCGGTGAATCGGGAGCCGGTGGCGCGGAAGCGGTTGTCGCCCGCGGCCAGCTCGACGCGGGTGGCCGAGGCCGTACAGGCCGCGAGTTCCCAGGACAGCACACCCGGACCGGCGGCCCGGGAGAGGGTGGCGCCCTCCAGCGTGACGCCCTCCAGGCGCAGCCGCTGGTCGCGTACGGCGCTCAGCTCGACCCGCACGCCGTCGAGCCGGCCGCCGCTGATCACGACGTCGGACGAGCCCAGCGAGACCTGGCCCTTGCCGCTCAGGACGCACCCGGTGAAGCGCAGGGGACCCGAGCCGCGCAGGGTGGCGCCGTCGAGACCGGTGATGACGCACTCCTTGAAGTGCAGCGCGTTGCTCACCGGCGTCTGCACCAGCACCTGGTCCTTGGGCAGGTCGAAGGAGCAGCCCTCGATGACGTTGGGCCGGCCGGAGCGGCTGGAACGCTGGCCGATCGCGACGGTCCTGGCCGAGCAGCCGCGCATGTGCAGCCCGTCGGCGTTCACCTGGAGCGTTCCCGCCGGGTCGAACGTCGAGCGCGGGATCACCCGTACGTCCTCCAGCGTCAGGTCGGTGATCTTCGTCCCGGCCACGAACCATGAGCACAGGTGCTTGCGCACGGTGATGCGCTTGGCGCTGGTGCCCCACAGGGCGCCGCTGTTGGCGATGTCCATGAGGCCGGAGTTGCCGGTGAAGACCAGGTCGTGCTCGTACTGGCCGTGGGTGGTGAAGGGGTTGCCGCCCTCGTCGTCGCCGTCGCCGTGGCAGTTCTCGACGGTGCAGTAGGCGCTGGCGGTGAAGTCGTTGAGGTGGCGGACGTTGGACGTGGTGCAGTCGGCGACGTGGCCGTACAGGCAGTAGATCTGCTGGGTCAGGTAGCCGGCGCCGCCGTACATGACGGTCGGGGGGTTCTTCAGGCTGCAGCGCTCGGTGCGGAAGTGGGTGCACCAGCGCCGCATGATCACCGGCCAGAAGCTGCCGGTGGCGTGCACGCCGTCGACGTCGCAGTGGACGGCGTACTCGTAGGCGATCGGGTGCGAGCCGGTGTACTCGTCGCCGCCGGGGGCGGCCTCGAAGCGCAGGTCGCGTACGTGGGCGCGTTCGACCGGCCTGATCAGCTTCCAGGTCAGCGTACGGCCGGCCGCGAGCTCCCAGCCGTTCTTGTAGTTCACCCGGACGTGCCGGCCGTCCACGATCTGGGTGATCTGGACCAGGCGTTGCAGCTCGCGTTCGTACGTGCCGGCCAGCCGGTCGACCTCCACGGCCCACCACTGGCCGACCCGGAACTCGCGGGAGTCGACCTCGAAGACGTCGGCCAGGTCGGGGACCGTGGCCGTGAGCGTACCGGTGACGACGGTCTTGGTCGTCTCGCCCTGGAAGAACAGGACCGCGCCGAACGGGTTGTCGTGGGAGTTCTTCTCGATGCCCTCGGTGGTCATGGTGTGGCCACCGAAGTCGAGCACGATGTCCGAGCGCCGGAAGGTGTGGCGCCTGACGAAGTTGAGGTCGGTGTGGGCCTCGATCCTGGACACGGCCGGGTCGTTGACCATGGCCTCCAGCGCCGCGTCCGCGGGCGTCCTGGCGTCGAGGACGCCGAACGCCCGGAAGTCGAGGCAGCCGTCGTGGACCTGGATCCAGCGGCCCTTCGGCGCGGAGCCGAGGACCGTGCCGCCGTTGGCGGGGGCGGTGGAGGCCGCGTCCCAGCGGACGAGCTTGCCGCCGCCGTCACCGGCGCGATGGTAACCCGCGACACGCAGCAGCGTGCCGTCGGCGAGTCGGGAGACGTCGAGCGCGAGGAGGCGCGCGACGTCGGCTACATGGTTCATGGGGGGAAGGCCTTCGGGAACGGGGTGATGGGAAGGCCGGGCGGCGTGCGAAGGCGGGCAGGCGGCGGTGCTGCGGCCCTGGACGTCCGGCGCCGGGGCCGCGGCGCTCGGAGTCGGCTCTTCGCCCGAAACGATTGGCGAGGACGCTAGACAGTGGCCGCCGATCTGTCAAGCCGTCACGCGGGATGCCCGAGACTCCTGGAGATCGTCGCCGCGGTCTCCCGCACCTCCCGGCCGAGCTCCTGGTAGCGCCAGGCGGGCAGGTCACGCTTGAGCGAGGTGATGCTGATCGCGCCCACGCAGGCGCCGGTGTGGTCGCGCAGCGCGCTGCCGATGCAGAAGATCCCGTCGGCGTCCTCCTCGTCGTCGACCGCGTAGCCGAGCTCCCTGACCGTCTTCAGGTGGGCCAGCAGCAGCGGCAGCTCGGTGATCGTGTGGCCGGTCCTGCGCGGCTGGCCGACCTGGCCGACGACCCTGGCGACCTCGTCGTCGTCCATCTCGGCCAGCAGCGCCTTGCCCAGCCCGGTGCAGTGGGGCAGCTCTCTGGTGCCCATCCGCAGGTCGACCTGGATGCGCTCGCCGTTGCTCACCTGGTCGACGACGACGGCCTGTCCGGCCTCGGGCACCGCGAGCCTGGAGTTCATCCCGGTGCGCTCGGTGAGCTGGACCAGCGCCGGCCGGGCCACGTCGCGCAGCGAGAGCTGGTCCTGGGCCCTCGCTCCCAGCCTGGCCAGCGCCATGCCCAGCCGGTAGCGGCGGTTCATGCCCTCGCCGTCGTCGGCGACCAGGCTGTAGGCGCGCAGCGTGTAGAGCGTGGCGAAGGCGGCGCTCTTGCTCAACCCGCAGGCCGCGGCGACTTCGGTCACGCTCATGCCGCCGCCCTGCCCCACGCGGGACAGGACCTCAAGCACCTCGGCGGCGCGGGCGACGCTGCGGACCCAATATCGCGATTCCTCAGCAGCAGTGTTCGTCACAGCCGAACAGTTTAGCGGAATTCATCGTTGACCCCCACCCATTCTCGTGTTTCAATCTCCCTCGACTGTTCGGTATTGCCAAACACTGTTCGGAATTTGTGGCGGATGACCAGCGCACCCCAGGCCGGGCCGGGCCGGGAGGCGCGTCAGAGGAGAGAGATTTGAAGCACCTAGCCGAGCGCGCCCGCCAGGTCATCCCCGGCGGCGTGAACAGCGGGCAGCGCAGCATCCCCGGGCTCACCGACCTGGTGATCACCGAGGCCGCCGGCGCCCGCTTCCGCGACTCGCAAGGACGGGAGTACGTCGACTACCACGCCGCCTTCGGCCCGCCGCTGCTCGGCCACAACGACCCCGACGTCAGCGCGGCCGTCGCCGAGGCCGGCCGTACGGTCGACCTGTGCGGCGTGGGCGTCACCGCCGGCGAGGTCGAGCTCGCCGAGACCCTGGCCGAGCTCGTGCCGAGCGTGGAGAAGGTGCTCCTGACCAGCACCGGCAGCGAGGCCACCTTCCACGCCCTGCGTGTGGCCAGAGCCGCGACCGGCCGCCGGCTCGTGGTGAAGTTCCAGGGTTGCTACCACGGCTGGCACGACGCGGTCAGCCTCAACGTGATCTCCGCGCCGGAGAAGGTCGGCACGCACGACCCGATCTCGACCGGCATCCTGCCCGAGGTGCTCGAGGCCACGCTGGTCCTGCCGTTCAACGACGAGCAGGCCGTACGGCGGGCGTTCGCCGAGCACGGCGACGACATCGCCGCCGTCATCCTGGAGCCGGTGCCGCACAACGTCGGCTGCCTGCTGCCCGAGCAGGAGTTCCTCCGGACGCTGCGCGAGGAGTGCACCAGGGCGGGGAGCGTACTGATCTTCGACGAGGTGATCACCGGTTTCCGGCACCACCTCGGCGGCTGGCAGGCGATCTCCGGGATCACCCCCGACCTCACCACCATGGGCAAGGCGATCGCGAACGGCTACCCGGTGGGTGCGCTCGGAGGCCGCGCCGATCTCATGGAGCTGTTCAGCTCGCGGCCCGGCGGCCCGGCCTTCTTCGCCGGCACCTACAACGGCCACCCGGCCGTCGTCGCGGCCGCCCTGGCCACGCTGCGCAAGCTGCGCGAGGAGCCGGTGCCCGAGCACGTGTTCCGCCTCGGCGAGCGGATCAGGACCGGGCTGGCCGAGGTCTTCGCCTCGCTGGACATCCCGGCGCTGGTCAGCGGGTACGGCTCGGTCTTCGTCGGATATTTCATGACCGGACCCGCCCGCACCTACGACGACCTGCTGCGCAATGATGCCAACATGTTCATCGGGTACCGCCGCCGCCTGCTGGAGCACGGCATCTTCGAGTTGCCTCTCAACCTCAAGCGCAGCCACGTCTCCTACGCCCACACCGACGCCGACGTCGACCACCTGCTGGAATCGGCCGCCACGGCCGCCGAGCTCGCCCGCGGCGACGTGCTCGACCTGACCGGCGCCAGCACCATGGGCGGAGCCGATGCTCACCGTTGACACCAAGCGCCCGGCCGGCCCCGCCGGACGGATCAGCCGGGTCGAGACCCTGTCCCTCGGCACCGCCTGGCGCGACTTCTCCTACGTACGCGTCCACACCGACGAAGGGCTCACCGGCATCGGCGAGATCACCCACCCCTACCGGGGCCGGGAGACCTGCTCGCTGACCGAGGCCATGGCACAGCGCCATCTGATCGGCGCCGATCCCTTCGACGTCGAGGAGATCTGGCTGCGGATGTACCAGGGCGACTTCCTGCGCGGCGGCGATGTCGGCGGCATCGTCGTCTCCGGCGTCGACCAGGCGCTCCACGACATCATGGGCAAGGCGCTCGGCGTGCCCGTCTACCGGCTGACCGGCGGCGCCTGCCGCGACTCCGTACGGGTCTACGCCAACGGCTGGTACACCGGCGAGCGCGACCCGCAGGTGTTCGCGGCCAAGGCCAAGGAGGTCGCCGCGCGCGGCTACACCGGGCTGAAGTTCGACCCGTTCGGGGCCGGGCTGGGCGATTTGTCCCGGGCCGAGCTGCGGCTCTCGGTCGACATCGTGGCGGCCGTCCGCGAGGCCGTGCCGGATCTGGACCTCTTCGTCGAGGGGCACGCCCGCTTCGCGATGCCCACCGCCGTCCGGCTCGTACGCGAGCTGGAGCCGTTCGACCTCGGCTGGTTCGAGGAGCCGCTGCCGTGGACGCACATCGAGCGCTACGCCGAGCTGCGGGCCCGCGCCGCCATGCCCATCTCCGGCGGCGAGCACTTCCACAACCGCTACGAGTACGCCCGGCTGTTCGCCACCGGCGCGGTCGACATCATCCAGCCCGACCTGTCGATGGCCGGCGGGTTCACCGAGATCAGGAAGCTGGCCGCGCAGGCCGACGTGCACGCCATGCTCGTCGCCCCGCACAACTCCAACTCCCCGCTGTGCACCACCGCCTCCGTCCACGCCGTGCTCGGCATGCCGAACCTGCTCGTCCTGGAGACGTTCGACGGCATGCTGGAGCCGTACGTCTTCGAGGCGCTGAAGGGCGTGCTGCCCGTGACCGACGGCCACATCGGGCTGCCGGAGCGGCCGGGGCTCGGCGTCGAGCTGGCCGACGAGGTCTTCGCCGAGCACCCGCCGTCCCACCGGTTCTGGAACATGTTCAAGGAGGGCTGGGAGAAGCGTGATCGTTGACGTCCACTCCCACCTGTTCACCTGCCCGGACGACGTCGGCGACCCGTTCGCGGCCGAGTCCGCCCGCGCGCACGGCGGTCACGTCGACCTGACCGTGCGCTGGGCGGACTACGCCGCCACCTCGCCCCCCGGCACCCGCACCGTCGTGGTCGGCGGCAAGGCCAGGCGTTCGGGCCTGTGGGTGGAGGACGCCGCCGTGGCCGCCTACGCGGGCGAGCACCCCGACCGGCTCATCGGCTACCTGTCGCTGGACCCCACTCAGCCAGGCTGGCGCGACGAGCTGGAACACGGCCACCGCGACCTCGGGCTGCGCGGCATCAAACTCATGCCGATGTACGCCGGTTTCGACCCGGCCGCCCCCGAGCTGGACGACCTGTACGCCTACGCCGCCCGCCACGGCCTGCCGCTGCTCGTCCACACCGGGACCACGTTCGTCTCGGCCGCGCCCCTGCGGTACGCGCTGCCGGTGCACCTGGACGAGGTCGCCATCAGGCACCCGGAGCTGCGCATGGTCCTGGCCCACCTCGGCCACCCGTACGAGGGGGAGTGCATCGCGGTGATCCGCAAGCACCGCCACGTCTACGCCGACGTCTCCGCCCTGCACTACCGCCCCTTCCAGCTCTGGCACAGCCTGCGCCTGGCCCAGGACTACGGGGTGTGGGCCAAGCTCCTGTTCGGCAGCGACTACCCCTTCACCACGGTGGACGCCTCGGTGGAGGGGCTGCGGGCCGTCGGCGCCGTCCCCGGCATCCCCGGCCTGCCGCCCCTGGACCAGGAGGAGATCGAGAAGCTCATCCACCGCCCGTCGCTCGACCTGCTGGGGTTGTCATGACCGAACTGGCCGTCGTCACCGGCGCCGCCGGGGGCCTCGGCCAGGCCATCGCCGGACGCCTGTCGGCCGACGGCTACCGGGTGATCACCGTCGACCGGCCGGGCGCGGGCTGCGCGTACGGGTTCGACCTGGCCGACACCGAGGGCCTGGCCGGGCTCGCCGACGCGGTCCGGCGCGACCATGGGCCGATCCACGTCCTGGTCAACAACGCCGGGGTGGCTCGCCTTGAGCACTTCAACGAGATCACCGTGGCCGGCTGGCAGGCCGTCATGCGGGTCAACTGCGACGCGCCGTTCTTCCTGTCGCAGCGGGTGGCCGAGCACATGATCGCCGACGGGGTCCGGGGGCGGATCGTCTCCGTCTCCTCCAAGAACGGCCTCATGGCCGAAGCCGGCCTGGCCCACTACAACGCCTCCAAGGGCGCCCTGGAACTGATCACCCGCTCGCTCGCCGCCGAGCTGGGCGCGCACGGCATCACCGTCAACGCCGTCGCACCCGGCATGATCGCCACCCCGATCGACGGGGACTTCCCCTTCGACCGCGAGGCGTTCGAGGCGGCGTGGGAGGAGCGGATCCCGCTGCGGGGCGGCTACGGCCGGCCGGACGACGTCGCCGGCGCGGTGGCCTACCTGGCTTCGGAGGCGGCTCGTTACGTCACCGGCTCCACCCTGGTCGTGGACGGGGGAGTGCTGGCCGACCAGATGCCCAGGCTCCGTTTCATGCCGCCCTACCGGAACTCATTGCGTCCCGGCCCATAGCGGTCGGGGTTCCGGCGTCACCCGTCCAGGACCCCGCCGCCGATCTTGCGGAGGACCACGCCGAGCAGGCGGTCCGCGGTCAGGTAACCCGAGTGGCGGGAGTCGTACGAGCGGTTCGCGTTGTCCCCCAGGACGACCAGGCGGCCCGTCGGCACCCGCGTGCCCGGCGCGGTGCGCAGGGCGGGCACGGTGTCACGCGGTATCGGGTCGCCCGGGACGGCCGCGACCCGCTTGATGATCCAGCGTGCTCCGGTGACCGTCCTGTCCCCGCCGGGGTCCGCGCCCAGGATCACGACCTGGCCGGTACGCAACGACCGGGACGACGTCCGCCGGACGAGCACACGCTCGCCCGGCCGGTACGCGGGCAGCATGCTCTCCCCGTGGACCGTCACCACCACGTACCGCCGGCGCAGCCAGACCGCCCCGGCGACCAGCCCTGCCACGCCCGCGACCAGCGCCACCGCACCGGGAATCGGGCCGGTCATCGTGCCGCCCCCGTCGGCTGCGCGTCGTCCCGGTAGCCGGCGGCCTGCCGGGTGAACAGCCGCGCGTACGCGCCGCCGCCGGCCAGCAGCGCCGCGTGCGTGCCCTCCTCGGTCACGACGCCGTCGGCCAGCACCACGATCCGGCCGGCGTCGCGGACCGCTCCGAGTCGATGGGAGACGAGCACGCTGGTACGCCCGCCGCGCAGCCGCGCGAGCTGCCGATGCACCTCGTACTCGGCCTCGGGGTCCAGCCCGGCGCTGGGCTCGTCGAGGATCATCAGGTCGCGGTCGCGCCGGAGGAACGCCCTGGCCAGGGCGACCCGCTGCCACTGCCCGCCGGACAGCGCCACACCCTCAGCCGTCCCGTCCTCCTGGTCGGGGCGGAACCCGCGGCTCAGCAGCGTGCGGTACCCGGCGGGCAGGGCCTCGACGGTGTCGTGGACGCCGGCCTCCCGCGCCGCCCGCTCGATCCGCGCCCGGTCCCCGGCGGCGGACAGGTCGCCCACCGCGATGTTGTCGGCCGCGGTCAGCTCGTAGGCCACGAAGTCCTGGAAGACCGCGCCGATCCGGGCGCGCAGTGTCTCCGGCGGCACGTCGCGGAGGTCGACCCCGTCCCACAGGACGGCGCCGCGCGTCGGGTCGTAGAACCGGCACAGCAGCTTCACCAGCGTGCTCTTGCCCGCGCCGTTCCGTCCGACCAGGGCGACCGAGTCACCGTGCGGGATGAACAGGTCGAGGCCGCGCAGCACCCACGGATGGTCCTCGCTGTAGCGGAACCAGACGTCACGCAGCTCGATGCCCCGGCGCAGCGGCGGCAGAGAACGGGGACGCTCCGGCACGGGCAGGCCGGGCCCGGTGGTCACGATCGCTACATGGTGATGGAACGTCAGCAACTGCTCGTACGCCATCACACCCGCCGACACCACGACGTTCAGCGCGGACTGGACCCCGGCGACGGCGGCCACGAACATCGACACGTCACCGACGCCGAG
Source organism: Nonomuraea sp. WAC 01424 (assembly GCF_003947315.1). Taxonomy (NCBI): domain Bacteria; kingdom Bacillati; phylum Actinomycetota; class Actinomycetes; order Streptosporangiales; family Streptosporangiaceae; genus Nonomuraea; species Nonomuraea sp. WAC 01424. Next base: position 160,297 of record NZ_QHHZ01000006.1, read on the forward strand.
CTGCCCGCGGCCCGCCGCGAGGATCGCCCAGACCAGCCCCGCACCGGCCACGACCGCCGAGGTGCCCGCCAGGCTCGCCCGCACCAGGAACTCCCGCCGGTCCGTCCGGCGGCGGGCGGCGTTCGCCGAGCGCAGCTCGGTCAGCATGCGCAGCCGCAGGAACGCGCCGAGATCGAACAGCCGGGTCTCCTTGGCGGCGTCCACGGTGGACATCAGCTGCGCGTAGAACATCTCCCTGCGCTCGGCGGGACCGATCCGCCACAACATCGCGACCCGCTGCCGCGACATCCGGAGCTCGATGAGCAACGCCGGCACGGCCGACACCACGACCAGGACGGTGAACCCCACGTTGATCACCGCCAGGGCCCCGATGAACCCGGCGACGGTGAGCGCGCCGCGCGCGGCCGAGAGCGCCGTGTCCACCAGCCTGCCGGGGTTGCTCGCGCTCTGCTGGGCCAGGCGCAGCCGGTCGAGGAACGCGGGGCTCTCGAACCGGGCCAGCCCCGGGAAGCCGGACACCGCCGCGAACAGCTCGTCCTTGGCCCGCAACGCCGCCCGGCGGTCCACCTCGGCGCGCAGGTACTGCCCGGCGTGCGCCGCCGCCGCGCCGGCCGTCGTCACGGCGGCGATGCCCAGCGCCAGGCCGGGCAGCACGCCGGCCCGCCCCGAGGCCACCCCGTCGAGCACGGCCTTGGCCAGCCACGCCAGGGCGACCGGTCCGGCCGCGCCGACGAGGGTGGTCGCCAGGTAGGCGAGCACGTGGGCCGGCGCCGCCCGCCACACCGTCCCGGCGGCGCGGGCCGCGCACCTCGCCAGGACCCGCGAACTCGGCGCCGTGGCGGGCCGGCTGCCGGTCACGCCGGGGATCCGGCTGCCAGCCGGGAGAGCCTGGGCGCGGTCGCGAGCAGCCTGCCGCCCGCGGACACCTGGAAGAAGGCCGGGAAGGACCGTACCCGGAACGCGTCGGCCACGTGCGGGCGCGCGTCGTCCAGGATGACCTGGGCGACCGGCAGCAGCGCCGTGACCAGCTCCGCCGGGTCCCCCGACCGGCCGTCGATCACGGCCAGCACCCGTGACCGGTCCTGCCCCGCCGCCCAGGAGGCCAGTTCGGGAAGCTGCTCGTGACAACCTCGGCAGTCCGGCGAGAGGAACGCGACGACCGTCCCCTCGGGCAGGAGGTCGCGCGTCACGTGGCCTCCTTCCACGGTCGTCGTGTCGAAGTCGCCGACGACCTCGCCCACGGCCACCCCGCCGGACGCTCCGGCCGGGCCGCCCGCGTCGGCGAGCTCGTACAGGGCGTCGATCAGTTTCGTGTGCTCCTTGAGCCGGCGGACCACGGCGAGGGTCAACAGCAGGTCCACCAGACACAGGGCGCCGACGAGGACCACGGTCGCGATCAGGTAGGGCACAGGACACCTCCGTGTGAAAGCTCATGAACGTGCCCGGCCGCGTCATGCCGCCGGGCACCGGTCATCGTGGCGGGTGATCAGTAGCAGTAGTCGTAACGCTGGCAGGAGCCACACGAACGGTGACCGTCCGGGTAGTAGCAGCAGTACCGGCCGATGCCCCAGCCGCTGCAGCACTCGTAGGAGCAGTCGGTGGCGCGGGCCACCGTGTGCGGCACGATCATTTCGAGCAGCCGGTCGGCCATTCTGGTCATCGCACGCATCGAAGCCTCCCTTTTCGGCAGTCCCGAGCGGGCCCTCGCCCGCTCGGCGCGGCGGTGTCCGGCCGGCCTCGGGCCGCCGTACCGCCGCTCGTCGCAGCCTGCACCCAGGGGTTGATCGATCTCTGAATGATTTCTTAACGGCCTATCCGCGCTGGTCACAGGCCGTGATGCGGGCTCGTACCCGGTCGGCCTGCGTGTCGCCGAGCGTGTCGTAGCACTCCGCCGCCCGCCGCCAGGCGCCGAGCGCGGAGGCGGTGTCGCCCGTCCGCAGGTGCGTCTCGCCCAGGCGGACCAGTGTCTCGGCGGCCGGGTGCAGGTCGCCGCAGCCGCGCAGCAGCTCGACGGCCCGTTCGTAGCACGTCACCGCCTGCGCGAGGTCGCCCTTGGCCGCCAGTACGTAGGCGATGCTGTCCCAGGCGTGCCCCTCGCCCTGGGCGTACCCGGACTCGGCCAGGATGCGCTGCGCCCGGCGGCAGTGGTTCAGCGCCTCGTCGTACTCGCCGGCCTCGGCGTGCAGCCAGCCCGCGTTGTTCAACGCCCGTGCCTCGCCGATGACGTCGCCCACCTGCTGGAACAGCTCCCGCGCGCGCAGCACGTGGCCCAGCGCCTCGCCGGAGCGCAGCCGGTTCAGCGAGGTCGAGACGCCGAGGTGCAGGTGCGCTTCGAGAACCGGCTCGTCGAGGTCCTCGTGCAGGTCGATCGCCCGCCGGAAGTGCTCGACCGCCTCCCGCTCCAGGCCGAGCTTGGCGTGGGCGCGCGCGATGCTGCTGTGGGAACGGGCCTGGGCCAGCCGGTCGCCGAGCCGGCCGGCCGCGTCCAACGCCACGGCCTGAACGCTCAGGATCTGCTCCCACGGGCCGTGGCGCTGCATGAACTCGGCGAACGCCCACGCCAGTTGCCACGTGTGCCGGTCGAGCCCCGCCGCGGCCGCCTCCGCCAGCAGGGACGGCAGCGCCACCGCCTCGTCGGCGTACCAGCGCAGGGCCTCCACCGGGCCGGCGAACCGTTCCCGCACGGCCCCGCGTGCCCGCGGCTCCAGCGTCAGCCGCTCGCGGTGGAGGTAGCAGAGCTCGCTCGCGGCGCACGCCGAATGCAGGTAGTAGTCCAGCAGCCGCCGCGTCGCGGCACGCAGCGCCGCGCGGTTGTCCACAGCCCGTGCCAGCTCCGCCGCGTACACCCGCAGCAGGTCGTGCGTACGCAGGCGGCCACGCGCGCGTACGTCGACCAGGTTGGCGCGGACGAGCTGCGCCGACAGCTCACCCGCGGCCTCCACCGGAAGGGCGGCCAGGCTCGCCGCGGCCGCGAGCGGCAGGGCCGGGCCGGGGTGCAGCCCGAGGCGCCGGAACAGGCGGATCGCGGGCGCGGGCAGGTGCCGGCACGACCGCCCGAAGACGTGGCGCAGGTCGACCGCCGGATCGGTGTGGGCGAACGGTTCCAGGTCCGTGCCGGCCCGCGCGAGGTCCGCGGCGGCCTTGGCCAGCGGCAGTTCGTCGCCCTGCGCGAGTTGTGCCGCGACGATCGCCAGTGCCAGCGGCAACCGGCCGCACCGGCGGATGATCAGCGCGGTGGCCTCGGGCTCGGCCGCCAGCCGGGGTTCCCCCAGCCGCGCCGCCAGCAGGCGGTGGGCGTCGTCGTCGGGGAGGACGTCCAGGCGTACCAAGGAGGCCCCTGTGGTGACCGCGAGACCGGACAACTCGGAACGGCTGATGACCAGCGTCAGGCACCCCGGCGCGGTGGCCAGCAGCGGGCGTACCTGGTCGGCGCCGCGCGCGTCGTCGAGCACGACGAGGACCCGCCGGCTGGCCAGCAGGCTGCGGTAGAGACCGATCCGGGCCTCGACGTCCGACGGCACCTGCGCCTCCGGGACCCCGAGCGCGGTGAGGAACCGGGGGAGCACCGCGGCCGCGTCGGCCGGGCCGACCGTGCCGAGATCGGCGTGCAGCTGGCCGTCCGGGAAGCGGTCGCGGTTCAGGTGGGCCCAATGCAGCGCGAGTGACGACTTGCCCACTCCGGGCGGTCCGGAGATCGCGCAGACCGCGGCGGCCGGCGGCTGGTCGCCGCGCGCCGCCGCGGTCAGCCGGGCCAGCTCGGCCGCCCGGCCGACGAAGCCCCTCAGGTCACCGGGGAGCTGGGCGGGGACCACGCGGGCGGGGTCGGCCGCGTCACCGGAGCGCAGCAACATCTGATGGGCACGCCGCAGCGCCGTGCCGGGTTCGACGCCCAGCTCCTCGGCCAGCGTCCGGCGCACGCCGGCGAAGCGGGCCAGCGCCTCGGCGGTACGGCCCCAGGTGTGCAGCGCCTCGATCAGCGCGACGGCGACCAGTTCGTCCAGCGGGTGCTCGTCGGCCAGCGGCGACAACGCGGCCACCGCGGCCGCGGCGTCGTGGGTGGTCACCGCGCGCGCCCACCGCAGCAGGTTCTCCTTGCGTTCGTCGTGCAGGCGGTGGCGGGCGCGTTCGGCCCATTCGCCGGGCAGCCCGGTCAGCGGGTCGCCGCGCCACAACTCCAGGGCCTCGCCGAGCAGCCGCGCCGGATCGGGTTCGGTCGTCGCCCGTTCGGCGAGGCCGCGGAAGCGCGACACGTCCACGGCGGAGTCGTCCAGGTCGAGCAGGTAGCCGCCGGGCCGGTGGACGACGGCGCCCTCGTCCGTCAGGACGTCGCGGCGGACGCGGGTGATGAGCGTGTACAGGGTGCGCCGCGCCCCCGGCGGGACCCGTTCGCCCCAGACCCGTCCGAGCAGCGACTCGACCGGGACGACCCGGCCGACCTCCCACGCGAGCGCGGCCAGTGCCAGCGCCACCTGAGGCGGTCGCACCGGCAGCACCTGCCCAGGACGTTCCACTTCCACCGGGCCGAGTAATCGGATCAGCACGACGGCGCACCCCCTGCTCGTGGATCTTGTTCGAGCGTAACCAACGTCCGGGAGCCGTGGGGGCCGTGAGGAAGGTGAAGCGGGAGTCCTGCCGGTTCCCGCCGTGTCGGTCAGGCCGACCGCCGCGCCCATGACGAGCGCGGCGATCGGCGGCTGATGATCGCCGCTTGTGTCAGCGGCCTCTCACCCGTACTTCGGCGAGGACCAGCGGGTTGGTGCCCGAGGCGAGCTGGATCCGTACGTACCGGCCGGACGTGCCGGCGGGCAGTTTGGTGCTGCTGGGCCGCCCGGCCTGCTCCTGCACGTGTACGGCGGTCACGCCCGGCGCGGTGCGGGCCTCCTCCAGCCCGTCCGCGGTGATCGGCTGGTCGGAGGAGATCACCCAGTAGTCCCGCAACCTGTCATTGCAGCAGTCGGTGCGGTTCCAGATCTCCACGCTGTCCAGGCCGGCCGAGGCTCCCAGGTCGACCTGCCACCAGGCTTCGTTGGCCGGTTCCGCGGTGTGGCTGACCGAACCGCTCCAGAAGTCGCCGTTCGTGTTGCCGTCCACGGCCCGTGCGGCCGGAGCGTCGTAGCCGGTGCTCTTCTGGGTGGCCGGCTTGCCCTGGGCCAGGTTGGGCAGCGCCACCGAGACGGGGACCGGGTACGGCGCGCGCAACCGGCCCGACCTGAGCGTCGCCCGCATCGGCAGCGCGGCCGGCTCGGCCCCGGCCGGGACGGTCACGGTGACGGGCACGTCGGCGCTCGCCCCGCCCGCCAGGTTGCCGATCCTGGTGCTCGCCGGGCTCACCGTCCAGCCTTCGGGCGCGGTGAGGTCCAGCGAGGCCCCGCGCAGCGGCTTGGAGCCGGGGTTGGTGACGGTCACCTTGCCGCTGAAGGTCTCACCGGCCTGTACGAACTCGGGCAGATCGGTGCCGAAGCGCGGCAGGGCCGACACGCCGGGCGTCTCGATCTTGAAGGAGTAGGCGTACTGCCCGGTCTCGGCGGGGGTGGTGACGACCACCCGGCCCTGGTCGTCGCGCTGCCACCGCAGCGGGCCGCTGTCGGAGCCGAGCAGGGTGATGCGCGTCCCGGGGCCGACCGGCACGTCCGCGCCCAGGGTGAGCTGCTCGCCCGGCCACTTCAGCGCGGTCGCGTAGAGGACGCCGTCCTTGACGGTGTACCGGAGGTCGTCCGGACCGCCCTTCTCCTCGGCCCGGTTCCAGTACGTGGTGCCGTACATGGCCTCGCCGTTGACCTTCAGCCAGGAGCCCATGTCCAGCAGCCGTTCCCGCTGCACGTCGGGGATGGTGCCGTCGGCCTTCGGGCCCACGTCCAGCAGCAGGTTGCCGTTCTTGCTGACGATGTCAACGAAGGAGTCCACGAGCTGGTCGGAGCTCAGGTAGTCCTCGACGGGCTCGTTCTGGTTGTAGCCGTAGGAGTGCGCGATGCCGCGGCTGGACTCCCACTTGACCGGGTCGATGTCCGGCTTGACGGAGTACTCGGGCGTCTGGAAGTCCAGTTCGTGGCTCTCCAGCGCGCCGCTCTCGATCTTGCACCGGTTGGCGACCGCGACCTCCTTGCCCTTCTTGAGCGCCTTGTTGTAGTAGTCGGCGATCACACCCGCGGTCTGCCACTGGGCGGCCGAGCGGTCCCACTGGCCGTCGCACCACAGGATGTCGGGGTCGTAGCCGTCGATCAGCTCGCGCATCTGCGGGAGCATGTAGTCCTTGATGTAGTCGCCGTTCTGCGGGGCCCCGGTGTACGGCACGGGCTGACCGGTGTACGGGTTGGTCGCCGGCTGGCCGGTGAACAGCGGGTTGTACCACTCCATGAGCGAGTAGTAGAAGCCCGCGCGCAGTTTCCCGTCGGCGCGGGCCGCGGTGAACAGCTCCTTCGCCAGGTCCCGCTTCGGGCCCATCGCCATGGTGTCGCGCTCGCTCACCTTGCTGTCCCACAGGGCGACGCCCTCGTGGTGCTTGGAGGTGAGGACGAAGTACTTGGCCCCGGCGTCGTTGAAGAGCTTGACCCAGTCGGCCGCGTTGAACTTCTCGGCCTTCCACTGCTCGGCGAAGCGGTCGTAGGAGAAGTCCTCCCCGTACGTGGCCCGGTGGTAGCGATTGGTCTCGTTACCGGGGGAGTTCATGTAGTACCAGTACCACTCGGCGTAACTGCCGCGCGGGCCCCACGCTGGGACAGAGTACGCGCCCCAATGGAGGAAGATGCCGAATTTGTCGTTGTTGAACCACTTGGGGGTCGGATGACTGTTCAGTGATTCGACGGTCGGCTCGTACGGGCCTTCCGTTGATGCCAGGGCGGGAGAAGAGATACATCCGATGACAGTGAGCATCGAGGCAGCGAGAAGTCGGCGTAAGCGGGCCATGACCACTCCAGGGCGGGGGGAGACGTTGGAGGAAAGGTAGCCCGACCTTCAAGCCGACAGCAAGAGTTGTGCGAGCATTCATCCGATGTCTCGTGGGCGCTCACGAGCTTGCTCCACCCGTCGCCGCGTTCCAGCGCCACGGCGGGACGTCGGTGCTGGACAGGGTCTGCCCGCCGGAGGCCGCCGCGTACAACTGCTCCAGGACGGTGTTGGCCGCGAGCCCGGCCGCCCCGGTGATCGACCCGTGTTCCTTCAGCGTCGAGGGCACGATCGGCGGCGCCGGCCGTACCGTGCACAGGGTCTCGACGTGCCGGCGGAGCGGCTCCAGGAAGGTGTCTCCGGCACGCGCGTTGCCGCCGCCGACCACCACGATCTCGGGGTCGATCGCGAGCACGAGCGCGGCGATGCCGATCGCGATCTCCCCGCTGAACCGGTCGACCGCCTGGACGGCCGCCGCCTCGCCCTCGGCCGCGGCGGCGAACACCTCCTCGCGGTTGAGCCGCCGCCCGTCGGCGAGCCGTACGTCGTGCAGGAACTCCTGGGCGTGCTCCCAGCCGAGCTGCGGCAGCGCGCCGATCTCGCCGGCCGCGCCGTTCGCGCCGCGGACGACCATGCCGTTCAGCACGAGCCCCGCTCCCGTGCGGTTGCCCGAGTGCACGTAGATCATCGAGGTCGCGTCGGTGGCGCTGCCCTTCCACGCCTCGGCGAACGCGGCCAGGTTCGAGTCGTTCTCCACCGCGATCGGGCACTCGAAGTGCGGTTCCAGCGCCGCGCGCACGCTGAACCCGGCCCAGCCCGCCGCCCCCTTGGTGATGACGTCCTGGTAGACCACGGCGGGCACGGCCACGCCGATCGCCCACGCCTCGGCACGCCCGCGGCCCTGCTCGGCGAGCAGCCGATCGACGACCTTCACCGCGGCGGCGACGAGGTCGCGGGGCGTCTCGGAGACGGACGAGGCGACCGACCCCGAGCTCAGCACCTCGCCGTTCAGGTCGGCGATCTCGGCCCTGGTGGTGTGCTGGCCGATGTCGACGCCGGCCACGACCGCCGCCTCGGCGCGGAAGCGGTAGCGGCTGGCCGGCCTTCCGGCGCCGGTCGGGGCCAGCGGCTCGACCGGGACGGCCCAGCCGAGCGTGACGAGATTGGCGACGACGGAGTCCGCGGCGGTCTTCGAGAGCCCCTTGGCCTGGGCGACCATCGGAATGGTGAGCGGTTCCTGCCGGATCGCCTCGATCACGGCCAGCGAGTTCAGGCGGCGCAGCCGCGACTGGTCTCCGGCGCGGTGCAGCAGGCTCTTTTCACGTCCGATCAGCACGCTCATCCACAACCCTCTCGGTTCCCGTGGCGCCGGGTTGACGCACGGAGTACGAACAAGCCTCTTCCATTAATACAGAAACTGTCTTTATTATTGCGCATCGCAGCCCCCCTCCGCGTCGCACGGCCCTCCGTGGACGCCTGCCCCAAGAAGGAAGCAGCAATGCGCAAGTGCATCCGCGTAGTGGCCGCCGTCGGCGCGCTCCTCGCCCTGAGTGCGTGCGGCACGAAGATCCAGGGCGGCGGGTCCTCGGACGCCGCGTCCGGCCCGGCGGCGAAACCGCTGGTCTACTGGGGGAAGTGGGCCAAGGGCACCCCGCAGGCCACGCTCTTCGAGAACGTCATCGCCGACTACGCCAAGGAGACCGGCGTCAAGGTCGACGTGCAGTGGCTCGGCAAGGCCCAGGAAGAGCAGATCAAGAACGCGATCGCGACCGGCGAGGGGCCCGACTTCTTCGACACGGCGATCGACCACACCGCCGAGTTCCGCGCCGCCGGCGCGCTCGGCGACATGTCGGCCGTCTTCAAGGCCAAGATCCCCGGCGAGAACACCACGATCGAGGAGGTCCTGCCGAAGAGCGTGCTGAAGGCGATCAGCGACGACAAGGGCTACGGGTTCGTCCCCCACAGCGTCTTCTCCGTGGGCCTCTGGTACGACGCCGCCCGCTACCCCGACTTCGCCACCACCCCGCCCAAGACCTTCGGCGACCTCCTCGCCGTCGCCGGCAAGGAGAAGGCCGCGGGGCGCCGGCCGATCGCGCTCGACGGCACGGTCAACTCCTACAACGCGTTCTGGCTCTACCAGCTGCTGCTCTCGACGGCCGGCCCCGGCGCGCTGCGGCAGCTCGCCGAGGACCCCGCCGCCTGGGACCGTCCCGAGGTGAAGCGGGCGGTGACCGAGCTGGAGTCGTTCGTGAAGGCGGGGCTCTTCCAGCCCGACTACATGGCCACGAAGTTCCCCGACGCCCAGAACGCGTGGGCGGCCGGCGACCACACCTTCAACCTGAACGGCACCTGGCTCGGCAGCGAGACGGCCTCGCTGCGCGGCCAGGCGGTCAAGCCGCGCATCATCTCGTTGCCCCCGGTCGACGCCTCGAAGAGCTCGGCGGTCACGATCGGCGCGCTCGGATGGGGGGTGAACCCGAAGTCGACGAACCAGCAGGCGGTCGCCGACTTCCTGGCGTTCGCGATGCAGAAGAAGTACATCGACCGGATCGCGACCGACGCCGGGAACATCCCGTCGCGCGGCGACTCCCCGGCCCCCGAGGAGCTCACCTCGATCCAGGAGTCGATCCGCGCCGCGACGGAGGTCAGCCTCGACTTCGACGGCGTCGCCACGGTGGCGCCCAAGTGGTTCAACGACGTCTTCCTCCCGCTCGACGACAAGCTCATCGGCGGCTCGATCGGCGCCGGGAAGTTCCTGGCCGACGGCAAGGCGCAGACCGCCGAGCTGGGAGAGTAGTGGTCGCGGACACCGTGGTGCGGCCCGCGGCACGCCGAGGGCGGGCCGAGGTTGCCGGCGGCGCCCTGGACGGCGAGCGCCGCCGGCTGTACCTCCCGCTGCTGCTGCCGGCACTGATCGCCTACCTGCTCTTCTTCGTTCTGCCGTCGATCTTCGGCGTCGTGCTCAGTTTCGCCGAATGGTCGGGGCTGGGCACCGAGTTCTCCTGGGTCGGCCTGGCCAATTACGCCGAACTCCTGTCGAGCCGGATGTTCCTGTCGTCGTTCCTGAACACCGTCCTGCTGACGTCGATCGTCGGGGTGGCGCTCTTCCTCATCGCGGTCGCCGCGATGGTCGCGCTGCGCACCGCCCGCGCCGGCGCCTTCATCCGATCGGCCGTCTTCCTGCCGTTCATGATCTCACCGATCGCGGTCGGTCTCGCGGTCTCGTTCCTCTTCAACCCGAAGGGCATGGTGAACAGCCTCCTCGGGCTGGCCGGGCTGGACGCGCTGCGCCAGCCCTGGCTCGGACCCGAGCTGATCTTCCAGGTGATCATGGCCGGGGTCGTGTGGAGCGCCGCGGGCTTCTACGTCGTCCTGGTGATGTCCGCGGTCGACGGGATCCCGCCGAGCCTGTACGAGGTGGCCCGCATCGAGGGCGCGACCCTGATCCAGCAGTTCAGGTACGTCACCCTCCCGCTGACCCGGGACATGATCGCGACCGCCGCGGCCCTGTGGGCGATCGCCGGCATCAAGACGTTCGAGATCGTCATCGCCTTCGTCGGCACGGCGGGCACCCCGCCGCTCGAAGCGCGCACCCTCGCCGTCGAGCAGTACCTGCGGGTCACGGGCGGACGCGTCGGCGGCATGGCCCAGCTCGGCGAGGCGGCCGCCATCGGGGTGGTCATGACGGCCATCACCGTCGGGCTGATCGTGTCGTCCCGCCGCATCCAGCGGCGCGACCGGCTGGAGTGGTCATGACCGGCCCCGCGCGCCGCCGTACGGCCGAGGCCTTCGGCGCCTCGGCGATCCTGCTGATCAGGGCCGGTCTGTGGCTCTGGGTGCTGGTCAACCTCGCCATGGTCGTCTGGGTCGTGCTGAACTCGGTCAAGACCTCGCGGGAGATCTTCGCCGACCCCGTGGGACTGCCCGGCACCTGGATGTGGGAGAACTTCGCCACCGCCTGGTCGACCTCGGGCCTCGGGGCCGCGACGGTCAACTCGGTGATCCTGGTGACCGTCTCGGTCGCGCTCGTCATGGGGCTCAGCATCCCGGCCGCGTACGCGGTGGCCCGGCTGGGCGGACGGTCGAGCGGGCCGGTCGCGACCTTCTTCGCCGTCGGCATGAGCATCCCGTTCCAGGCGTTCGCCGTTCCGATGGTGCTCATCAGCGTCGGCCTGTCGCGGTTCATGATCGACTGGATCACGGGGGCGTGGGATCCGCGCATCACCGTCGCGCTCTTCTACGTCGTGCTGAGCCTGCCGTTCAGCGTCTTCGTGCTCATCGGCTACTTCCGTTCGCTGCCCGGCGAGCTGGAGGAGGCCGCGGCCCTCGACGGCGCGACGCCGTTCAGGACCTTCTGGCAGATCATGGTCCCGCTCGCCAGGCCCGGCATCACGACCGTGGCCGTGCTGAACGTGCTGAGCCTGTGGAACGAGACCGTGATCGTGCTGATGCTGGTGCCGAACCAGCGCATGCAGACGCTGAACGTCGCGCTGCTCAACTTCTACTCCAACATGCAATACACCTCGAACTGGGGCGGTCTGTTCGCCGGCGTCGTCATCGTCGTGCTCCCGATGATCGTGATCTACCTCTGGTTCGGCCGCCGCATCGTGAGCGGCATGACGCAAGGCATCGGCAAATGACCGGCAATCACGCGGAAACGGATGGTCACCACATGCACGGAACGGTCGGACTCATCGGCGCGGGCGGCATCGCCAACGCGCATCTCCCGGCCTGGCTGGACCTCGGCTACGACGTCGTGGTCTTCTCCGTCGCCGATGACGCGGAACAGCTCATCGGCCGGCACGGCGGCGGGCGGCCCGTGGCCGATCTGGCGGCGCTGTTCGACGCGGCCGACATCGTCGACATCTGCACGCCGACGCACACCCACCGCGAGCTGGCGCTGGCCGCCCTCGAACACCGTCTTCCCACGGTGTGCGAGAAACCCCTGACCCGTACGCTCGGGGAGGCCGAGGATCTCGTCGCGCGGTTCGCCGAGGCCGGGGTGCCGCTCTTCCCCGCCCACGTCGTACGGTACTTCGCCGAGTACGAGGAACTGTGGCACGCGGTGACGCGCGGCGACGTGGGCCGGGTCGGCGTGCAACGCCACACCCGGCAGGGACGCAGCCCGCGCAGCGGCTGGTACCTCGACGAGCGGCTTTCGGGCGGCGTGCTCCTCGACCTCATGATCCACGACATCGACGTCGCCCGCTGGATCGGCGGCGACGTCGAGCGGGTGTTCGCCCGTACGAACGTCGTGGACGGCAGCCAGAGCACCCAGGCGTTCCTGACGCACGCCGGGGGCGCGATCTCGGTGCTCACCGCGACCTGGACCACCGCCCCGATCGAGTTCCGGACGCACTTCGAGGTCGCGGGCTCCGACGGCGTCCTGCACGGCGACTCCGACGAGCGCCGCACCTTCCGCTACCAGGGGCACGCCGAGCCCGGCGGGGACCTCCTGCCCGACTTCTCCCCTCTGACCAGCCCCTATCGCGCCGAGCTCGGCGACTTCGTCCACTCCATCGCGACCGGCGCCGCGCCGAGGGTCACCGCCCTCGACGGCCTTGAGGCCATGCGCATCGCCGACGCCGTGGCCCGCTCGGCCGCCAGTGGCCTGCCCGTCGACCTTCAGCCCGCCTTGGAAGAGGTCTCTGCCGCATGAGAATCGGAATCCTCTCGTTCGCCCACCTGCACGCGACCGAGTACGCCGCCGCGCTGCGCCGCGCCGGAGTCGTCGAGATCGCGGCCTGCGACGCCGGCCATGCCGCCCGCTCCGCCGGGGAGCCAGGCGGCCGCGCGCTCGCCGACACACTCGGCGTCGGCTACTTCGAGACCGAGGAGGACCTCTGGGCGTGGCGGCCGGACGCTGTCGTGATCTGCGCCGAGAACGTCAGGCACCGCGAGCTCGCGGTACGCGCCGCGGCCGAGGGCGTGCACGTGCTCTGCGAGAAGCCGCTGGCGACCTCGCTCGCGGACGCGGCCGAGATGCTCGAAGCCGCGCGCGCCGCGGGGACCGTGCTGATGACGGCGTTCCCGGTCAGGTTCGCCCCGGCCTACGCCGACCTGCGCGCGGCCGTACGACGCGGCGACCTCGGCCGGATCGTCTCCATCGCGGCCACGAACTGCGGCGGCGTGCCCACCACCAGGGCCTGGTTCGTCGATCCGGCGCTGAGCGGCGGCGGCGCCCTGACCGACCACGTCGTGCACGTGGCCGACCTGCTCGCCGACCTCCTGGACGAGGACCCGGCCGAGGTGTACGCGATCGCCAACACGATCCCGAACCCGGACCGGAACGGCGACCCCGTACCGGTCGAGACGGCCGGGCTGGTCTCGCTGCGCTACCGCGACGGCGCCATCGCCTCGATCGACTGCTCCTGGTCGCGCCCGCCCGGCCGGCCCGACGCCGGGGACCTGGTCACGCTGACCGTCATCGGCACCGAGGGGGTGGCCGAGATCGCGCCCTTCGCCGACGTCCTCACCGGCTGGAACAGCCGTGGCGCGGTCGCCTCCGGGTACGGCGCGCCCCTCGACGACCTGCTGATCCGCGCCTTCCTGGACGCGGTGCGCACCGGCGAGGCCCGCCAGCCGGACGCGCTGGCGGGCTACCGCACCGTCGCGCTCGTCGAGGCGGCGTACCGGTCGCTGACCGAGACGGCCCCCGTGCGTCTTGAGATGGAGAACCGATGAGCAGCCGCCTGCTCGGCGCCGCCCTGTCCGTCGCGGTCGCCGCCGCCCTGGCCGTCCTGCCCGGCCACGCGACCGCCGCTGCGACCGCCGCCGAGACCGCGACCCCGCGTACGACCGTGACCTTCACCGACACGTACGAGGTGCTGCACGGCAACCCGTACACCGGCACCGCCTTCGACATCAACTCGCCCAAGCCCGCGGGCGAACGCGGCTGGGTGTTCGCCGACGACCCGGCGATCACCGCGTTCATCGAGGGCAAGGAGAAGATCCCCGACGAGGCGGACATCGTCCGGCTGCAGATCGCGTGGGCCGACTTCGAGCCCGAGGACGACGCCTTCACCTGGGACCGCCTGGACGCGTTCATGAAGCGTGTCGTCGAGCAGGGCAAGACCGTGGAGTTCCAGCTCCTCATGTCCGAGGCGCCCGACATCAAGAACGACCCGAGCGTCTTCGCCTACGAGTACCCGCCCGCCTGGCTCTTCGACCAGCTCGGCGCGGGGTTCCGGCTCGCGCCGTACAACACGGTCTACAAGTCGCGGCAGCCGATCTACCACGACCCGATCTACCTCGCCGAGCTCAAGGAGGCGGTCGGCGCCTTCGCCGCCCGCTACGACGCGAACCCCGGGATGGCCTGGGTCGACCTGCGCGCCTTCGCGCTGTTCGGCGAGTGGTCGGGCTGGAACGACGCGATGAACTTCCCGTGGCCCGACAACGCCACCCGCTCGAAGACGCTGCGCGCGATCATGGACATCTACGCCGAGGCGTTCACCCGGACGATGGTCATGATGCCGAACCCCGGCGCGGACGTGGTCACGACCGACCCCGACGCCGACACCCAGGCCAAACGGTACGTCGCGTTCGGCTACGAACAGGCCGCCCGCAACGAGAACTGGGGTCTGCGGTCCGACACCGTGAACAGCGCGTTCCCCTGGATGCAGTACGGGACCGGCAGCGAGAACGTGTGGGTCAACCGCAAGCTCCGCCGCGACCTCATCCAGGTCTCGGAGGGAGCGGGCTGGGACAGCGGGATCATGCTGAACAACCCGCGGCTCGTCGTCAAGAACGCGCTGGAGGGCTACCACTCCAACCTCCAGGGCATCAACAACACGAGCTTCGCGCAGTGGCAGGCGATGAAGGACGCGTACGGCGAGTGGTTCACGACGCTCGGGCGCTACTCCGGCTACCGGTTCCTCATGCCGCGGGCGACGTACGACTCCCAGGTCGCGCCCGGCGGCGCGTTCACACTCGCCCACACCTGGACCAACAACGGCGTCGGCTTCAGCCCGCGCAAGTACCCGCTGGAGGTGCGCTTCACCGACCGTGCCACGGGCGAGGTGGTGTGGCGCGGCACCGACGCCTCGCTCGACCAGACGAAGTGGTTCAAGGGGGACGCACGCGAACTGCGGTCGGCGTTCACGCTGCCCGCCGGCGTCCCGGCCGGGACGTACGACGTCGGCATCGCCATGCTCGGCGCCGACGGCAAGCCGCGCATCGAGCTGGCCATGCCGGACGGCGTGGGCAAGGTGTACCCGATCGGCACGATCAAGGTCGTCCCCGAGGTCGCGCCGGCGGCGCCGACCGCCGCGCCGCTCACCCAGTTCAAGATCGAGAACGAGGACTACACCGAGGCCAAGGGCGCGTACGGCGTCGAAGCCCCGCCCGAGGGCGGCTTCGGCTCGCTCTACCTGGACGAGGCCGGCGAGTGGGCCGAGTACGACAACGTCGTGGTGCCCGCGAGCGGGACCTACCGGGCCGAGTTCCGCCTCTCGTCCGAGCAGGGCAACCGCTTCCGCGTCGAGATCGACGGCCGGGACGCGCTCGGCCCGATCACCGTGCCCGACTCCGGCGGCTACAACGTCTACCGGACGATCGAGCGCGAGCTCACCCTGCCCGCAGGCCGCCACACGATCCGGATCGTCCGCGAGGACGGCCGCTGGTTCTTCATGAACTGGATGCGGTTCACGCACGAGCGGCCCGAGTCGATCACGATCCAGGCCGAGCGGCCCACGGCCCAGGAGGGGGTCTGGCTCGCCGCGGAGGACGCGGTCAGCGAGGACGGCACCCCCGGCGTCTCCGTCGTCGACACCGGCGACTGGCTGCGCTACGACGAGGTCGAGATCCCCGCGAGCGGCGACTACCTGCTGCAGTTCCAGTACTCCACCGTCAACGCCGACTCGCTGAGGTTCCGGGTCGAGGTCGACGGGAGCGACGTCTCGGGCGAGCTGAGCCTGCGCGACACGGGCGGGGTCAACCGGATCCGGACCGAGGACTTCGTCGTCCCGCTGACCGCCGGCAGCCATTCGGTCAAGGTGGTGTGGATCGAGGCCCACTCCAACATCGTGTGGAACCGCATGCGCCTCGACCTCCAGGGCGCCGCCGAGCAGACGATCGAGGCGGAGCAGTACACCATGCAGTGGAACCTGGGCCAGGAATGGGGCTGGAAGGGGGCCGACACCGGCGTCGTCGTGGGCACGTACCAGGGGGCCGGCGGGCCCGTACGGGCGGTCGGCCGCGTCGACGAGGGCGACTACCTGCGCTACGAGAACGTCTTCGCCCCGCACACCGGGCTCTACCGTGTCGGGTTCACCGCCGCCTCCGGCAAGGCCACCTCCTTCCGTTTCGAGGTCGACGGCGACCGGTACCCGGTGCACGTGCCGGACACCGGCGGCGACGGCCACTTCACGACCGTCGGCACCTGGGTGAAGCTGACCGCGGGCACGCACACGTTCCGGATCGTCGCCGAGGGGACGGGCCTGCTGCTCGACGCGTTCACCGTCACCGCGGGCACCGCCGCGACCAAGGCGCTCGTCGCGACCGGCGCCGCCTCGCTCAGGGCGGGCGACACCGCCACGATCACCACCGAGGCGGTCAGCGCCGACGGCAGCCGTACCCCGGTCTCCGACGGCGTCACATACGTCAGCTCGGACCCGTCGGTCGCCACCGTGGACGCGCACGGCGTGGTCAAGGCGGTGGCCTGGGGATCGACGACCATCACGGCGATCTACGACGGCCTGTCGGACGGCTACCCGCTGACCGTCACCGACCCCACGCTGCTCCTCACCTACGTCAACGACGACGACCGGCGGGTGACGTACACCGGGGCCTTCGGCGTGGACCGGGGCCGCGGGCTCGGCGACTACGGCGACGACGTGCACTACTCCACCGAGAAGGGCGACCACGCCGAGCTCACCTTTACCGGCACCGGCATCAGCTTCCTCACCGAGCGCTACACCGACATGGGGGTCGTCGACCTCTACGTCGACGGCGAACTGCGGGCCTCGGCGGACTGCTACGGCCCGGTCCGCCAGGGGCAGCAGCGGGTGTTCCGGCTGAGCGGCCTCGAACTGGGCGAGCACACGATCCGCGTGGTGAACAAGCAGAGCGCCGCCGACACCGGACGGATCGCCATCGTGGACGCGTTCGTCGTCGAGGTGCCGCGCCCGTGGGCCGACGGCGCCGAGCTCACCGTCGGGAAGAAGCCGGCGTCGGTGAAGCTCACCTGGCCCAGGTCGCCGATCGCGACCGGCTACGCCGTGTTCGACGGTGACACCGAGGTCGCCCGCGTCAAGGCGAACAAGACCAAGGCGACGGTCGGCTCGCTCGTGCCGGGCTCGACGCACACGTTCACGGTACGGCCGGTGTTGCCGGGCGGCACGACGCTGTCGTTCGGGCTGACGGCCGAGGTGACGCTGTGACCGCCTTGCGGAAGGGCACGCTCTGGATCGAGGCAGCCGCCGACCCGGTCTCCGGGGTGTTGCCGATCCTGTCCGGCGTACGCCCCACCACCGGGGACGGCGTGGGTACCGACGCCGAGATGCGCCGGAACCTGGCCTACGGCCGGCCGCGCTCGCTCGTGCCCTACACCCGGCAGTGGGGGTACGACCGCGAGCGCGCCGAGCGCGAGCTGCCCACGGTGGTCCTGGAGAACGACCTGCTCACCGCGACGTTCCTGCCGGGATACGGCGGGCGCCTGTGGTCACTCGTCCACCGGCCCAGCGGCAGGGAGTTGCTGCACCGCAACCCGATGCTCCAGCCCGCCAACCTCGCGCTGCGGGACGCGTGGATCGCCGGCGGGGTGGAGTGGAACCTGGGCACGACCGGGCACTGGCCGCTGACCTGCGAGCCGCTGCACGCGGTCCGGGTGACCGCCGCCGACGGGACGCCGGTGTTGCGGATGTTCGAGTTCGAGCGGCTGCGGCGGCTGATCGTGCGGATCGACGCCTGGTTGCCCGCCGGGTCGCCGGTGCTCTACGTGCACGTCTCCCTCCACAACCCCTCCGACCAGGTCACGCCGGTCTACTGGTGGTCCAACATCGCCGTACCGGAGAGCGCGGGCGTACGGGTGCTCAGCCCGGCCGACCGCGCCTTCCACTTCGACTACGTGAGCGATCTGCGGCATGTGGACTTCCCCGGCACGGACGGCACCGACCGCAGTTACCCGGCGCGGGCCGTCCGGGCGGCCGACTACTTCCTGGACCTGCCGGAGGGGGCACGCCGCTGGATCGCGGCCCTGGACGAGGCCGGGTCGGGGCTCGTCCAGACCTCCACCGGCGGGCTACGTGGCCGCAAACTGTTCTGCTGGGGATCGACGGCCGGCGGCCGGCACTGGCAGGAGTGGTTGTCCGGTCCCGGCTCGCCGTACCTGGAGATCCAGGCGGGGCTGGCCAGGACCCAGCTGGAGCACCTGCCGATGCCCGGCGGCGCGACCTGGTCCTGGACCGAGGCGTACGGGCGGCTCGACGTCGAGCCGGCGGCCGTGCACGGGAGCTGGCGGGAGGCGTGCGAGGCGACGGCCGAGGCCCTGGACCGGCTCGTCCCTCCCGAGCGGCTGGACGAGGCGCTCGGGGAGGCGGCGGCCTTCGGACCGCACGAGGAGTGGCTCGCCGAGGGCTCCGGCTGGGGCGGCCTTGAGGGGTACGCCGGTTTCCCGCCGCCGGGCCCCGCGCAGGCGCCCTGGCAGGAGTTGCTCTCCACCGGCCGCCTGCCGGTCTGCGACCCGCCCGCGCCGCCGATCACCGGCCGGCGCTGGCGGGAGGCGCTGGAGAAGAGCGCCGACGACTGGCACGCGTACTACCACCTGGGCCTGATGCGCCTGGCCGACGGTGAGGACGACGCGGCCCGCGCCGCCTGCGAGCTCTCCGCAGGCGCGCGCAGGACCCCGTGGGCGCTGCGGGTCCTGGCCTTCCTCGCCGCGTCGCAGGAGGAGGCGGCCGACCTCATGCTCGAAGCGCACCGGCTCCGCCCGGACCTGCGGGAACTGGCCGTCGAGACGCTCGACGCGCTGCTCGTGTCCGGGCGGTGCGAAGCGGCGCTCGCGCTGATCGAGGCGCTGCCGTACCGCGGTCATGGCCGGATCCGGCTGGCCGAGGCGAGGGCGGCGCACGCGATCGGCGACGACGACCGCCTGCGCCGCCTGCTGGCGGAGGGCGTCCAGGTGGACGACGTGCGCGAGGGGGAGGTCTCGCTCGACCGGCTCTGGCTGGCGGTGCATCCCGGCGAGCCCGTCCCGGCCCGGTACGACTTCCGCATGAGCGACGCGGGGTCCTCTACCCGGACCGACAGCTGAAGGTAGCCACTCACCACGACCCGTCGCCCTCGTGGCGGCCGAAGGAACGCCGGTAGGCGGCGGGTGTGGTGCGTACCAGGGAGTGGAAACGCCGGCGGAGGTTGGCGGCCGAGGACAGGCCGACCTTGACCGCGATCGTCTCCACGGGGAGATCTGTCTCCTCCAGCAGCGCCCGGGCCGCCGTGACGCGCTGCTGGAGCAGCCATCGGCCAGGGCTGACGCCTAGCTGTTCGGCGAACCGGCGGGCGAGGGTCCGCGAGGAGACCTGGGCCCGCGCGGCGAGGTCGTCGATGGTGAGGGGGGCGTACAGCCGTTCGGCGGCCCAGTCGAGGACCGGTGCCAGGGACTCCGGCGGGCGTTCGGCGGGGGGCGCGGTGCTGTACTGCAGTTGCCCGCCCTCGCGGTGCGGCGGCATGACCATGTGGCGGGCGACGTGCGCGGCGTAGGCGGCGCCGTGGTCGGTACGGGCCAGGTGCAGGCACAGGTCGATGCCGGCGGCGGTGCCCGCGCTGGTGGCGATGTCGCCCAGGTCGACGTACAGGGTGTCGGGTTCGACCTGTACGTCGGGAAAGCGGGCCGCGAACTCGGCGGCGAGCCGCCAATGGGTGGTCGCCCGGCGCTGATCGAGCAGCCCCGCCTCGGCGAGCAGGAAGGCGCCCGAGCAGATCGCGACCATGCGGGCGCCACGCCGGTGGGCCCGCCGGACCGCGTCCAGCACGGCCCGTGGCGCCGCTTCGTCGCGGCTGTGCCATCCGGGGATCACCACCGTGTCGGCGGTCTCCAGTGCGGAAAGCCCCTCGTTGACCGCCATGTCGTAGCCCGCCAGGGTCGGTACGACTCCCGGACGTTCGGCGCACACCTGGAACGTGTAGCGGGCGGCCAGGCCGGGACGGCGCACCCCGAAGACCTCGGCGGCGCACGCCAGCTCGAACGTGGACTGTGGCGGCAACACCAGCGCGGCCACTCGCTGAACCCTCATGGCAAGAAAATACCCGTAGACGTCAATCCAGACACTGGGCGGGAGACGACGTCCGCCGCGACGATGGGGGCATGACGCAAGATTCGAGTGATGTCCAGATCCTGAACGTCGACGAAGTCGAGCCGGTCGAGGTCGTCCCCGGGATCATCAGGCGGCGCCTGCCCGCCACCGACTGGGCCCGCGGCTGGATGTACGACTTCGCCCCCGGCACCGAATGGCCCGAGGTGGACGTGCACGAGGGCGAGGAACGCTACTACGTGATCTCGGGCGAGTTCATCGACCGGGGACAGCGGCTCGGGCCGGGCAGCTACGTCGTGTTCGCGCCGGGCAGCACGCACCGCCCGCGTACCGAGACCGGCGCCCGCATGCTGGGCATCAGCATCCTCACCCCGTAGCCGCCGAGGCCGCTCCAACGGATCCTCAACGCATCCTCAACGCCCCCGCCCCCATGCTCGTCCCAGGGACACGAGCCACGTGAAAGGGGACCGCGAGATGACGCACATCGTCGCGAAGGCCGCGGCAATGCTCGGCGGGGGCGGCCTGTCACTCGTCCTGCTGGCCTCCACCGCGCACGCCGCGCACGCCACGGCGGCCGCTCCGCCGCATCGCGTCAGGGCGAGCTGCACGATGAGCGACGGCCAGAAGGCGACCTTCGAGCTGAAGTACCGGACGTCCGGCGGGTACCACCGCGTCTCCGACATCCTCTACAGCTGGAACTCCGAGGTGCCGATCCGCCTGAGGACCGGACACCTCCGCCTGATGGTCGAACGGCGCGGCAGTGACAGGAAGGTCTTCGAGGAGACGCTGCACGAGAAGGAGACCTCCAACGACGTCTCCTACGACCTCGTCGTCGACGTCAAGGTCCCGGCCGCGCGGAAGCTCTACCTCGTCGTCGACTCCACGTACGTGAAGAAGGGCAGAACGCTGCGCTGCGCGGGACGCACCGCCGGAGTCTGACGCCGCACACGTGCCACTGGGCCGATCAGACCTCCCCGGTCAGGAGCTGGTGGAGGGTCCGGCAGGCCCGGGTCAGCGAGGTCGAACCGGGTTTCCCCGCCTGCGCGGCCACCTCGGGGATCTCGCCCCGCGCGCCGGTCCACATGGCGACGTCGATGGCCAGCAGGACGGCGTCGGTGTGCGGGCGCCGGGCCCGTTCGCCCGTTCTCGGGAGGAAGACGGCCAGGAAGTGGCGCAGGATCGTCCACACCTCGGCGTGCGCGCCCTGCCTGGCGGCCAGTTCCAGTGAGGGCAACGCGGAGTCGGCCTCGTACCGGGTGCGGCGGCCCAGCAGGCCCAGCAGGCGGCCCGTCTCGGCGGCGGGGAGCGCGTTCCCGGCCGCCAGCAGGAGCAGCGGGGGCACCGCGTCGTCGCCCTGCACGGTGAGGAAGTAGGCCAGGACCAGGGCCGTCGCCGGACCGGACGGGCCTTCGGCGCGGGCCAGCTCGCGGAGGTCGTCGATCCCGACGTCGGGTGGGTCGAACCGGTCGATCAGGCCGATCGCGAGATGGGCCGCCGCGAGCTCCCGATGGTGGGGTGTCATGCCGGGCCAGAAGTCCCGTGACTCGTGCCGGAACGAGCGTGTCCCGGGCGGGGCCAGCAGGGCGTCGAGGGCGTCGAGACCGGTGGGCTCGACGGGTTTCCAGCTCACGTTCGCGATGCCGCGCTGGTCGAGGACGTGCTCGTCGTACGGCACGACCCGGGAGCCGAGGTTGAGGGTCCAGGTCAGCTCCACCTCCGGGGGCGGGGGCGCGCCGCGCTCGAACCAGCGGGCCACCACCGCGGCGGCGGCCGGGGCGGTGGCCTTCGCGCGTTCGGCCAGGTCGGGGGCGGGATCGGGCGGGAGGCGCAGCAGGGCTTGGGCCACGTCCAGCGCGAGCGGTTCGCGGCCGGAGTCCGCGCATTCGGCCAGACGGTCGAGCAGGGTCCCGGGGTCGAGGTGGCCGTCGGCGCGGGTGGGGGTGGCCAGCAGGACCGGCGGCAGGGCTCCGGCCTTCGCCGCACGCAGGAGCTCGTCGAGGCGGGACAGCAGGAAGGCGTGGGGACGGGCGCATCCCCGTACGTGGAGCCGGTTCCAGGGGGCGGACGCGGGCCGGCCCTCCGGGTCGTACGGGTCGTCCGGTTCGTACGGCTCGGCCTGGGCGTCGACCGTCCGCAGGAACTCCTCCTGGACGTGGTCGGGCAGCTCGTGCAGCGGGACGACCGTGCGGAGACCGGGGAACAGCCGGAAGGCCGTGGCCGCGAGGTTCAGCATGCCGTCGTACAGGGCCTGCCCGAGGTCGCCGGACAGGCCCGGGGCGGCCCGTCGCTCCTCCGCGAACGGCCTGCGGTACGACGGGCGATGCCCCTGCGGCCCCGGATCCTCGCCGGGATTGACGAGTTCCCTGGCCAGCGCGGTGCACCAGTCACGAGGGGACTGCCACGTCGGCGGGTCGTAGAGCACCGGCCGCAGGTCCTCGCCGAACCGCCGGGCCAGCGTCTCCCGCAGGAGGTCCGGGTTCGTGTGCGCCTCCCGTACGACCGCCGCCAGCCACGCCTCGACCTCGATCCAGCCGGTCTCCACCGGCGGCCCGCTCTGCGGACCGGCGACGGGGAACGGCCCGGGTACGGTGACGTCGGGCAGGCGACCGGGCGTGAACTCGCTGGTCCAGCCCTCGGCGAACCGTTCGAGCAGCGGCCGGGCCGAGGACGCGGGCAGCAGTTCGGCCCCCTCCAGGATCGGGGCGGGGTCGGTCAGGTGGTCGGCGTGCTTGAGGGTGAGGGTGACCGCGCGGTCGCGTACCTCGTGGGAGGCGTGCGCGTACGCGTTGGTCAGCGCGGTGACGTGGTCGGCGATCCGTTCCGGGTGGCGTGCGAGGTCGCGGTCGAGCCAGGTCAGGCCCTTCACGGCGAGCTTGGCCTCCTGGCGGAAGGTCATCGCCTCGACGGCCTCGGCGGCGTCCGCCGGGTCGAGCCGCGCCCGGCACACCTGCCGCCAGGCCAGGTCGGCCACCGGGCCCGGCGCGACGGGCAACAACCGCAGGTAGTCGCGCAGCCGTACGGCCGACTCCTCCGGCGTGGGCGCCACGAGCGTGTGCAACCGGACGAAGAAGCGCAGGTCCTGTGTGTCGCCGCCGCGCAGGAAACGGCTCACACAGCCGGTGATGACCTGCTCGCGCGGCAACGTACGGGCGGCCAGGCCCAGCCAGTGGGACGGTCTCGGGGTGAGCGATTCGCCGGCCAGCGCCCGGCCCGCGCCCGCCGCGTCGAAGATCTTCGCGAGCAGGTGAGGCGTCAGCGGGTCCGCGTCCACGGTCGTCGCCGACAACCAGGCCGCCACCAGCGGTTCGTGGTCGGGCGGGGCGGCCTCGGCGGCGCGCAGCAGCGACAGGGCCAGCGGCACGACCCGGTCGTCGGGACGGCGGACGCGGCGCGCGAGGCGTACCGCCAGATCGGCCCGCCAGGCCGCCGGACGGCCGGAGACCGCCCGCACCAGCGGGCGCGGGTCCGGCGCGCCGGCCCAGCGGGGATTGAGGTCCCGCTTCATCAGCCAGGTGACCGCCCCGGCCGGGCCGGGCACGGTCGCCGCGCCCACCATCATCAGCAGCTCGGACCAGCCGGCGACCTGGTCGTCACCGGTCCGGCCGAAGGCGTCCCAGCCGACGGCGGCGACCGGCAGCGGGCTCTCGCGGAGCTCGGCGAGCAGGCCGGGCAGCTCGGCGGCGACGGCGGCCCGCTCGGCGTCGGTGAGCGCCGGCAACCGCGAGGCCAGCCCCTCGACGTCGCGGCCGAACACGAGATTCCTGATCTCGGCACGGATGTCGGAGGTCATGACGTGGCTCCGGTGAGTTGGGTGTGCAGGCGCTTGCATTCGTGCACGAAACGGGTCCTGCGGCCGCTCCGCGCGAACTCGCCGACGACCGGGAGCTCCCCGCGCGCGCCGGTCCAGCCCGCGACGTCGGCGGCGAAGGCGACGAGTTCGGTGTGGGTCACGGTGACGCGCCGCCCCTCGCCCGGCAACATCACGGGCAGCAGGGCGCGCAGGACGCGCCACACCTCGTGGTGCCCGCCGGCGTCGGCCAGCGCGGTCAGCGCCGCGACGGCGGCCCGGGTCTCCCGCCAGGTGCGGCGCAGCGTCAGCGCGAGCTGCCGCCCGATCGCCTCGGCGGGCAGGCGGCCCCTGGCGGCCATGCTCAGGACCAGCGGAATCACGTCGGGCGCGTTGTCGGCCAGGAGGAAGGC
The DNA here is from genome assembly GCF_003947315.1 of Nonomuraea sp. WAC 01424. NCBI lineage: Bacteria > Bacillati > Actinomycetota > Actinomycetes > Streptosporangiales > Streptosporangiaceae > Nonomuraea > Nonomuraea sp. WAC 01424. The sequence continues at coordinate 184,626 of NZ_QHHZ01000006.1, forward strand.
GAGGATCGCCGCCGTGGACTCGCCCAGCGGGCCCTGGGCGATCTCCAGGCCGGCGACCTGCGCCGGGGTCACCCACGTGCCCCAGTGGCCACGCGGGAGCAAGGGCAGGAAGTTGACGGCCACGACCTCGCGGTGGGAGGGCAGCATGGCGGGCCACGCCCCGACCGTGCCGTCGAACTCGTCGACCGTCCAGTCGAACGGCTGGCGCAGCAGCACCTCGTCGATCAGCCGATGGCCGGTCGGAGCCGTCATCCGCAGCACGGGCTGGAGTCTGACCTGGGTGAAGTGTTCCGGCTCGTCGTCGCCGAACTCGACCATGGACGCGTCCACCATGTGACGCCACACGTGGCCGCACTCGGGGTCGGCCATGCCGCCACCGGCGAGCCAGCGGGCGGCCGAGCGCGCCGCCTGCGATTCGACCTTGGCGGCCCGGTCGGCCGCGGCCGGGTGGCTGCCCCGGGGCAGGCGCAGCAGCGCCTGGGCCAGGTCGGCCGGGAGGGGCTCCACGCCGGCGGCGGCGCACGTCTCCAACCGGTCGGCCAGCACGTCGGGGTCGAGATGGCCGCTCATCCAGGTCGGCGTGGCCAGCAGCACCGGCGGCAGGGTGCCGTCGCGCAGCGCCTCGGCCAGCTCCGCGTAGCGGTGCAGCAGGAAGTCGTGGGGCGGGGAGACCCGATTGGGGTGGGGGAGCTGGTTGCGCCGCCGCCACTCGTCGTGCTCGGGCAGCTCCCTGGGCATGAACGAACGCAGCCGGGGCGGTACGAACGCGACGGTCACCTGGACGAGCGGCTCGTCCGGACCCCGCGGGGGCACCTGGCCGCCCGCCCGCATCGCCGCCATCCGCGCATGGTCCACGCCGAGCTCGGCCATGCGCCCGTAGGCGCGGCTGAGGATGAAGGCCGGCATGGCGGTCACGGAGTCGTCGTACCGGACGCCGGGTCTCAGCCGTACCGACGCGTCGTCGTCGGCGGGGGAGTCGTTGAGGTGGATCCGGCCTTCGGAGAAGGGGATCTGGTGGTCGCCCTCGTGGGCCACCGCGCCCTGCGGGCCGTCGTCGCTGGTCCAGGTGATGAAGAAGGCGCGCAGCGGGGCGTCGTCGTCGAGGTAGCGGCCGGGCCGATGGCCGCCGATGATTGTGAGCCGCCGGGGCGACGGCTCGGCGCCGGGCTCCTCACCAGGGGCGAGGACGCGCACCTTCACGGAGTGGTGCGCGTCGTCCCAGAACCTCTCCGGCCCGATCGGCGGCAGTGCCGGCACGCTGCCGGGGGTGACGAGCTCGGCGGACAGCGCCGACTGCCAGTCGTCGGGGTCGATGCGCACCTCTTTGGACCGCCAGAAGCCCTGGTCCTGCTCGGCGTGGGGTTTGAGCTCGCGGCGCAGCCGCGCCCGGTCGCCGGCGATCCCGGTGACGAACGCCGCCAGCCAGCGTTCCTGGCCGACCCAGCGCTCGTGGTGGCCGGGGAAGATCGACGGCTCGGGGAACCGCCGCGGCTCCGGAGGCTCGGGCAGCGGCGGGAACTCCCTGGGCGCCGCCGCTTCCTCGACCGCGATCTCCCCGCCGAACCGCTCGGCCAGCTTCGCGCCCAGGCCGGCGGGCAGGTGGCCGACGCCGTCGCGGATCGCCTCGGTGTGACCGGCGAACAGGGCGGCGTGCTTCAGGGTCAGGCCGACCGCGCGGTCGCGTACGTCGAAGGACTTGTGCGCGTACGCCGTGGTCAGCGCGGGCACGAAGTCGGCGGCGACCTCGGGGGTGGCCCGGATCGCCTGGTCGAGCCAGCGCAGGCCGATGGTGGCGAGCTTGGCCTCGTCGCGGAAGGTGAGCGCCTCGACCGCCTCCACCAGGTCGGCGTGGTCGAGCGGCATCGCCCCGCGTACCTGCCCGGCGGCCAGCTCGGCGACCGTGCCGGGAGCCGACGGCAACAATCGCAGGTAGTCGCGCAGCCGTCCGGCCGACTCCTGCGGCGTGGGCGCGACGAGCGTGTGCAGCCGTACGAAGAAGCGCAGGTCCTGGGCGTCGCCGCCGCGCAGGAAACGGCTCACGCAACCGTCGAGCACCTGCTCCCTGGGCAGTTTGCGGGCGGCGGCCAGCCAGCGGGTGGGCCGGGGCTCCAGCCGTTCGTCGCGGAGGACGCGGCCCGCGCCGTCGGCGCTGAAGACCCGCGGCAGCAGTACGGAGGTCAGCGGGTCGTGGGCCACGCCCGGCGCGGACAACCAGGCGGCCACCAGCGGATCATGGTCGGGCGGCGTCGCGCCGGACTCGCGCAGCAGCGCCACGGCCAGCGGCGCGATGCGGTCGGCGGGACGGCGTATCCGCCGGGCCAGCCGGACCGCGACCTCGCGACGCCACTCCAGGGGACGGGCGGCCGCCACCCGGCACACCAGGCCGATGTCGGGGGCCTCGGCCCAGCGGCGGTTGACGTCGCGGCCGGCCATCCAGGTCACGGCGGCGGCCGGGCCGGCGATGACGCCGACGCCGGTCAGCAGCAGCGCGCCGGCCACCGTGTCGAGCAGTTCGCCGACCTCCCAGGTGGACAGCTCCTCGAAGTCGTCGGGATGCCGGGTGCGCACCTGCTCGGTACGGGCGCGGCGCAGCTCCTTGACGAGGCCGGGCAACCGTCCGCCCAGCTCGGCGCGCTCCTCCTCGGTGAGCGCGACCAGCCGGTCGGCCAGGCGGCGGACCTGGTTGCGGGTGACCAGGTCGCAGATCTCCGTCCAGAGGCTCATCGGGAGACCTCCACGGCGGCGCGGGCGACGATCCGGGCGGCCAGCACGTGCTTGCACGGCCCGCGGGAACCGCGATGGTCCCACCACCACTCGCAGGTGCACGAGCCGTCGGCCAGCGACACCTGGCGCAGGCCCCCCGAGGTGCGGACGGCGGCCGACTCCCCGTCGAGGCGCACGGCGCCCGCCTCGACGAGCTTGCGCGCCTTGGCCAGCCGCGGGTTGAGCAGGCTCACGTTGTCCCTGTCGTAGGGCAGCTCACGGTGGAAGTGGGCGGCGTCCGACAGGTCGTAGCCGACCCGGCCGGCGACGCCGAGCTGCGTCAGCGCGGCGCGTACGCGGTCGGCGGGGAGGCCCGACCGGTCGGCCAGCAGGCCGATCTCGACCTCGGGCTCGAAGTTGAGCAGCATGCCGACGACGTCGGCGTCGTCCTCGGCCTCGTCGGTGGCCAGGTCGTCGAGCACCGCGCCCTCGCCGGAGAAGCCGCGCCAGCGCTCGGGCGACAGGGTGAGCGTGTAGCGCATGCCCGGCAGCTCCAGCTCCCAGGCACAGGAGGAGGCGTCGGCCGGGCCGTAGACCCGGATGGACTTCGCGAAGCGGAGCAGCGGCAGGAGGGTGGCGAGCCGGTTGGGGCCGGCGAGCTGGACCGAGCCCGGGACCTGGTGGTCGCTGACCTTCAGGTCGCGCCCCGCCTGCGCCACCCACACCGTGCCCTTCTTGGGCAACCCGCGCAGGAACCGCACCGCCGCCATGCCGGTCAGCTCGCCGCGCTGGTCCATGCGCGAGGCGATGACCTGCACCTCGGCGAACCCGCGCAACCAGCGCTCGGGCAGCGGCACCTTCTTCTCCACCACCGCGCCGTCCATGGTGGTGACGACCAGCTCGTCGAGGCCCACTCCCAGGTGCAGCGGGTCGCGCGCGCCGATGCGCGCCAGCGCCTCCCGCAGCGGCGCGTTGACGTCGACGTTGGTGGTGCCCCGGTCGAACACCTCGCCGTCGAGCGCGCCGTTCAGCAGGTCGAGCCGGGCGTACACGCCGCCGCAGGCCGAGAACGACTCGAAGCGTAAGCGGTCTCCGTCGCACGTCACCACCGGGTCGCGTACCCAGCCGGGCCGCGACTGCGGCTGGTGGTAGCGGGCCAGCGCCACGTCGGCGACGCCGAGCAGGGCCGCCGCGGCGGGGGCCGCCTGGGTCACCACGCCGTCGAAGAACCGGGGAGCCACGGCCGGGCCGGACAGGGCCCGGCCGCCGGAGGTCGCCAGCCCGAGCCGGCCGTCGAGGAGAGAGGAGGGCGCGGCGTACGTGTACGCCTGCGTCGCTGAAGTCATGGCCGGGACAATAGATCTCCCCACCGACAAACCATCGGGGCGAGCGCCGGCTCAGACGGGCGGTGGCGCCGTGCTGGATCGGACGACCAGCCGGGTGGGGACGAGGTCGGCCCCCTCGCTCCCCGAGAGCGGCGTCGCACGTAAGGGCGGCTCAAGCATTACCCGGGCTATCGCGTCGGATCGCCGGGAGACGGGCAGCACCCTGGGAGGACGCGGTCCGGCCCCGGCCCGCGTCGGACGGCTCGGGGACCGGGGGCTGACGATGAGGGACGAAGCACGGGAGGCCCGCGCGACACCGGGCCTGCCCCGCCGCGAGCTGCTGAGCCTGCCGGCCGCCCTGGCCTGCGGCTCGGCGCTCCTGACCGCCTGCGCCGACCCGAACCAGGCCCGCGGCGCCGACACGAACCAGGCCCGCAGCGCCGCGACGCCCGCCCCCAGCGCCGCGACACCCGCGCCTGCTTCCAGCCCCGGAGCGGTGCGGGAGGTGCCGGTCACGCCTCCGGAAGATCTCATGCGCGAGCACGGCGTCCTCAAGCGTGTCCTGCTGATCTACCGGGAAGGCATCCGGCGGATCGACGAGGGCGAGCAGGTGCCCGCGGCGGCCCTGCACGCCGGGGCCGGCATCATCAGCACCTTCATCGAGCAGTACCACGAGCGGCTCGAAGAGCGTTACGTCTTCCCGCGCCTGGTCAAGGCCGGCAAGCTGACCGACCTCGTCCCCGTCCTGGTCCTGCAGCACCAGCGCGGGCGCGTCCTGACCGCCCGCATCCTGCGGGCGACCGTCAGGCCCGCTTCCCAGCAGGCCCGGCGCGGCCTCACCGCCGACCTGGCCGCCTTCGTCCGCATGTACGAGCCCCACGAAGCCCGCGAGGACACCGTGGTCTTCCCCGCCATGCGGGAGGTGATCCCGCCGAAGGAGTTCGCCGAGCTGGCCGAGACGTTCGAGGACGAGGAGCATCGCCGGTTCGGCGCGGCCGGCTTCGAGGGCGTCGTCGGGCAGGTGGCCGACATCGAACGCACGCTCGGCATCTACGACCTGAACCAGTTCACACCCCGCGTCTGACCCCGGCCGGACGCCGACGCTCCGGGGCGGCACTCCGACGGGCGACCCGAAGGGACCGCTGACATGGACCACATCGTGCTCGGCTACGACGGCTCGGACTTCTCGATGCAGGCCCTGGACTGGGCGCTCGACGAGGCCGAGCTCAGACACCTGCCGCTGACCCTCGTCCACGCCTGGCAATGGCCGTACGGCGAGGCGGAGGAGGAGGCCAAGGCCCATCTGCGCAGGGCGGCGGAGCACGTCCTGTGGCACGGCGCCGAGTGCGCCCGTTCCACCGGCTCGGTCGTCCAGGTGGAGACCGGCCTGTACGAGGGCCCCGCCGCCCAGCGTCTCGTCGAGCTGTCCGGCGGCGCCACGCTCGTCGTGGTCGGTTCCCGGGGGCTGAGCGCGCTGCCCAGGGCGGTGGTCGGTTCGGTGGCCGGCTACGTCGCCGCCCACGCCGGCTGCCCGGTGATCGTCGTACGCGGGCCGGGGCCGCTGCCCCAGGCCACGCGGCCGGGGCCGATCGTGCTGGCCGAGCGGGAGCCGGACGCGGCCGTGATCGAGTTCGCGTTCGCCGAGGCGGCGATGCGTCGGCTCCCCCTCGCCGCCTCGGCCGACCTGACCGAGTGGGCGGCCCGCCGTCCCGACGTCGACGTACGGCCGCACGACGCTCACGAGCCGGCCACCCTCGTCGTCGTCGGACGGTCGCGCGGGGCGCGGTCCGGCATCGCGGATTCCCTCACGCAGCACGCGCCCGGCCCCGTCGCGGTCGTGCCGGGACCGGGCGCCTGACCCCGGCCACTGCGCGGTCTCACCTGGAACGATGGGCGGCCTTCTGGGGAGGAACCACGGCCACCGGGCACGCCGCGTGGTGCAGCACGCCGTGGCTGACCGAGCCCAGCACCGCGGAGGCGAACCCGCCCAGCCCGCGCGAGCCCACCACGACCAGGTCGGCCGTGGAGGAGGCGTTCCTGAGGGCGGAGACCGGGTGGTCGCAGCGCTCGTCGTCCACGATCCGCACGTCCGGGTTCCGCTCCTTCCAGGGCATCACCTCCTGGAGGACGGCGTTCGCCTTCTCCTTGAAGTCCTCGGTGAGGACGCTGTAGGCGGCCGCGTACGAGGACAACATCGGGGGCTGCCAGGCGTGGAGCACCAGGAGTTCGGCGTCCTGGGCCCGCGCCTGCGTCACGGCGTACTCCATGGCCGCCTGGGAGTGGTGTCCGTCGTACCCGACCACGATCCTGCCGTGCCGTACCGTGGAGGCCTCGCGGACGACGACGACCGGCACCGGGGCGTGCCCGGCCAGCGCCAGGCTCGTGGAGCCGAGCACCATCCCGGCGAAGCCGCCCAATCCTCTGCTGCCCAGGACGAGGCTGTCGGCCTGGGCGGACTCCCGTATCAGGTCGCCGACCACCTGTCCGGGCAACATCTCCGTGACGACCTCGATCCCGGGCGCGAGGCCGCGCGCCCGGTCCGCCGCCGCGTCCAGCATCCCCGAGCAGTACTGGACCGATCCGGAGTCGCGTGCCCACTGCTCGCACACGTGCACCAGGCGCAGCTCCAGCGAGCGCCGGCAGGCGTCCGACGCGGCCCACTCCACCGCCGCCACCGAAGGCGGGGATCCGTCCACGCACGCGATGATCGGTCCGGCCATCTGTCTCGTCTCCCTAAGCTCGCCGACGATCATCCCGGGGGCAGCCGTGGGTTCAGTACGGCGGCGGGGGCCACCGCGACCGGGCACCAGGACTCGAGCAGGGCGGCCTGGGTCACCGCCCCGAGGAGCAGGCAGGGAGGCGCCTCGTTGCCCCGGTTGCCGAGCACGAGGAGCGTGGCGTCCCTGGTCGCGCCGATCAGTACGCGCTGGGGGCGTTCGGTCACGAACTCGGTGATCACCGTCACCTCCGGGCACCGGCCGGCCAGGTGGGAGACGACTTCGCGGAAGCGGGTCTCCGCGCCTTTGCGCAGCGCGTGGGAGTCCACGAAGGGAAGCGGTTCCTGCCAGGTCGACGATCCGCAGTCCGCCCAACAGCACAGTGCCGTCACGACGCCCCCGCGCAGCGCGGCCTCGTCCAGGGCGAAGTCGAAGGCGGCCAGGCTGGCGGGCGAGCCGTCGAGACCGACCACGATCCGGACGTCCTGGCCCGCGGACGACTGGACGGGCGGCCGTACGACGACCACGGGGGTGATGCTGTGCGCGGGCACCTGCACGGCGGCCGAGCCCACCTGGAGGCCGTCGAACCCGCCCTGCCCGCGAGATCCGAGCACGGTCAGCTCCGCCTCGCGCGCGGCCTCCAGGAGCACCGCCGAGGGTGTCCCCCTGCCCAGGAGCGGCTGGACGTCCAGGTCCGGGGCGAGCTCTCTGGCCCGGCGCAGGCCCTCGTCCACGATGCTGAGGGCGAGCGGTTCGAGCTGCTCGATGATCTCCTGGGCGACGGGTCTGGGGGCGTACGGCCAGTGCAGGGCGTGGCAGACGAGCAAGGGCGCCCCTCGCAGCCTGGCGTCCGCGACCGCCCAGTGCAGCGCGTGGCGGCTCGCGGGGGAGTCGTCGTAGCCGACGAGTACGGGCCGGCCGGCTTGTTGATGGCTCACTGCCGCCTCCGGAAGAGGAATTGTCCGGGTCCTCCGATGATGAGCCTTCCCGCCGTCGTACAGACGAGCCCCACAGAGGAGGAAACTCTTGCCCTTTCCTGTTTGTGTCTTCTTGTCTGCTTCGGGAAGGGGGGTGTCGAGGGAGTCCGCGGGTGAAGGAGGGGATTGATGCGCCGCCGGATCGTGGCCGGCGTGGACGGATCCCCGTCCTCGACCGCCGCAGTGGAATGGGCCGCCGCCGACGCCCGGCGCAGAGGGCTGCCGCTGCGGATCGTGCACGTGTGCGAGCAGTGGTCCCAGGGCGTGGACGGAGCGCGGTACTGCGCGGGCGCGCTGGAGGCCGCCGCCGCGCGGGCCCGCGAGCTGGGCGGGGACGTCGAGGTGAGCGCCGAACTGCTGGCCGGCAACGTGATCGAGGCGCTCACGGACGAGTCCGCCGCCGCCGACAGCCTGGTGCTGGGCAGCAGGGGCATGGGGGGATTCGCCGGCATGGTGCTCGGCTCGGTGGGCATGTCCGTGGCGGGGCACGCGGCCGGCACCGTCGTGATCGTCCGGGGCGCCGCCGACGCCCGGAACGGCCTGGTCGTGGTCGGCCACGACGGCTCCGAAGGCTCGCAGGCGGCCATGCAGTACGCCGTCGAGCAGGCCCGTACGCGCTCCGCCCGCCTGCACGTGGTCTACGCCTGGCAGGCGCCGGTGGTCTCGCCGTACTGGGCGGCCTACAGCCGGCTGCTGGCCGACTCGTATGAGGAGGAGCAGCGGATGGCCCACGCGCGGGTGACCCCCTGGCGCGGGGCGAACCCCGACATCGTGATCACCGACGAGCAGGTGCACGGCCATCCCGTGGCCGCTCTCACCGAGGCGTCGGCGGTGGCGGACCTCGTCGTGATCGGTTCGCGCGGCCTGGGCGGCTTCTCCTCCGCGGTGCTCGGCTCGGTCAGCCACGGCGTCCTGCACCACGCGCACTGCCCGGTGGCGGTGGTCCGGCCGCGCGGCCCGGTCATCGACGGGCGAGACGCCGCAGGGCGGTCCGGCCCGGGGTGAGCGCGGCGCGCGTGGTGAAGCGGTGGGCCCTGCGGTGCGTACGGTGGGCGGGGCTGCGCCTCCCACCCGGCAGACGCGCCGGAACGGCCCGGTAGAACCGGCGTTTGCCGAGCTCGATGAGGGCCAGATAGGCGACCACCATCAGCGCCAGCGCGAGGAAGAAGGGCCCGGGCAGCGGCTGGAACCCCAGAACGGGGGCGAGCGGCGTCACGGGGATGACCGCGCCGACGGTCACCACGCCGAGGGCCGCCAGCAGCAGCGGCAGGCTCGGACGGCTGCGGAGGAAGGGCACCCGCCTGGTCCGGATGGCGAAGACCACCAGGACCTGCGTGGCGAGGGACTCCACGAACCAGCCGGTGCGGAACAACGGCGGCCCGGCGTGGAAGACGCCGAGCATCACCCCGAACGTGACGAAGTCGAACACCGAGCTGATCGGGCCGAAGAACAACATGAACCGCCGGATCAACGACACGTCCCAGCGGGAGGGCCGCCGCAGTTGCTCGGCGTCCACGTGGTCGGTGGGGATGGCCAGCTGGCTGGAGTCGTAGAGCAGGTTGTTGAGCAGGATCTGGGAGGGCAACATCGGCAGGAAGGGCAGGAAGGCCGACGCCGCGGCGGCGGAGAACATGTTGCCGAAGTTGCTGGAGGTGCCCATCAGGACGTACTTCATCGTGTTGGCGAAGATCTGCCGCCCCTGGGTGACGCCGTCGGCCAGGATGTCAAGCTTCTTCTCCAGCAGCAGCACGTCGGCGGCGTCCTTGGCGACGTCGGTGGCCGCCTCGACGGAGATGCCCACGTCGGCGGCGTGCAGCGCGAGCGCGTCGTTGACGCCGTCGCCCAGGAAGGCCACGTCCAGGCCGCCGCGCCGCTGGGTCCGCACGATGCGCGCCTTGTGCTCCGGGCTGACCCGGGCGAACACGGTGGCCTGCTCGATGAGGGCGGCCAACTGGACGTCGTCGGCGGCCTCCACGTCCCGCCCGGTCAGTACGCGCCCGCCCGGCAGGCCGAGATCGGCGCACAACTTGGCGGCGACCGCCGGGTTGTCCCCGGTGAGCACCTTGACGGTGACGCCGAGCCGGGCCAGGCGTTCCAGCGCGTGCGAGGCGCCGGCCTTGGGCGGGTCGAGGAAGACCAGCAGGCCCTCGAAGGTGAGGTCGCGTTCGTCGGCGGGGGTCAGGGTGGTCTGAAGGGCGGCCGCGCCGGACAACCGCCGGGTGGCCACCGCGACCACGCGGTTGCCCGCGGCGAACTCGGCGTCCAGCACGGCCCTGGCCTCGTCGGTGACGGCGGTGCAGCGCTCCAGCACGGCCTCGGGAGCGCCCTTGGTGACGACCAGCCGGCCTTCGCCGTCCTCGACCAGCACCGAGGCGGCCCGCCGTTCGTGGTCGAAGGGCACGACGGCCAGGCGGCGGAAGCGGGCCAGGCCGGTCCGGAGCGAGGCGGCGGCCGGGGCGTCCCACAGGGCGACATCCAGCGGGTTGCCGCTCGCCGCGCGGCCCGGCCCGCCGTCGTGACCGGCGGGCTGGTCGGCGGGCTGGTCGGCGGGCTGGTCGGCGGGCTGGTCCACGGGCTGGTCCACGGGCTGGTCCACGACGGCCTCGTTGCACAGCAGGCCGAGTTCCAGCACGTGGTCGGCGGGGCGGCCGTCCGGGCCGAGCGAGCGTACGAAGCTGATGCGTCCCTCGGTCAGGGTGCCGGTCTTGTCGGTGAACAGCAGGTCGACGTCCCCCAGGTCCTCGATGCAGACCAGCCGTTTGACCAGCACCTTGTGCTGTGCCAGCCGGCGGGTGCCGGCCGCCAGGCTGGTCGAGACCACGGCGGGCAACAACTGGGGGGAGATGCCCACGGCGATCGCCAGCGAGAACAGCAGCGCGTCCAGCACCGGGCGGTGCAGGACGAGGTTGATGACGAAGATCGCGGCGGTGAGCGCGGCGGCCACGCGGACCAGCAGCATGGAGAAGTCACGCAGGCCGATCTGGAACTCGGTCTCCGGATGGCGTTCGCCGAGTTGCAGCGCGATGCGCCCGAACTCGGTGCGTCCCCCGGTGGCCACCACCACGCCGGTGCCGGACCCGGCGTGCACCACCGTGCCCATCAGCGCGCAACTGGACAACTCGGCCAGCGCCGGGTCCGGGCCGACGGCCTCGGGGGTCTTGGCGACGGGCAGTGACTCGCCGGTCAGCACCGACTCCTCGCACTCCAGCCCCGCCGTCGAGACCAGCCGCAGATCAGCCGGTACGACATCCCCCAGCCGCAGCACGACCACGTCGCCCGGCACCAGCGTGACCACGTCGACCAGGCGCGGCCGGTCGTCACGCCGTACCAGGCAGCGGTGCCGGATCTGGGTGTGCAGCGCCTCGGCGGCCCGTTCCGCACGGTATTCGTTGAAGAAGCCCAGTCCGACGGACGCCGTCAGGATCACGCCGATGATCAGCGCGTCCGACGACTCGCCGAGGAAGAACGAGGCGGCGGCGGTGACGGCCAGCAGGATCAGCAGGGGCGAGCGGAGCTGGCGGACCAGCACCGCCAGCCGCCGGGCCTTGTGGGTGCGCAGGGAGTTGGGCCCCACCGTGGACAGGCGGCGTTCGGCCTCGGCCTGGCTCAGGCCGCCGTCCCCGCTGTCCAGCCGGGCCGTCACGGCGGCGGCGGGCAGCCCGGCCGCGACCGTGACGTCCAGCGCGTCCTCGCTGGTCACACCGCTCGCCCGAGGCGTCGCACGTCCCGGCCTCCCCGCTCGGTCTCCGCTGGCACCGAGGACCAGCCGGACCGTCGCCTGCTCGCATCCCCGTCCTCACCTCTACCCAGGTGGCCGCGACGCGTCGCGCGTTCAGTGGCCGTGGCAGCAGGACGTCCGGGCGCTCTCCAGCTGGGCGGGGTCGTTCCACCAGTGGGCCGCCGTGCTCGGGTGGACGGGGACACGCTCCCTGACCCTGCCGGAAGCCGGAGCGGCGGCCGTGGACCCGGCCTGGTCGGTGGTGGTGGCGGACGGGTACGGCGCGAGAAGCTGCTCGACGGTGTGGTGTCGCCCGCCGACGACGACGGCGGTGACGTTGTCGGCGTCCTCGATGCGGGACAGCGGGTCGCCGTCGATGACGGCCAGGTCGGCGTACATGCCCTTGGCGATCCGGCCCAGCGGGAGACCGAGGTACGCCCCGGACGTGCTGGTCGCGGCGGTGAGCGTCTCCCGTGGGGTCAGGCCGTACTTGACCATGGCGCGCAGGTTCATGTGCAGGCTGATCCCGAGGTGATCGATGGGCGCGTCGGTGCCGGCGGTGACCACGCCGCCGCCGCGGATCATCGCCGTGAGCTGCGCGACCTGGTTGGCGAGGTTCGTCCGGACCGCCTGGACCGCCGCCGGGTCGGCGGTCCGCGCCGCGGTGACCGTCGCCTGGAGCGCCGCCGTGCGCCAGTTCGGGTAGAGGCGGCGGACCCGTTCGTCGGTGACCAGCGAGGTGTCCTCCCGGTAGAGGGTCGAGGAGTTGAACAGCGTGGGCGTCCTGGCCATCTTCGCGGCGTTGAACATGGAGATGACGTCGGAGTAGGCGGAGCCGACGTTCGTGACGGTGCGGGAGTAGCCGAACCGGTTGGTGGCGCCGACGTGCTCGGTCTGGTCGCCGCCCATGGCGATCGCCGGGTAGTGGTAGTGCGAGCTGACCGGTTTGCCCTGGCGGTGGGCCCAGTCGATGACCTCCTTGTGCCAGGCGACCGGCAGCCGTACGTAACACTTCATCAGGTCGTAGTCGAGGGCGGCGGCCCGCCGCAGTTCGAGCCGCAACTGGTCGTGGGAGTACGTCGGGCGCATGAAGTTGTAGTAGATGCGCGCCCCGTCGACGGCCTCGCCGGTGCCCAGGTAGCGCGGCGCCAGCCGGGCGCCCGACTGCACCGACTCCCGCTCCTCGACCATGTGGTACGCGGGCGAGCCGGGTGAACGCGTCGTCGTGACGCCCAGGGCGAGCCACAGCGGACCCTGCCGCGAGCCGTAGGCGTAGCCCTGCATCTCACGGTGGTGGTGGATGTCGATCAGTCCCGGCATGACGAACCTGTCGGGGGCGTCGATCCGCGTGCCGGGCCTTCCCTCCCGGTGCGGTTCGATCGCGGCGATGCGCTGGCCTCGTACGACGATGTCGACGTCGCGGAGGACGCCGCCGGAGACGCCGTCCCACATACGACCGGCGTGGATGACGAGCTGATCGGGGCCGGGGTCGTTGCGCCAGGTCAGCCGTACCGGGATCGACCGGGCGGGTTTGCCGTCGAGGCGCGCGATCCTGAGGCGTCCCTCGTTCAGGTGGAGGAGGGCGGACGAGCCGCCTGCCCAGACGGGGGCGTCGGAGACGTCCCGGGTGACCGGGCGGGCGCTGCCGGTGGGCCGTCCGGACCGGTCGACGGGCAGGACCCACAGGACCGACTCCATGGCGAAGGCGAGCATGGTGCCGTCCGGCGACCAGACCGGGCCGTCGTCACCGCGGGTCTGCAGGGAACGATGGGGCGCGGGATCGACGTACGTGCCGGCGCCCGTGGCCCGGTCGACGAGCAGGATCTTCGACAGCCCCTCGCGGTAGCGCCGCGAGTACGGCACCACCGCGGCCAGCGCGAGGGTCCTGCCGTCGGGCGACCAGGTCGGGCGGCCCGGCTCGAAGGTGGCGTCGAAGATCTTCCGCAGGTCGCCGGTGGCGACGTCCACGACCCACAGGGCGCCGTCCTGGTCGAGGTAGGCGATCTCCTTCCCGTCGGGGGACCACCGGACCGACAGGGCGGCGGAGTCGGTCAGCCGGGTCACCTGCCGGTCGGCGCCGGTGGCCAGGTCGCGCACCCAGACGTTGAGGGTGCCGGTGCGGTCGGTGACGAACGCCAGCCGCCGCCCGTCCGGGGAGAAGTCCGGGTCGGCCTTCCACCAGCGGTCGCGGAAGAGCGGTTCCGGGGTGCCGCCGTCGCGCGTCAGGTAGATGTCGTTGAGGGCGCGGAAGGCGATGGCGGACCCGTCCGGGGACACGGCCGGGCTGCCGATCCCGACGACGGGGAACGACCCGGGCGCGTCGAACACGCGCACCTTCTTCTCGTACGCCGGGGTCGTCGTCGTCAGGGCGGCGGTGAAGCCGATCGTGCCGACGGACGCGGAGCCGAGGCGGCGGACCTTGATGGTGCCCGCGGAGGTGTAGAAGTACCGCCCGTCGGCGGCGAAGCGGGCGCGGAACGGGAAGACCTCCTCGCCGGTGACGAGGGGGCCCGCGGTGCCGGCCAGGTCGTTGGCGCCCGAATGGAAGTGGTGGTAGGCGAGGTCGGCGCCGTTCGGCAACCAGGACGGCTGGTGGATCACCTGACCGGCGGGCACCGTGACCGCGGTGCGGCGCGCGCCGGTGGCGACCTCGACGACGTCGATCCTGGTGTCGGCGACGACGAACGCGATCTTGCCGCCGTCGGGCGACCAGGCCGGCTCGTACTCCTCGGCGGAGGTCTCGGTCAGGACGCGGGTCGCTCCGGTGGCGACGTCGAGCAGGTGGATGCCGTAGCTGCCCCCGGCGTCGGAGGAGTAGGCGATGGTACGCCCGTCCGGGCTGTGGCGGGGCTCCCGGTGATCGTACGGGCCGGTGGTCAACTGCTTGATCGCGGACCCGTCGGGGCGGATCGTCCACAGGTTGAAGACGCCGTCGCGGTAGGACTGGAACACGATCGTGGAGCCGTCCGGGGACCAGTCGGGCTGGGCGATGTCGTACAGGTCGCTGGTGAGCCTGCGGGCGGTGCCCCCGGAGGCGGAGCAGACCCACAGGACGCCGAGCAGGTCGAAGGCGAGCAGGCGGCCGTCGGGCGAGGGCGCGACGCCGAAGTCGGTGCCGGAGGTGACGGACGTCCGGCCCGCGTTCCCCGCCGTGCCGGCTCTCGCGGGCAGGGGCGGGGCGAGCAGGGCGGCGAGGGCGGCGCCGCCACCCGCCAGGACGGTCCGGCGGGACGGGCGGGGGGCGAATCCGCCGGGGGGAACCGGTGAGTGAGACATCGGGGGATTTCACTCCAATATTCACGCATGGTCAGATAGTCATCGAGCCGCCGCCATTTGGAGAACGGCGTCGGCGAACGGCTGGACGTGATGACACACGATTCCTGGTCCGCGGCGGATTACGTTATCGGCCGGGAGCTCTTCCGGTTGACCGTCGCCGCCACCTGCCTGCCGGCGGCTCATACGCTCATCGAGGGCAGCGGGACCTGTTCGACCCACATATGTGCACAAGAATGTGCATACGTCCGCCGGAAGAATTGGTCAAGAGCCGCCGAACCGTTTTCACCCTGCGGCGTCCGGGCCCCTACCGCCCTTGTGTTGTCACCGGGTGCCACCGGGCGTCGAGCCGGGCGTGCCGCATGCGGCCTGTCAGACGGACATGCAGTGTCCCGGGTGTGGTGTCGCGCGGGTCCCCGTCGATCGCCAGGGCGCCGTGCCGTACCGAGAGGTCGCCGGCGTCCACGGTCATTCCCGGTGCGAGGATCAGGGCCACGTCGCCGCCGCGTACCCGCAGCTCGATGACCAGCTCGGGCGCGGTGCGCACCGCGCCCGTCAGGTCCAGGGTCACCTCGCACCACGCGGTGCGCACCGCCAGCCGGCGCGGCAGCGTCCACCGGCCGGCGCGGTGCACCGAGCCGTGCCGTTCCTTGATGGTGAGCAGTTCGGCGGCGGGTCGCGCTGGTGCGCCGCCGCCCGGCGCGGCGACCAGGTCGGCGGTGAGCGGGGCCAGCGCGTCCATGGTGCGGGCGGTGAGCGCCGCGCCCAGCCGCTCGTCGAACTCGACCGGGTCGAGCCGGCCGTCCACGACGGCGGTGCGCAGCAGCTCGGTGACCCGGTCGCGGTCCTCGCCGGCCGCGCGCAGGGCGGGTACGGCGCGCCTGCCGGGACCCTGCCCCCCGGACGCCTGCGCGGTCAACCGAGGTCCTGGTCCCAGGTGACCGGGAGGCTCTTGACCCCGTAGATGTCGGCGGTCTCGGGGCGCAGGGCGACCTCCCCGGCCGGTACGGCCAGGCGCAACGACGGGAAGCGGGCGATCAGCGCGGGGAACGCGACGCGCATCTCGACGCGGGCGAGCTGCTGGCCCAGGCACTGGTGGATGCCGTGGCTGAAGGCCAGGTGGCCGCCGTCCTGCCGGCGCAGGTCGAGCGTGTGGGGGTCGGGGAAACGTTCGGGGTCGCGGTTGGCGGTGTTGAGGGACAGGATGACCGTCGAACCGGCGGTGATGGTGTGGCCGCCCAGCTCGACGTCCTCCAGCGCGACCCGGTGGAACTGCTTGGCGACGCTGAGATACCGCAGCAGCTCCTCGACCGCCTGGTCGATCAGCTCGGGCTCGGCGCGCAACGCGGCGAGCTGGTCCGGGTTCTGCAACAGCGCGAACGTGCCCAGCGCCAGCATGTTGGCGGTGGTGTCGAACCCGGCCGACAGCAGGATCAGGGCCATGCCCTGCAACTCCTCGTCGGTCAGGTCGCTGTCGAGCAGGTCGCTGAGCACGTCGTCGGTCGGGGCGGCGCGCTTGGCGGCCACGAGCTCCGCGAGGTAGCGCTGGGTCGCGAGGTAGGCCGCGATCAGCTCCTCGTCGCCCACCTCGCCGCCGAGGAACTTGTCGATGTTCTCCTGGAAGAAGCCCCGGTCCTCGTACGGCACGCCCAGCAGCTCGCAGATGATGACGGCCGGGATGGGCTTGGCGAACGCGGTCACCAGGTCGGCGCCCGGTCCGGCCTTCTCCATGGCGTCCAGGTGGGCGGCCGTCACCTCCTCGACCCGCTCGGTGAGCAGGCGCATCCGGCGTACGGTGAACTTGCCGACCAGCGGCTTGCGGTAACGGCTGTGCTGCGGGTCGTCCATGAGGAGGAACTCGCCGGGCGGCGCCGGCGGGACCTCGATGTCGCCGTAGTCGATCAGCGGGTGGTGGCGCATGAGTTCCTTGCGCGAGCTGAACCTCGGGTCGGCCAGGACCGACCGGGCCAGGTCGTAGCCGGTGACCAGCCAGCCCTGGTGCCCGCTGGGGAAGGGGAAGCGGCTGATCGGGCCGTGCTCGCGGGCCTCGACCAGGCCCTTGGGCGGGTCGAAGGGACAGCCGGACTCACGTGCCGTCGGCATCGGGGTGACGGTGTGAACGGACTCAGTCATGATCTTCCTTGTCTCGCGAAGGGGTTTGCCGGGTGGGGTCGGACCCGTACCGGCTAGGAGATCTTGCGGCGGTAGGTGTTCATGGCGAAGGCGTACGCGACGACGAGGATGCCGACGCACCAGGCGAGGGCGATCCAGATGTCGTTGCCGATGGGCTGCTCGGTGAACAGGGCGCGGATGGCGTTGACGATCGAGGTCACCGGCTGGTTCTCGGCGAAGACGCGCACCACGGTGGGCATGGTGTCGGTGGGCACGAACGCCGAGCTGAGGAACGGCAGGAAGATGAGCGGGTAGGAGAACGCGCTCGCGCCCTCCATGGTCTTGGCCGTCAGGCCGGGGATGACGGCGATCCAGGTCAGCGCCAGGGTGAAGAGGGTCAGGATGCCCGCGACCGACAACCACCCCAGCACTCCCGCCGACGAGCGGAAGCCCATCAGCAGGGCGACGAGCACGACGACCGCGAGCGAGATCAGGTTGGCGATCAGCGAGGTCAGCACGTGCGCCCACAACACCGACGAGCGCGCGATCGGCATGGACTGGAAGCGCTCGAAGATGCCGCCCTTCATGTCGGTGAACAGCCGGAACGCGGTGTAGGCGATGCCCGAGGCGACCGTGATGAGCAGGATGCCGGGCAGCAGGTAGTTCACGTACGAGTCCGCCCCGGTCTTGATCGCGCCGCCGAAGACGTAGACGAACATCAGCATCATGGCGATCGGCATGACCGCGGTCGTGACGATGGTGTCCACGCTGCGGCTGATGTGCCGCAGGGACCGTCCGAGCAGGGTGGCGGTGTCGGCGAGGAAGTGCTTGCTCATCATCGTTCCTGATTCGTTCGTGCCGGCGCCGCGTCGCCGCCGTTGGCGCCGACGAGCGTGAGGAAGACGTCCTCCAGGGTCGGCTGCTTCTCGACGTACTCGACCTTGGCGGGCGGGAGCAGTTGCTTGAGTTCGGCGAGGGTGCCGTTGACGATGATCCGGCCCTCGTGGAGGATCGCGATCCGGTCGGCGAGCTGTTCGGCCTCGTCCAGGTACTGCGTGGTGAGCAGCACCGTCGTGCCCTGGGCGGCGAGCTCCTTGACGGCCTGCCACACCTCGATGCGCGCCTGGGGGTCGAGCCCGGTCGTGGGCTCGTCGAGGAAGATGATCGGCGGGTCGCCGATGAGGCTCATCGCGATGTCGAGGCGGCGGCGCATGCCGCCCGAGTAGGTCGCCGCCTTCCGCCCGCCCGCGTCGGTCAGCGAGAACCGGGCGAGCAGGTCGTCGGCGATCCGGCCGGGGTCCTTGAGGTGCCGCAACCGGGCGACCAGCATGAGGTTCTCCCGCCCGCTGAGGATCTCGTCCACGGCGGCGAATTGCCCGGTCAGGCTGATGGACGCCCGTACGTCCGCCGCCTGCCCGGCGACGTCCAGGCCGTTGACGCTGGCGGTCCCGGCGTCGGCCTTGAGCAGCGTGGACAGGATCTTCACCACCGTGGTCTTGCCCGCGCCGTTCGAGCCGAGCAGGGCGAAGATGCTGCCCCGCGCCACGTCGAAGTCCACGCCGCGCAGCACGCGCAGCTCCTTGTACGACTTCTCCAGGCCCTGGACCCGGATCGCCTGGGCACGCTGTGCCGTCATCACACTGTCCCTTCTCGTCTTGCTGGGTCTTCGCCGGCGGCGCGGTCGATGGCGCTGGTGAAGCGGTTGCGCTCCTTGGCCCGCCACTGTCCGACCGGGTAGTTGGCCACGAACGCCTCGACGAACTCCACGGGGTCCGCGCCGAAGATGTCGCGGACCGCGGTGCCGTCGGCCACGCTCTGTTCGAACAGTTCGGCGAGGTCCTCGTACATCGCCATCGCGCCGGCGCCGTCGGCCGGGCCGAGGAGCATCAGGTAGCGCTCCAGCGCGTCGGCCGCCGTGCGGTAGTTCTGGGGAAGTTGCTTGATTCGCGCCTTGTACTGCCGGTAGCGCCTCTTGTCCTCCAGCGGCCCGGTGACGATCTCCAGGTACTGCAGGTAGCGGCTCTTCGGCTCGTTCGCCTCTGGGGTCATGTCTATTCGCCTCCTTCGCGGAGCTGTTCGAGCCTTTCGGCCAGGAAGCTCCAGTTCCTCCAGAACTCGTCGAGGTACGCCCGTCCCTGAGCGTTCAGGGAGTACACCTTGCGCGGCGGCCCCTTCTCGGACGGGACCTTTCGCACGTCGACGAATCCGCGCTGCTCGATCCGGACCAGCAGCGCGTAGACGGTGCCCTCGGCGATGTCGGAGAAGCCTCGCTCGCGCAGCCACGCCGTGATCTCGTAGCCGTATGCGGGCCGGCCGGACAGGATCGCCAGGACGATGCCCTCCAGCGTTCCCTTGAGCATCTCCGTCAGCTGCTTGCCCACGGAACACCCCCTTGAGCTACTACTCGGTGTTGCTGACTACTGGTACAAAGTAACACTGACTACTGGTACTTAGCAACGGTGAATAGCGAAGGAGGTTTGCGGTCACTCGGAGGAGGCGGGGGCGGTCCTCGGGTGCGCCGTCGTGGGCGCGGGGAAGCCGCCGGCGGCGCCGGGCGCCGCGATCGCTGAACTGTTCATGCGCCAACCATCGACGGTCGCGCTGACATGGGGCCGTCACCGTGCTGACACGGCGCCGCCACGGCCGCGACCGTTGTCAGGACGCGGCTCGTCGCTCGGTACGAGGCTCTGCGGGTGGGGGAGTCGGTCAGTCCTTGACGGCCAGTCCGCCGTACATCGAGACCATGGAGTCCTCCACGGGGAACAACTGCTCGTCCGGCCGCCAGTGGTGCACCGGCACCACACCCGGCTCGATCAGCCGGAACCCGTCGAAGAACTCCTCGATCTGCGCCCGGGTGCGGGCCTTGGACATGATGCCGCGGCGGTTGTACTGGGCCACGGCCTCGCTCACCAGCTTGCCGGGCGCACTGTCGAGCGTGATGGTGGACAGGGCCAGGAAGCTGCCCGCGGGCAGCGGCTTCATCAGGCGTTCGATGATCGCGCGGACGTCGTCCTCGTCGGGGATGAAGTGCACCACGGCGATCAGGCACAGCGCGACGGGACGGGCGAAGTCGAAGGTGTCGCGGACCTCGGGCGAGTCGATGATGGCGTCCGGGTCGTTCAGGTCGGCCTGGATGTAGCGGGTCCTGCCCTCCGGCGAGCTGGTCAGCAGGGCGCGGGCGTGCACGAGGACGAGCGGGTCGTTGTCCACGTAGATGATGCGCGCGGCCGGATCGGCCTGCTGGGCCACCTCGTGCAGGTTGGGCGAGGTGGGCAGCCCGGTGCCGATGTCGATGAACTGGTCGACGCCGCGCTCGGCCGCCAGGTAGCGGGTCACCCTGACCATGAAGTCGCGGTTGGCTCGTACGGACGTCGGCATGTACGGGGCGATCTTGATGACGTCCTCGGCGGCCGTGCGGTCGGCCTGGAAGTTGTCCTTGCCTCCGAGGAGGTAGTCGTAGACGCGCGCCGAGTGCGGCACGTTCGTCTTGAGATCGACCTGCCGGTCCTCGGCCACCCCCGCACCTCCATGTTGATCAACCGCCATATGCCCTACGTTATCGGGATTCGGGCGTCGAGATCTGGCGAATCGCACCTGGAACATCAACCTCCGCCTCCGTCCTCGGACACGGCCCGGACGGGCGGACACCGTACGGCTGTCGTTGCTCCGCATGACTCACGCCGAGATCGAGATCAGTGCCCGGCTGGTCCGGGATCTGCTCCGCGACCAGCACCCCGACCTGGCCGATCACCCCGTGCGGCTCGGCGCGCGCGGCTGGGACAACCAGCTCTGGCGGCTCGGCGACGATCTCGCCGTACGGATGCCCTGGGCGACGGCTCCGAGGGGTTCGCCCGGCAACTCGCCGAGGCCACCGAACTGGGACTCATCCCCGACCCGGACGCCGTCCGCGCCGTCTGGGAGGACGCCGCCGCCGCGCCCGGCTGGACGGGCCCGGCCCTGTGGTTGCACGGCGACCTGCATCCGGCCAAAGTCCTCACCGCGGACGGCACCATCTGCGGCGTGATCGACTTCGGCGACCTCTGCACCGGCGATCCGGCCTGCGACCTCGCCGCCGCCTGGACCCTGCTGCCGGACGGCGCCATCGACCGCTTCCACGCCGCCTGCCGGCCGGCCCCGGACACCGCGACCCTGCGCCGCCTCACCGAAACGGCCCGCCGCTGACCGGTCGCGCCCGGGGTGGTTCAGGCGGTCGGGCGAGCCGATACTGCTCGTTGACATTTGTTCTGGACGATAGGTGGAGTATGTGGCGCTTTCACTTCACAGGTGAGGATCTGGCCCGGTTACGGTTCGAGGCGTCGCCGGGCCCCGTCATGGAATCCTGGTTCGCCCTCAACGTCATGGCCAGGCGGCGGCCCGGGGCGCTGTTCGAGCCGTGGCGGCGGAACGTACGGGTCCGCGACTCCTTACGCCTGCTGGGCGGCCTGGCGCAGGGCGTTCATCCGCTTGACGTGTTCACCCTCGTGGGAGCGGGGGCGCACGTCGAGGAGGGCCTGGACCGGTTCCTGGGCGTAGGCGCCGACTCGGTGCGCGCGGAGCTCGACACCTGGGGGCAGTTCGGCGACCTGCCGTCCTGGTCCAAGCTCCTGCCCGACGACGCCGAGACACGCAGGCACTTCGCGGCGGCCCTGCGGGAGACGCACACCGTCCTGCTCGGCCCGTACGGTGATCCGCTGCGCGCGCACCTGGAGGCGGAGGTCACCGCCCGCGCGGGCGTCATGGTACGGGGAGGCGCCGAACGGCTGCTCTCGACGCTCCACCCCGACCTGGTCTGGCGGGACATGACGCTGGACGTGACCACCCGCTTCACCTCACGCACGCTCGACGTGCACCTGAACGGGCGGGGGCTGGTGCTGATCCCCTCCGTCTTCTGCCGGCTGCCCCTGTTCAGCTACGACAGCTTCCGCCCCGACGACGCGCCGGTGTTGTTCTATCCCGCCCTGCGCGACCCCGCCCACGCCTTCGCGCTGTGGGGACAGCGGGCCGCGGGCGCGCCGCAGCGGCCGGACGCGCTCGGCGCCGAGCTCGGCGCGACCCGCGCGGCCGTCCTGGAGGAAGTGGGCCGTGGCTGTACGACCACGCACCTGGCCAGGAAGCTGGCCATCTCGGCCGCGACCGCCAGCCACCATGTGGCGATCCTGCGGGACAGCGGTCTCGTCATCTCCCGCCGGCAGGGCGGCTCGGTGCTGCACCTGCCGACGCCGCTCGGCCTGGCCCTGCTGAACGGCACCCTCGCCGGGCCGAACTGAGCGGGACCGCCGCCACCGCGGGCTTTCGACCACGGTCGAAACCCTTACCGGCCGCAAGGGCGGCAGCCCGACCATCGTCGTAGCAGAAACCCCCACCGAAGGGACACGCTCGATGAACGTCGCAGGAACCGCTCTCAAGACGGCCGTACTCTCGGCGGCCATGGTGGTGATGGCCGCCACGGCCACCACCGGCACCGCTCTGGCCACGCCGACGGCCAGGCCGTCCTCGTGCCCGACCATGCGCAACCCGGTCAACGCCACGAACACCGCGACCCGGAAGCAGAAGGCCATGCCGAACAGCCAGACCCTGGAGCTGCGATCGGGCACGATCAGCGGCCTCGAGTACGTGTGGGCGCGCATCCTGAACTCCAAGGACGGCGACGCCGTCTGGGTCGACTACTCGATCGACGGCGGAGCCAACTGGCGGCAGTGCGACCTGCGGACGCTCGGCGGCGGCGTGAACTACGGCTACGGGCTGCTGACCAGCTCCAGCTCCAGCGTCTGCATGCGGGCCGGCGCCCGTCCCAAGGGAAGCACCGTCTCCTACCTGACCGGCTGGTGGTGCTAGGAAGCCGGGGTCCGGCCTCGCCACCACGCCCGGCCGCCGGGGAACGCCAGGCGCCGCCCGGCGTCAGCGGCCGATCAGCGTCGTGGCCAGGCGGCGCAGGCGTTCGCGCAGGTCGGGGGCGTGCGGACCGCGTGTCAGGAGGAGCTGGTGCACCGCGCCGACCAGGGTGAGGGCCAGTGAGGCGGTGTCGCCGCTGCGTTGCGGCTCGGTCGGCCCCGCCGACCCCGGCGCCGAACTGGCCAAGGGCCCGCGCTGTCAGCCCGGCAGGCGCCAGTTGCAGAGGCCCTCGACGCACAGCTCGGTGGTCGTCTTCCGGGCGTCCGGGGCCTTGATCGACACCTTCTCGCCCCACCCGTGGTAGCGGGTGTCGACGTAGAGCGTCCTGCCCGTCAGTTCCTCGAAGACGTCGGGGAAGGTGAACGTGCTCCGCACCCTGCCGACCAGCCCCGCCGGGGTCAGCGTGACGGTGTAGGAGAGCTCCCCCTCCTGGTCCCACTGGCCGTGGGTCGAGTGCTGGGCCCAGCGGGAGACCCGGACGAGCTCCTTGAAGGTGAGCATGCCGGTGACGGTGTCCCCGTCGCGCTGTCCGTGCTTCAGCAGGGTGGCCAGGGTCGCGGGTTCGGCCGGGTTGATGAGCTGCTCGTCGTAGCCGAGCAGATCGGTGTGCCAAAGGTGGAGCCGGTGCGAGTCCTTCCACCAGGTCTTGCCCTTCTTCAGCCATTTTCCGATGCGTCCGCCGGACTGGTAGCTGGTGCCGCCGATGTCGTGGTTGAAGCCGATGGCACGTTCGGGACCGTACTCACCGCCGGTGGTCCGGACGTCCAGGGCCGTGATGCGGCCTTCGGCGTCGAACGCGAAGGTCCCCTCGCGGCGGCGTTCCGTCCGTTCGGCGGCGCCTTCCATCAGGGTGGTCGTCTCGGTGACGTGCATGCCGCGCCCGGGCGCCAGAACGGCCTTCAACGCCTGGACGGGGTTCTTGATCACTGCGTGCGCGGGAGCGACGCCCGTCAGCAGGGCGCCGCAGACCACCAGAGTCGTGATCATCCTTCTCATGACGGTGATACTGCCGCGACCGGATCACGTCCGGGACACGGGCTCGGTGGGGTCCGGGGTGATGATGCCCTGGGCCGAGGCGAAGGCGGCGGCCGTGCGGTTGGCCAGGCCGAGTTCGGCCAGGATGTGTTCGAGGTGGGTGGGCGACCGTCCGGCGGCCTCGTCGACGTCGGCAGCTCGAACGGCGACCTGTACGCGCTGCGCGCCGCCGGTGGGCTCCCCGGCCCGCCCTCGGTGGAACCCGACCGCCGCACTCCGGCCTCCGCCCCTCGACCGTCCCGCCGGTCGCCGTGAGGGGCCGGGCGCCCGCCGTACGGGGGGCGCCCGGTAGGGGTCAGGGGTTGTCGTAGCCGATCCACTGGATGAACCAGCCGTACTGCTGGGCGGCGGCAGGGGAGAGCGGTGACGCGTCCCGCCACTGCAGGTAGACGCGGAACTTGGTGGCCGTGGGGTCGTAGACGGCGCTGGGGCCGACCAGGTTCCACTGGTTGCCGCCGGGGCCGCTGACGGAGGTGACGTAGATGGGACTGCCGGAGAAGTGGGCGGCGCTGGTGTCGACGTCGATGTAGATGCCGTTGGTGCCGTAGGCCTGCCAGCCCTGACCGGAGGCGGTGCGGCCGGCGGCGATGCGTGCTGTGGGCATGGACTTCCTCTCGCGGAGACGAATGTCACTTTGAGTATTCGATCCACTACGTATCGTGTCGAGTCAGGAATGGTTGTCCCGCTGGGCACATAAGTCACGCCGCTTTCGGGTGGTCAGTGGCGGTAGGGGCGGAACGTGCGGCGCAGGTCGGTCACCCATTCGCTGGGGATCTCCCACGGGATGAAGTGCCCGCCGCGGTCGTGGCAGGTGATGTCGGCGTGGTTGTACCAGGCGGCCCGGTCGCCGTCGAGGAAGCCCCTGATCCGCTGTTCGCCGGTCGTCACGCCCGGCGGGTTCTCGTAGCCGACGAACGTGATGCCCGTCGGCGCTTCGACGACCGGCCGGCGATCGTGCGAGGGCGTCCAGGGGTAGCGGTTGTTGTTGGCGTACGTACGGATCGAGCTGCCGATCGCGTCGCCCGCCCAGAAGATCGTCGCGTGGGTGAGCAGGTCGTCCTTGGTGAACACGGTCTCGACGTCGCCGTGGTTGTCGGACCACTTCGTCCAGCGTTCCAGGATCCAGGCCAGCATGCCGCCGGGGGAGTCGGCCAGCCCGTAGCCGAGCGTGGCCGGTGCGAGCACGTGCGCCGCCAGATGCACCGCGAACCGCCGGTCCAGCTCGACGAACCGGGCGTGCACCTCGGGTGGCAGGCCGTCCGGGATGGGCATACCGCCGCTCAGGTCCCAGGCGCGGTCGCCGTTGAACATCGTGAGCTTCTGGGCCGAGCCGATGTGGATGGCGTACAGCTCGTCGGCGTACTTGTGGCCGAGCTGGCCGGTGATCAGCGCCCCGACGTCGCACCCGGCGGCGGCGTACCGATCATGGCCGAGGACGCCGGTCATCAGCTCGTGCCACACGTCGGCGATCTTCCAGAAGTTCATGTCCGGCCTGCTCGTCAACGGGGTCGAGAAGCCGAACCCGGGCAGCGACGGCACGATCACGTCGAACGCCTCCGCCGGGTCCCCGCCGTGGGCCGCCGGGTCGGCGAGCGGGTCGATGACCTTCGACCAGTGCCAGAACGTCCAGGGCCAGCCGTGGCTGAGGATCAGCGGCACCGGGTCGGGGCCGACGCCGGGCTTGCGCATGAAGTGCACCGGCACGCCGCCGACGTCCACCTTGTAGTGCTCGTAGGCGTTGATCGCCCGTTCGGCCGCGCGCCAGTCGAAGCCGTCGGCCCAGTAGGAGACCAGTTCCCGCAGGTGGTCGGCGCGTACGCCGTAGGAGCCGTCGTCGGCTCCGGCGGCCGGGGGCCACTTGGTCGTCACGAGCCTGCGCCGCAGATCGTCGAGGACCTCGTCGGGTACGTGCAGCGGCTCCGGGCGCAGCGGGAAGGGGCGGTTCGGGTGGTTCGGGCGGTTCGGGTGGTTCGTCAAGAGGGCTGCTCTCCTGTTTCTTCGAGGCGCGCGGCGATCTCGGTCAGGCGGCCCAGGAGGCCCGCGTACCCGGCGAGCGCCGCGCGTTCGTCGTCGCTCAGGTGCTCCACCAGGCGGGCGACCCGGCTCACCCGGTCGGCGCGCCGGGACCGGACGATGCCGCTGCCCTCCTCGGTGAGGGTCAGCAGGACGGCCCGCCCGTCGCGCGGGTCGGGACGGCGTGACACCAGCCCGTCCCGCTCCAGCTTGGCCACCAGGCTGGTGAGCGCGGGCTGTTTGAGCTGTTCCGTGGCCGTCAGGTCGGTGAGCCGCATCGGGCCCTTGCTCGCCAGCGTGTGCAACACGGACAGGGTCGAGAAGCTGAGCCTCCGGACGGAGGGCAGACGGATGAAGTACGTGTTGAAGTCCTCGATGGCGCTGACCAGCTCGTCGAGGTCCAGCGCGGGATCGGGACCCGCCTGAGAAAATGCCACACCCCAGTTATATCGAACTTCGATGTAACTGGGGCGTGGGTCAGGTGCCGGATGTGGCTAGAACGTGCCGGATGTGGCTAGAAGGTGCCAGATGTGGCTAGAACGTGCCGGACGTGGTGCCGCCGCTGCCGGTCGCCGGGGTGGTGAGGACGGTGTTGGCGCCCGGCTGCCACTGGTCGGCGGTGTCGGGGAAGTTGGCCTCCTGGCGTTTGACGCACTTCCACTCGATCGAGGTGTTGGGCGGGAGCTGGCCGACGGTGCCCGTCCAGGTCGGGTACGAGGTCGGCGACAACTTGACCGCGCTGGCCACGGACCACGCGCCGAGCTGCGGCGCGCTGCCGACGGCGTACACCGACTGGCCGGGCGTGGTGGTGCCGTTGGCGCACGTGAACGTGACCGACACCGGGGCCTGGCCGAGCGTGAACACGAACGTCTTGGCCGTGCTGACGGCCGTGCTCGCCGACTTGGCCACGACGAGGTTGCCGCCCGCGTTGTACCAGCCGCCGGCGGCCGCGTCGAAGGCGGCCTTGGTGGCGTACTGGGTCAGCGCGCCGCCGTTCAGGGTGACGGCGGAGGCCTGGGTGCCGGTGACGAGCTCGACCACGTTCGGCCTGCTGGACGCCGCGCCCGGGTAGGTGCCGGCGGCGGCGGCCACCGTGACGGTCGCGGTGCCTCCGGTGAGCTGCTGGCTGATCTGCGTGGTGCGGACGGCTCCGGTCTGGTAGCCGGTCGAGGCGCCGTCGTCCTCGTAGAGGGTGAAGCTCGTGGCGGCGGCGTCGGGGTGGACGCGGGCGATCAGCTCGTTCCTGGTGGTGGCGTCGGTGCGCTTGCCCATGACGTTCATGGTCTTGTCGTCCACGTGCATCTTGGGGATGATCGCGCCCGCTCTGGCGAAGGCCGGGAGGCGGAAGGCGCCGTTCACCCAGAGCGGGCGGTCGGCGAACCACTGGCCGGTGCTGGTGAGCTTCTCGCCGGTGGCGTAGTCGTACCAGGTGCCGGCGGGCAGGTAGACGTCCCGCGCGCGTTCGCCCGCGCCCGCGACGACGCCGACCAGCAGGTCGCGGCCGATGAGCTTCTCGTGGCCGGCCGTGCGCACGTTCGGGTCGTTCTGGTAGTAGTACGCGAGCGGCGGCACGACCGGCTCGCCGAACCTGTAGGCCCGGTGGGCCAGCGAGTAGTAGTAGGGAGTCAGCTCGTAACGCTGGCGGAGGTTGGCGAGATTGCTGGCGGTGTGCCCGATCTTGTCCGGTGAGGTCTGCGCGCAGTTGCACAGGTTCTCGGTGTGCGGGCGGATCGGCACCTCGAACCAGGCGCCGTCGGCGAACCACTGCGTGTAGAGCTCGTTCAGGTCGGAGTTGAGCATCTCCCTGCGGAAGCCGCCGATGTCGGAGCCGTAGTAGTCGATGCCGGACATCGACATGTGCATCTGCGCGTTCTGCTGCTGGGCGAGCGCGGTCAGCTTGGACCCGATGTCGGCCGACCACATGGCCACGCCGTACCGCTGCATGCCGGCCGCGCCGGAGCGGGCCAGCATGAACGGGCGTTTGGTCCCGGACGCGGCGTAGCCGCGGGCGATGCTCTCGGCCCACTTGAGGTTGTAGACGTTGTGGTAGTCGGCGTGCGCGTGTTTGCCGGGCAGGACGCCGGAGGTCCAGTCGGCGGCGTCGTACATCTCGGGCTCGCCGAGGTCCAGCCAGTGGCCCTGGATGCCGGCGTCGATCAGCGGTTGACGCTTGAGCGTGTGCCAGTAGTCGCCGGCGGCGTTCTGCGTCCAGTCGATCATGCCGCCCCGGCCCCACCAGTCGTTGCCGGTCAGGTACGCGGGCGCGCAGGCCGCGCAGCCCGCCCGGACGAGGTGGCCGCGGGAGGCCAGGTCGGCGTGTTCCGGCAGGTTCTTGCCGACGTAGGACTCCTCGATCGTCATCAGGCCGATCCCCTGGTTCGCCTGATAGCCCGCGATGGTCGCCGAGGGGTTGGGGAAGGCGGTGGTGTCCCAGGTCAGGCCGCCCATCCTGGTGTTGTCGGAGCCCGCCGTCACCCCGCCGAACCACGGCAGGTCCAGGACGAAGCCGTCCACCGGGAACTTCGCCGTGCGCAACCCGGACAGGCGGTTGTCGATCTCGGCCCAGTTGTCGTAGCCGAACTCCGACACCCACATGCCGAACGCCTTCTTCGGCGGCACCGGCGGCCGGCCGGTCAGCTCCATGTAGTCCTTGCGCAGGTCGGGCAGGTCGGGCCCGGTCATCGTGTACCACCTGAGCTGGTCGCCCCAGGTGTCGACGGTCCACGGGTCGCCGGTCAGGTTCCACTCCTGCTTGTAGACCTGGTCGAGCAGCAGGCCGTAGTTCAGGTTCGCCGCGCCGACCGCGAACAGCACCGGGATCTGGGCGTTGCCCACCGGGCCGTTGTCGGTGTCGTACGCCATGGCGTTGCCGTACGGGCCGCCCGGGGTGCGGCTGCGGCCCACCCAGTCGCCGTCGGCGTTGCCGCCCATGAAGAACTGCTCGCCCAGCCCGTACGCGTTCTGGATCGAGCCCTTGGTGATCGTCAGGCCCTTCCACGCCTGGGCCAGGTTGCGCGGGCACGCCTCGTACAGCAGCCGGGTGGGGTCGGAGACCTTCACGCAGAGCGTGCCGGCCGTGACCTCGACCTTCATCGCGCCCGTGGTGAGCGTGTTGCCCGTCTGGTTGAAGCTCGCGGGGCCGGTGTAGTCGGTCTTGGCGACCTGCGACGTGGTGAAGATCGGTGAGCCGGTCCCCGGGGACGTGCCGTTGGCCAGCTCGAAGTGCACGAGGTCGTCGTCCAGGAACTCCACGATCAGGTACGTGGAGCCGCTGGTGAACTGCACCCGCTGGACGGCGGCCTGCGCGGGCAGCGCCACCAGGAGGGGCAGGAGCAGGGTGATCAGGAAGAGCGGCGCTCGTCTCATGGCCGTGCCACCACCAGGTTGTCGAGGTTGATCCCGCCGGTG
Organism: Nonomuraea sp. WAC 01424; assembly: GCF_003947315.1. Taxonomy (NCBI): domain Bacteria; kingdom Bacillati; phylum Actinomycetota; class Actinomycetes; order Streptosporangiales; family Streptosporangiaceae; genus Nonomuraea; species Nonomuraea sp. WAC 01424. The sequence goes on from NZ_QHHZ01000006.1 coordinate 213,799, forward strand.
TTCGAGGCGTCGTACGCGATCTTGACGGTGTGGGCGCCCGCGGTGAGGGAGGCGGCCAGCGTGGCCGTGCCCCAGGTGTCCCAGTTGGCGAGGGCGGGCAGGGAGAGCGTGCCGGCGGCGACGCCGTCGACATAGACCGTCCGGGTGGCGGCCACCGTGGTCGAGTAGCGGAACCTGAGCTGGTGGTTGCCCGCCGCGTCGGCCCTGACCTGGAACGTCACCGCGTCGCCCGAGGTGGCGAAGCCGTCCGCGAAGCCGGTGCCGGTGTACCCGGCGTGGTCGGTGTTGGTGGAGGTGCCGGTGCCGGTGGCGAACTCGGCCTCGTAGGCGGCCTTGTCCACGCCGTTGAGCGTGATCGTCCGGTTGCCCGCGGCGCTCGCCAGCTTCACGTGGGTGAGCTGCTGCACCGGGTCCCACCACCAGCCCTCGGCCGCGGCCTTGAGGTCGGCGAGGGTCGAACGGGCGGTCGCGCCGGTGACCGACGCCGGTTTCGTGCTCGCGACCTGCAACGTGCCGGTCGTGGTGAGCGCGGGTACGGTGACCGTCACCGCGTGACCGGCCCAGTTCTCGGCCGAGGTGATCGTGCGGGTGGCGTTCGCCGAGTCCTCGAAGTAGGCGTACGACGTCGATCCGGCCGGATAGATCCTGAAGGTCAGGTTCGTGTACGTGTCCACGCTGTTGCCGATCTCGCCGCCGAGCTGGTAGTCGGCGTTGAGGTTGAGCGGGACGATCGCGCCGGGTTTGGCGTAGACGGGGATCGTGTCCAGCCCGGCGTTGTACGTCTTGGTGCCGGGCCCGGTGAAGCGGCCGCCGTTCCACAGGTCGTACCACTCGCCCGCGGGCAGGTAGACGTTCTTGCCGGTGGCGCCCTGCGTGGTGATCGGCGCCACCAGCAACTGGGAGCCGAACAGGTACTGCTGGTCCAGCGCAGCCGCCGTCGCGTCGCCCGGGAAGGCGAAGCTCATGGCCCGCATCATCGGCGCGCCCGTCGTGGCGGCGGACTTGGCCTCGGTGTAGAGGTACGGGATCAGGTTCATCCGCACGTCGGCGAACTTGCGGAAGGTGGGCACCACGCTCGTGTCACCGGTCCGCGCCTGCACGTTCCACGGCGTACGGGCCTCGGAGGTGGCGGGAGCGGCCTTCTCCGAGTGGTACTGCATGACGGGCGAGAACGTGGCCTGGGCGGCCGAGCGCAGGTACAACTCGGCGCTGGGGAAGGTGCCCGTGAAGCCCGCCAGGTCCCACGCGGTGTACGGCACGCCCGACTGCCCGGCGCTGAGCTGGGCCCGGACCGCCTCCTGGAAGGCGGAGAAGCTGGAGTTCTGGTCGCCCGCCCAGAAGATCGACCTGCTCTGGGCGCCCGTCGTGCCCGCCCGGCTGAAGATCGTGCCGTTGGGGTTCTTGCCCTTGACGTAGGAGTTGTAGGCGCCGGTGTAGCTGTTGGGGTAGGCGTTGTGCATCTCGTCGCCCTTGCGGCCGTCGGCGAACTGCGTGCCCCTGCCGAAGATCGCCTCGCTGCCGTCGGTCTTGAAGCCGTCGACGCCGACCTCGTCGATCAGGTAGTCGCGTTTGCTCATCCACCAGTTGGCCGCGGCCGTGCCGGTGAAGTCGGGGACCATGCTGTCGCCGAACCACTGGCCGGTCGGGATGCGGTAGGGGGCGTTGACGGCGTTCTTGGCGACGTACCCCTGCGCCTGCGCGTACGCCTTGTCGTTGAGGTGCTGCTGCGGCGCGGTCGGCGGGTTGGTGTCGAAGTTCTCCTTGAACACCGGGATCTGCCAGAGGATCATCTTGATCCCCTTGCTGTGCGCGTTGGTGACCATGGCCTTCGGGTCCTGCCAGGCGCTGCCCGCCGGGAACGTCAGATCCCCGTACGCCAGCTTGCCGCTGCCTGGTTTGGGGGTGTACGTGGCGCCGTGCCAGACGTAGAACGTGGCCTCGTCGCTCCACTGCTCCAGCACCATCGCGGTGTGCGGGATCTTGTAGGTGTCCACGTTCGCCAGCTCGGCGTTCACCTCGGCCTGGGTGTTCCACTCGTTGGCCGACATCCACACCCCGAACGCCCACTTCGGCGGGAGCTGCGGCCGTCCGGTGACCGCCGTGTAGTCGTCCACGATCTCGGCCGGGGTGCCGGCGAAGAAGTGGTAGTCGAGCGTCGAGTCCAGCCCGCCGCCGGTGTCCACGGTGAAGCCGGCCAGGTCGCTCAGGTGCGTGCCGAGATTGAAGATCGCGTAGCGGGTGCCGGCGATGTGCACGCCGTACCCGGCCGAGTTCAGGAAGAACGGCACGCTCAGGTACGTGCGCCGGGTGGCGCCCTGGTCGCGGTACTGGTTGTAGACGTAGTTGTGCACGTCGGTGCCGCGCTGGTCGAGCCGGTCGTAGCGTTCGCCGAAGCCCTCGAAGCGCTCGCCCGCCGGGGACATGAAGTGGTCCTCGATCTTCGTGATCGTGGTGGCGCCGTCGCTGGCCCAGCCGATGTTCCTGAAGGTGGCGGGGTCGTACTGGCGGGTTATCAGCGTCGTGCCGTCACCCTTGTAGACCGACAGCCGGTACGGGGACTTCTGGATCTTCAGGACCAGGGAGGGGGCGGAGATCGTCAAGGTGCTGGCGGAGTTCGTCACCGTATATCCGGCGACGCCGGAAATATTGAGACCTGTGCCGCTTGGGGCGATCTGCGTGCTGAACCGGTCGAGCGCGGGGAAGGCGAAACGGATCTTCGGCGTGAAGCTCCCCGCGCTGTCACCGGTCGTGACGTCCACGGACGTCGTGTTGTTCACGAACCCGGTCACGTTCGTCACCGTGCTCCACGAGGTCACCGTGAACGCGAACGGGCCGGTGCTCTTCTGCCCGCCGCCGTTCACGTCGGCGTTGACCGTGTAGGAGATCTTGTCGCCGCGGGCGAACGCGCCGAGGTTGATCCGCCAGTAGCTGTTGTTGCCGTTGTTGTGGTCCCAGGCGGCGCCGACCGGGGTCTGGTTCACGCCGTTCTTCGTCCAGGTGACCCAGACGGTCTGGCCGGCCTCGATCGGCCAGGTCGTCGCGTTGATCTGGACCGCGTCGCCGGCCATCGGGTCGCGGGGGACACGTTCCGTCGGCTCGGCGGAGTAGAGGTCGTCGGTTCCGGTCGGGTTGTGGTGGACGCCGTCCAGCGCGTAGGCGGGGATGGAGACGAGGGACGCGAGCAGGGCGAGCACCATGACGATGGCGCCCGACCGTAACCGGCTCATGGGGGTGTGCTCCTGTCAGTCGGCGAACATACGGGAGAGACGGGACCAGTGCCCGGCCGCGCACAACACGGGCGGACGGTCGAGGGGCGCGGGCAGCGTCACCGTCCGCCCGCCGGCCAGGGCGTGCCCGGTCCAGACGTCGATCCAGCCGCCCTCGGCCGCGGGCAGGTAGACGGAGGTCTCGGTGACACCGGGCTCGGTCACGGGCGCGACCAGCAGCGCGTCCCCGAGCTGGTACTGCAGGGGATGCCGCCAGACGGCCGGATCGTCCGGGTGGTCGAAGAACAGGCCGCGCATCAGCGGCGCGCCGCCGCCGGTCGCCGTCCGCGCCTGCTCGGCCAGGTACGGCACCAGCCGCTCCCGCAGCAGGGCCAGCCGCCGGAACACCGGGATCACCCGCTCGTCCCCGGTCTGCTCGGCGACGTTCCACGGCGTACGGTCCCTGAGCGGCGCGCGGTGATGGTTGAACTCGGAGTGGTACTGCATGATCGGCATGAACGCCGCCGCCCCCGCCGCCCGCAGGTAGAGCTCGGCGTCCGGCACGGGCCCGGAGAACCCGGCCAGGTCCCAGCCCCAGTAGACGATGCCGCAGGCCGAGGCCGTGATCCCGGCCCTGATCGAGGAGCGGAAGGCGTCCCAGGTGGAGTCCTCGTCCCCGGCCCAGAAGGCGCCGTGCGGCTGCGACCCGGCGAACCCGGCCCGGCTGAACGTCACCGGCGCCTTGCCGCACTCGCGCAGCAGGTCGCCGAACGCGCGGGCGTAGTGCACGGGGAACAGCCCGTTGCCCGCCGCGCCGTCACGCCCGTCGGCGTAACGCAGGTCATGGCCCCAGGCGTGCTCGCCGCCGTCGGTCTTGAACCCGTCGATCCCCACCTCCTCGACCAGGTAGCGGCGCTTGGCGGTCCACCAGTCGCGTACCTCCTGGGAGGACAGGTCGGGCATGAGCGCGAGCGGGAACCACCAGCCCCGGTTGCGGTACGGGCGGCCGTCGGCCTCGCGCACGCCGTACCCGCGCTCGACGAGCTGACGGGCGTCCACGGCGGCCTGGTGGCGGGGATGGGGGCGGGTCTTCTGCAGCGGGATCTGCCAGAGCAGCACCTTGACGTCCCTGCGGTGCAGCTCGTCCACCATGCCCTTGGGGTCGGGCCAGGGGCCGTCCGCGGGGAAGGCGTAGTCGGCCAGCTTGTGGGGCTCCTCGGACGGCTCGTACGCGGCCCCGCGGAACGCCGTGAACGTCGTCTCGTCGCTCCACGCCTCGATGACCAGCGCGCCCACGGGGATGCCGTGCTCGCGATGCCGGTCCATCTCGGCCAGCACGCGCTCCTGGGTGTTCCACTCGTTGCCGCTGGCCCACAGCCGGAACACCCACGACGGCAGCTCGACCGGGCGGCCCACCTCGTCGAGGAAGTCGCGCAGCACGTCCGCGGGGCGCTCGCCGTCGTAGAACCGCACGACCGGATCGCCGTCGGTCTCGGCCTCGACGACGATCCCGGCGGGCCGCGCCGCGCCGACGTCGTACCAGGTCCGCCGGGAGGTCCGGACGTGCCAGCCCCAGCTCCCCGGCCCGCCCACGACCATCGCGTACGGCATCGGCAGGTACGTGCGCCCGTGCGCGCCCTGCGCCTTGTACTGCTCGAAGACCACCGCGTCCAGGACACGACCCCGCTGGTCCACGGCGTCGAACCGCTCGCCGAAGCCGACCACGTGCTCTTCCGGCTCCAGCGGCAGCTCGAACCGTACGCGCAGGATGCCGTCGCCGTCGGCCAGCCAGCGCACGCTGCCCGGCACGATCCGGTCGGCGCCCGTCACCTCCAGCTTGCCGCCCGCCTCCGACCAGGTCGCCGCGGTCACCTCGAACCAGCGGCTCGCCCGGCTGCCGCCGTCGCCGGTCGTGGCCAGGAAGCGGTAGGCGTACCGGCTGCCGGCCCGGAGGGCGGGTGTGCGCACGCGCCAGGAGCCGGCGGCGGCGCGGGTGGCCCGCGCCTGCGCGGCGGCCAGATGCCCGCCGTCCACCGCGGCGGCAGAACCGCCCGGATCCGTCCTGGTCAGCGGCAGCTCGACGGGGGCGGCCCCGTCCACGGCCCACTCGCAGACGATGGAGACGACCTGCGCGGACGCGCGTACCCGCAGCTCCACGCTCTCCCCGGCCAGCGGCCTGGCCGGGACACGCTGGTCCTCGGTCTCCGCGTAGGGATGCCCCGATCCGTGGGGCCGATGCCTGATCACGCCGTCACTCCCAACTCGTCGGCGAGGATGAGGTACATGCCGTGCGACCACAGCAGCGGCGTGGCCACCGGTCCCCAGCGGTCCAGCCACTCCTGCCGCCGGTCCGGGGCCAGCAGCAGGTCGGACACCTGCTCGGGCAGGTCGCCCTCGGGGGTCGCCCGCGCCGCCATCCACTCCAGGTACCGCGCGGCCTCGGCCCGCCGCCCGGCGCGCGCGTGGTTCCAGCCGAGGAACCCGGCGAGCAGCAGCCACCGCCCGCCGCCGTAGAAGGTGTCGGCCAGGTAGCGGTACACGCCGCCCTCGCGGGCGAGTTGCCGTTCGACCTCGGCGACCGTCGCCTCGCCGACCGGATGCCCGGCCGGATACAGCCCGAACGGCTCCACGCACGCCAGCAGGCTCGCGTCCACGGCGTCGCTGCCCAGCCATTTGCGCAGGTGCGAGCCCTCGGCGACGCCCTCGCGCGCCACGAGGTCCGCGATGCCCGCGACGGCCTCGGCCGCCGCGGCCGACTCCGTCGCGCTCAGCACGCCGAGCGCGACGGCGGCCCGCAGGCCCGCGTGGACCGCGCCGAGCGTGGCCACGTGGCGGTGCTCGACGTGCTCCTCCCACCAGTCGTAGCAGGGCAGCTGCCAGAACGCGGTCAGGTAGCGGGCCGCCGTCCGGACGCCCTTCTCGACGCCGGGGACCGCCCGGCCGTGCCGGACGGTGTGTTCGCGCAGCGCCCACAGCCAGGTGCCGTACCCGTCGAGCTGGAAGTCCCACCAGTCGTCGTCGCCGTTCACGCCGTCCAGGGTGAACCGGGTCGGCAACATGTCCGCGACCGGGACCGCCTCGCCGCGCCCCGCCCGGGACACCAGTACGTCGACCTGGCCCGCGCGGTCACCGACGACCCGCGCGCACCAGGCGTGGAAGGCGTCCGCGCCGGACACGTCGCCGTGCCTGCTCACCCCCTCGGCGATGAACGCGCCGTCGCGCAGCCAGGAGTAGCCGCGGTAGGCGGAGAAGGTGGGCGAGGCCGGATAGGCCCCGGACGGCGCCTGCAATCTCTTGATCACGTCGAGGCTGTGCGCGACGAGGGACAACGAATCTCTCCTGGGTGCGTGGATGGGAAGAGCTAGCCGAGCAGCTTGTCGACGTCGGCGGCGGCCGCCTTGAGCGCGTCCGCCACGGACGTGCGCCCGGCCGCCGCCTCGCTGAGCTGCTTGGTCACCGCGTCCTGCATCTCCTGCTGGCGCTTGATCACCGGAGGCAGGGCGATGGACTTGAGCGAGTCGAAGACGGCCTGGCGGTTGGCCGGCACGGGATCCTTGAGATAGCCGGACAACACCTGCTGGTCGGAGACGGGCGGCAACTCCCACGACGACTGGATCCGGGTGGTGGCGGCGGTGCCGGACGCGGACAGGAAGCGGGCCCAGGCCCAGGCCTCCTTGCCGTGCTTGGTCGCCGAGGAGGCGGCCACCGCGTTGTGGAAGACCGCGCTGGCCTTGGCCGAGTCACCGGGCTCGACGACCACGTCCCACTCGAACGGCACGTCCTTCAGGCCCGCGAACTGCCAGATGCCGTTGTGCCACATGGCGAGCTTGCCGGACTTGAAGAGGTTCGTGTCGTAGTCGGCGGTGCCGCCGATCTCGGCCTCGGTCGGCATGGTCTTGCCCACCTTCGACACCAGCCACTCGGCCGCCTTGACCCCCTGCGGGCTGTCGAACGCCGACTTCGTGCCGTCCGCGGACAGGAACTCGCCGCCCGCCTGCTTGAGCGTCTTGTAGAACTCGAAGAACTGCACCGGCTGGAAGTCGCCGAACACGCCCTTCTTCTTGTCGGTCAGCTTGGCCGCGGCGGCCTGCTCGTCGGCCCACGTCCAGTCCGCCGTGGGCGGCGCGACCCCGGCCGCCTTGAACAGCTCCTTGTTGTAGAAGAGCACGACCGTGGAGAACGAGGCGGGCAGCGCGTACTGCTTGCCGTCCCGCTTGAAGGCGTTGAGCGACTCCTGGGCGTACACCGAGGTGTCGCCGTCGCCGGCCACCGTGGTGAGGTCGAGCAGCGAGCCGGCGGCGGCGTAGGTGACGAAGTTCTCGTAGTTGAGCTCGAACGTGTCCGGCGCGGTGCCGCCCGCGATGCTGGTCTGCAGCTTGGTGAAGTACTGGTCGAAGGGGGCCGTCTCGACGACCACGTCGACGTTCGGGTTCTCCTTCTCGAAGGCCTTCTCGATCGTGTCGAGGTCCTTCACGTGGTCGGGCGCGGCCGAGAAGGTGAAGTACCGCAGCGTCACCTTGCCGCCGCCTCCGTCGCCGGTGGCGCCCTTGGTGGCCGATCCCTGTGAGCAGGCCGTGGCGAGCAACGCGGCCGCCGCGACGGCGGTAGCGATCCTGATGGGTCGTGACATGGGGGGATTTCCTTTACTTGAGCCCGCTCTGCGCGACGCTGGCGATGACGTGCTTCTGCGCGAAGACGTACAGGATGAGGATCGGGACGACGCTGACGACAGAACCCGCCATCACCACGTCCCACTGGGTGGTGAACTGGCCGTGCAGGGTCGCCAGGCCCAGCGGCAGTGTCATGAACTCGGGCGACTTGATGATGATCAGCGGCCACAGGTAGCTGTTCCAGCTCGCCATGAAGCCGAAGATCGCGAACGTGGCCAGGGCCGGCCGGATCAGCGGCAGCACCACGTGCACGAAGATGCGGAAATGTCCGGCGCCGTCCAGCACGGCCGCCTCGTCGAACTCGCGCGGCACCTGGTTGACGGCCTGCCGCAGCAGGAACACGCCGAACGCCGAGGCGATCGTCGGCGCGAGCAGCGCGAAGTAGGTGTCCACCAGGTTGAACGTGCGCATCTCGATGAACAGCGGCACGACCAGCACCGGCAGCGGCATCATCAGCGTCGTGAGGTAGACCGCGAACAACGCGCCCCGCCCCGGGAAGGGCAGCCGGGCGAACGCGTAGGCCGCCATCGCGCTGGTGACCAGTTGCAGCCCGGTGGACGCCGCGCCGATCCACGCGCTGTTGAGCACGATCCGCCAGAACGGCAACGTCTCCAGCAGCCGGCCGTACGCGTCGAAACTGGCGCCCTCGGGCGTGAAGTCGGGCGGCACGGCCAGGACGGCGTCGCTCGGCGTGATCGAGGTGATCACCGCCCAGGCGAACGGGAACAACATGACCAGCGTGCCGAGGCCGACCAGAAGGAGACGGAGGACCTTACCCATACGTGACCCACCGCTTCTGGCCCCTGATCTGCACGACCGTCACGAGCAGCACGAACGCGAACAGCAGCCAGGACAGCGCCGAGGCGGCGCCCGCCCTGCCGTAGCGGAAGGTGAGGTCGTAGATCTGCGAGACCACCACCTGCGTCGCGCCGCCCGGCCCGCCGCCCGTCATGATCTTGACCTGGTCGAACACCTGGAAGCCGTTGATCAGCGAGATCACCACCACGAAGAACGTCGAGGGTGACAGGAGCGGGAGCGTGATGTGCCGGAACCTGCGCCAGGCGGTGGCGCCGTCCACCATGGCGGCCTCCTGGTACTCGCGGGGGATCGCCTGCAACCCGGCCAGCAGGATGATCATCACGAACCCCAGGTCCTTCCAGGCCGAGGCGAGGATGATCGACGGCATCGCCCAGTCCGGATCGGTCCACCAGCCGGGCCCGCTCACGCCGACCAGGCCGAGCGCCCAGTTGACGACGCCGCTGGCCGGGTTGAGCAGCCACTTCCACATCAGCGCGACGACCACCCAGCTCGTGATCACCGGCAGGAAGTACACGCCGCGCAGCAGGGCGCGCGCCGGCATCGCCCGGTTGAGCAGCACCGCGAGGCCCAGGCCGCCGAGGTAGACGAGCGGCAGGTAGCCGGCGATGAACGACAACGTGTGCAGGAACGCGGCCCTGGTGTCGGGATCGCCGATCAGCTCGACGTAGTTGCCGAGCCCCACCCACCGCATGTCGGTGATGAGGTCCCATTCGTGGAGGCTGGTCCAGAACGACCCGACCATCGGGATCAGCGTGTAGAGGGTCAGCGGGATCAGGCTCGGCAGCAGGAACACCGCGACCGTGCCGGCGTAGCGCCACCTGCCGGACCGCCTGGGGGCCTGGTGGGTGGCCCGTGGCGCGGGCGAGGCGTCGGGGAGGGCCTGCCGTACGCTCACGAGGCGGCTCCGATCAGGCGGGCGCGGACCAGGCGGCCCTGCTCGCCGGCCGCCCCGGCGGCGTCGAACGGGGTGGCCAGCACCAGCGCCGCCGCTCCCTGGGCCCAGCTCGTGTCGTCCCAGCTCTCCACCTCGACGGAGATGTCGCGCCGCCCCGGGTACAACTGCGCCCGCAGGGCCGGCTCGAACCCGGTCCGCCACAGCGGCCACTCGGCCGTGCCCTCGCCGAGCACCACCACGACCTCGGGGTCCACCACGTTGATCAGCCCCGCCGTGGCCCGGCCCAGGATCGCGCCGGCCTCGGCGAACACCGCGCGGATGTCGGCGTCGCCGCCCCTGGCGGCCCGGCCGAGCGCGGCCACCGCGCCCAGCGGGTCGCGGGTGGCCGGCGGTTCCGTACCGGGCGTGCGGCCGGTCGTCCTGGCGTGGGCGGCGGCGAGCAGGCCGGCGGATCCGACGAACGCCTCCAGGCAGCCCCGCGCGCCGCAGCCGCACGGCGGGCCCTGCGGGTCCACCGGCAGGTGGCCGAACTCGCCCGCGCCGCCCCGGGCGCCCCGGTAGACGCGGCCGTCCGCGACGATGGCCGCGCCGACGCCGCGCCCGATCGTCAGGACGAGGAAGTCCCGGTGCGTACGCCCCCGGCCGTACAGGCGTTCGGCCGCGGCCAGGGCGTTGACGTCGTTCTCCACCAGGACGGGCAGGTCGAGCCGGCGGCGCAGCCGTTCGCCCACCGGCATCGCCTGCCAGCCGAGCGTCGGGGCCCTGACCGTGCCGACCGCCTGGTCCTCCACGCTGCCCGGCACCCCGACGCCGACGCCCAGCAGCGGCGGCCCCGCCGAGAGCTCCCGCACCACCGACTCCACCGCGGCGGCCAGACGGTCGAGGGCGTCGGGCGCGGCCGGGTCGTGCGGCGTCTCCCACGACCCCAGCACCTCGCCGTCGAGCCGTACGTCCACCAGCACCAGGTGGTCGGCCGTCACCTTGACCCCGAGCGCCCGCCCGGCACTGCCCACCACCCCGAGCCGCTGGGCCGGACGGCCGCCGCGCGACGGCTTGAGGTCCAGCTCCTCCAGCATCCCGTGCCCGATGAGCTCCTTGGTGAGCTGGGTGACGGTGGCCGGGCTGAGATCCAACTCGCGGGCTATCTCGCTGCGGCTCAACGGGCCGACCGTGCCCAGGAGGGCGAGGATCGCCGTCCTGGTGAGGTCGCCGCGGTCCGTGCCTGCCATGTGAGAGGACTTTCTTTAGGAATAAAGTTAGTGGTGAAGATAGTGCGGCGCAGTACTCCTTCTGTCAAGGGTCATGAGATACGGTGAGCTACACCATTAACGCGGCGGGGCAACCGCGGTCAGCGGGCCCACCTCGGGGTTGAAGAGCATCGTGGACAGGTGCTCGACGCCGTGGCAGACGGCCCCGACCGCCACGCACTCCTCGCCCAGCACGGAGGCCCGCAACTCCGGGGCGCGCAGGCACATCGTCTCCAGCTCGCCGCGCAGCGGCTCCAGCAGCACGTCGGCCGACCGGGAGAAACCGCCGCCGAGCACCACCAGGTCGGGGTCGACGGTGAGGGCCATCGCGGTGGTGGCCAGCGCGAGCACCTTCACGTACCGCAGGACGGCCCGGCGCGCCTCGTCGTCGCCGCGCCGGACGGCCTCGAACACCGCTCCCGCGACCGCGTCGGGCGGCGTGCCGGGCTCCACGGAGGGGACGGCCTGCAGCAGCCCGCCCACGTTGAACAGCGGATGCACGCCGATCTCGCCCGCCGCGCCCCCGCCGCCGCGCAGGGGGACGCCGTCGAGCACGACGGCCGCCCCGGCCCGCCGGCCGACGTGTAGGAAGATCATGTTCCGGGTGTCGCGGGCGACGCCTCTGCGGCACTCGGCGAGGGCGGCCAGCCTGCTGTCGTTCTCCACGAGGACCGTGCACCTGAGCCGCTGTTCGAGGTGGTCGGCCAGCGGCACGCCCGACCAGTCCTGGATGGCCCGCGAGAGCACGACGTGTCCGTGCAGGTCGATGTAGCCCGTGCTGCCGGCGACCGCGATCCAGATGTCGGGGGCCGAGGTGCCCGAGCCGGTCAGGCAGGCGTCGACGGCCCGGTCCACGGCGGCCAGCCGTTCGGCGCGCGGCTGCTCGGGGGTGACCGGCTCGCGTGTGGTGTGCAGGACGTTGCCGTCCAGGTCGGCCACGACCGCGAGCACCTTGTGTGCTCCTATGTCGAGCCCGAGCACCCGGCCCGCCTCCGCGCGGAACCGGTAGCGGCGCGCCGGCCTGCCCTTCTCCCCGCCGCTGGGATCCATCTGGACCACCCAGCCCAGCTCCATCAGGTCCTGGATCACCACCTTGATCGTGGCTCTGGCCAGGTCGGCGCGCTCGGCGAGCTGGGTCAGCGTCGCCGGACCCCCGGCGCGAAGGGCGGCGAGCGCGGCCAGCGCGTTCAGCCGCCGCAGCCGCTGAAGGTCGCCGCCGGTCACGGAGAGCGTCACTGATAACCCTTCTTGACGAATCTTAATGGTGAACTCCATCATAAATCCTCAGCGAGGCGGTCACTCTCAGAAAAGAGGCCAGATCATGAGGCTTGACCGTGGGCGATTCCTTGGGTCGGGCGTCCATGCCTGCGCCCTCCGCCTCGTCCTGCCCCCGGTCCCGTGCGGGCGCGCCATGCTACGGCGTCGGCCGACCGCGACGTAAGCACTCCTGTCCGTCCCCGCCATGCTCGCAGGGCCGGACGGCCGCCGACCCCCCAACTCCTCAGGGATCTGATTTGCTGCTGCCACGACCCGTTCATCTCACCCGAGACGGCGCGGAGCCCTTCGTCCTCACCGCGGACACAGTGATCGCCGCGCCTCCCGAGTTGTCGCGGGTGGAGGGCTGGCTGCGCGGCGCGCTGTTCCCGGTGACCGGCCTGCCGCTGCCGCCTGGGGAGCCGGGTGCCGGGGCGATCGAGTTCACGCTGGCGGCCGGGCTCGGCCCCGAGTCCTACAGCCTGGCCGTACGCCCCGACGGGGTGCGCGTCGAGGCGGGTGACGCGGCGGGCGCGTTCTACGGCGCGCAGACCCTGCGCCAGCTCCTCCCGCCCGCGGCCTTCCGCAGCGGCGCGGTCGGCGAACGGGACTGGCTGCTCGCCCCGGTCACGGTCGAGGACCGGCCGAGATTCCGCTGGCGCGGTTGCCTGATCGACGTGGCCAGGCACTTCCTGCCGAAGCCCGACCTGCTGCGGTACATCGACCTGCTGGCCGCGCACAAGCTCAACGTGCTGCACCTGCACCTCACCGACGACCAGGGCTGGCGGCTGGAGGTGACGGGCCATCCCAAGCTGACCGAGATCGGCGCCTGGCGACGGGAGAGCCCCCGGGGCGCCCGCCGGCACGGCCTGTTCGACGGCCGTCCGCACGGCGGCTTCTACACGCAGGAGGACCTGCGCGAGATCGTGTCGTACGCGGCGGACCGGTTCGTCACCGTGGTGCCCGAGATCGAGCTGCCCGGCCACTCGCAGGCCGCCATCGCGGCCTATCCGGAGCTGGGCAACCTCGACGAACGCCTGGAGGTCGCCACCGGGTGGGGCGTCTCTCCCAATGTGCTCAACGTCGAGGAGGCCACGCTCGCCTTCTACCGGGACGTGCTCGACCAGGTCATGGAGATCTTCCCCGGCGAGTACGTCTGCGTCGGCGGCGACGAGTGCCCCAAGACACAGTGGCGGGAGAGCCCGTCGGCCCAGCGCCGTATCCGCGAGCTCGGCCTGCGTGACGAGGAGGAGTTGCAGAGCTGGTTCATCCACCGGTTCTCCGACCACCTGACGGCGCGCGGGCGACGCCTGCTCGGCTGGGACGAGATCATCGAGGGCGGCCTGCCGCCGGGCGCGACGGTGGCGTCCTGGCGCGGGACGTACGGCGCGGTCGCGGCGGCGCGGGCCGGGCACGACGTGATCACCTGCCCGTTCACGCAGGTCTACCTCGACTTCCGGCAGTCGGACCGGCCCGACGAGCCGGTCCCGATCGGCAGCGTGATCTCGCTGCGCGACGTCTACGCCTTCGAACCGGTGCCGCCCGAGCTCACGGAGGCCGAGTCCGGTCACGTGCTCGGCGCCCAGGCGAACCTCTGGACCGAGCACATCGACTCGCCCCGCGCGCTCGACTACATGGCCTTCCCCCGGCTGTCGGCCTTCGCCGAGGTCGTGTGGAGCCCCCGGGGCGGCGACTTCGACGACCTCATCGCACGCCTGCGCCACCACGAGCGGCGGCTCGCCGCGCTGGGCGTGGAGTACCGCAAGGAGACCGGCCCCGAGCCGTGGCAGACGCGGCCGGACGTGAAGGGCTGGCCCAGGGAACGGGCGGAGACCGAGGCCGAGGTGGCGGCCTGGACCCGCGACATCCGGCGCAACCTCAGTGGAGAGAGGCAAGCATGATCAAACGCCTGTCCGTCATCCTGGCCGGCCTGTCCTGCCTGCTCGGCATGATCACTCCGGCGCAAGCGGCGACCCCCGAGTTATCGGCGCACTTCAGCGTGCCCAGCGTCGACGGAACCCTCGACGGCTCCCTGCTGACCAGGCTGCTGGGCCTGATCGACCTGGCCGAGTCCGGCTCGACCCTGCGCGTGGCGACGTACGTGCTGGAACTCCGGGTCGTCAAGGACAAGCTCGTGGCGGCCCACGCCCGCGGGGTCGACGTACAGGTGGTGTCCGAGGGGTCCGATCACGACCCGCTGCTCGACGAGCTGGCCGCCGCCGGCGTGCCCGTCACGCTGTGCGACATGGGCTGCAACGGCCCGGACACCGACATCAACCACCACAAGTTCTTCGTGTTCAGCCGGCTCACGGACGGCAGGACCGACGTGGTCGTACAGAGCTCGCAGAACCTCAGCCCCGAGAACGGCCTCCACCAGAACATGTTGATCAGCTCGGGCGACGCCGGGCTGGCCGAGGGCTACCGGCAGGTGTTCGACACGCTGGTCTCCCGGGTGCGGACCACGTGGCGGGCGCCGTTCACCGCCACCAGCGGCAAGGTCACGGTGTGGATGGAGCCCCGCGACACCGCCTACGACCAGGCCACGTACGGCAGCGCCGACCTGGTCGCGGCCATGATCCGCGACGTGGGCTGCCCCGGCACGATCCGCGTGGTGCAGTCGCAGTTCGCCACGGACCGGCCGCTGGTCATCGCCGAGCTCAAGGCGAAGAAGCAGCAGGGGTGCACCGTCCAGGTGCTCGTCTCCGAGGGCAACCAGACGGTCGCGACCGCTCAGGAGCTCGCGAAGGGCGGGATCGTGGTGAACACCTACCGGCCCGGCGGCTGCCGCTACCCGGCCGGCGGCACCTGCGAGGCCGACGGCCTCCACTCGAAGATCATCCTGGTGGACGGGCCGTCGGCGGCGGCGGGCGGCGCCCAGCGGCGCTACGCCTACACCGGCTCCCACAACCTCAACCGCGGCTCCCTGACCGCCTCGGACGACTCCTTCGTCCGCATCGACGACGCGGCGGTCTACGCGGCCTACGACGCGGACTTCACCGCCATGCTCGACGAGGTGATCAAGTTCGTCCCCGCGGCCTACCCGCGGGCCGGGCTGCAGATGGCCGCCAACGGCCCCGACGACCAGCGAGCGCCCAGAGCGGCCGCCATGCGCGCCGGGTACACGGCGGTGACCTGGGAGGACGACCGCGACCGTACCTCGGTCGACGGCACCGAGGTCTACGCGCGCATCTACCGCGACGGGCAGCCGGTGACCGGCCCCGTGAAGGTCTCGATGGGCGGGGTCGGCTGCGCCACCGGCTGGAACCACGTGCAGCCGTCGGCCGGCGTCGACGACGCGGGCAACGCCTACGTCGCCTGGGCCGAGGACGGCGACTGCCGGGGCGAGCACAACATCGCGGTGCGACGGCTCTCGCCGTCGGGCACGCTGAGCGCGGCGGTCTGGGCGAACAACCCGCAGTGGAGCGGCGACCAGACCCGGCCGAGGATCGCGGTCCGGGGCGACGGCGGGTTCACGGTGGTCTGGGAGGACGCGCCGACCGGGACGGTCCGCGCGGCCGGCTACGCCTCCCTGACCTCCCGGACCTTCGGGCCGCTCCAGGTGGCCACGGGGGACCGGCCGGACGTGGCCGTCGACGGCGCGGGCACCGCGACCGTGGTCTGGCAGCAGGCCCCCGACGTGTACGGCAGGCGGATCTCGGCCACCGGCACGACCGTCGCGCCCGCCACGAAGATCAACACCAACGCGGCCGGCCAGCACCTGGCCCCCGCGGTGGCGACGACCCCGGGCGGCGAGAGCGTCGTCGTCTGGAGCGACAACGTGGCGGTCACCGGCGGCGACGTGACGACCGTGTGGCGGGTCCGGATGCGGGGACTCACGCCCTCCCTGGGCGGGCGGTTCGCGGAGACCCCCGTCGCGTACGGGAAGTTCGCGCCGAACACGGTCTCCGACGGCGGCAAGGAGTACCCGCCGCTCTGCGGGAAGGTCGGAACGGCGGACCGGTGCGCGGTCCAGGGATCGCCGTCCGTCGCCGTCGACGACTCCGGGCGGTTCGTCGTCGGCTGGACCGAATCCGACATGTGGAACAGCGGCCGCTCCTACGAGGTGTACGCCCGCGGCTTCAACGCCGACGGGACGACGACCGGCCGGTTCCCCTGCGAGCGCATGAACCCGAACACGGCCGGAGACCAGTCGGGCACCGCCGTCGCCGCCGACGCCGCCGGATTCCACCTCTTCTACGCCGAGGACTTCGACGTCAACGGATACGCCGACGTCGTGGCGAGGACGGGCTTCACCAACACCGGCTTCTGAGACGCCCATCGAGACCCTTACCCCCACCCCCCGACGCCGTCCTCCGGCTCGCAGACGGCTTGCGGACGAGACGGCATCTAGAGAAAAGGAAATCCCCATGCGCCTGCGTATGGCATTGGCCGCCGCCCTGGCGATGACCGTGGCCGGTTGTGGCTCCGGCAGCGACACCACCAGCACCAAGCCCGGAAAGGTCACGATCAGCTACGCGATCTGGGAGAAGAACGACCAGCCCAGCACGCAGAAGATCATCGACGCCTTCCAGAAGAAGCACCCCGACGTCACGGTCAAGCTTGAGATCACCCCGTGGGACCAGTACTGGACCAAGCTCCAGACCGCGGCCAGCGGCGGCGCGGCCCCCGACGTCTTCTGGATGAACAGCCTCAACGTCCGCATGTACGCCAAGGGCGGCGTGATCGCCCCCATCGACAACGCCGACGTCGGCGCCTTCCCGCAGGCGATCGTGGACGGCTACCGCTACGACGGAAAGCTGTACGGCCTGCCGCGCGACGTCGGCGTCCCCGTGCTCTGGTACGACAAGGAGCTCTTCGACAAGGCCGGCGTCAAGTACCCGACCGCCGACTGGACCTGGGACGACCTCAAGGCCGCCGCCAAGAAGCTGACCGACCCGGCCAAGAAGCAGTACGGCCTGCTGGCCCCCCTGTGGGACCAGGGCGGTTTCTACCCCACGATGATCCAGGCCGGCGGCCACGTCATCTCCGCCGACGGCAAGAAGTCGGGCTTCGACGAGCCCGGTTCCATCCAGGGCCTGGAGTTCTGGACCGACATGATCAACAAGGACAAGGTCGCGCCGCCCGTCCAGGTGACCACCGACACCAACCCCATACAGCTGTTCATGACCGGCAAGTACGGCATGTACTACGGCGGCTCCTGGCTCGCCACCACGTTCAAGGCCAACACCGAGCGCGGCGACAAGGTCGACGTGGCGCCGCTGCCCAAGGGGCCGGTGCAGGAGGCCGTCATCCTGCTCGGCCTGGCCAACTCCGTCTCGGCCAAGAGCGAGCACCCGGCCGAGAGCCTGGAGTTCGCCACGTTCCTCTCCTCCGAGGAGGCAGAGAAGATCCTCAGCGACTCCGGCGGCGCCTCGGTCTCCTCCCGGGCGGGCACCCAGGACGGCTGGTTCAACGCCTTCCCGAACTACCGCCTGAAGGAGACGTTCGACGCCTCGATCCCGAACGGCGTGCCGTACCCCGTCTCCCTCGACACCGCCAAGTGGCAGGACGTGCAGAACAAGGTCCTGGCCGACGCCTGGGCGGGCAAGCGGGCGACCGCGGACGCGGCCAAGGAGATCGCCACGCAGATGAACGAGATCCTGGCCAAGGAGTAGCCGATGGTGCTGACCGAGGAACGGGCCGCCGCCAAGGCGGCGGCCCCGCCGGGGCGGCCCGCGCGGCGCGACTGGCTCTGGGGGTACGGGCTGATCGCGCCCATGGCCCTCGGGCTGGCCGTGTTCTACCTGTGGCCGATCGTCCAGACGCTCTATCTCAGCTTCACCGAGTCCGGCGTGTTCGGCGGGCAGACGTGGGTGGGCCTCGACAACTTCGCCGAGCTCCTCGGCGACGAGGAGATGATCGGCGCCCTGCGCAACACGCTGCTCTATTCCGTGCTCGTGCTGATCGGGGTGCCGCTGTCGATCGTGATCGCGGCGCTGCTCAACGTCCCGGGGCTGCGCGGGCTCGGCTTCTACCGCACGCTGTACTTCCTGCCGGTGGTCACCATGCCCGCGGCCGTCGGCCTGACCTGGCGTTACCTGTACAACGGCGACTTCGGGCTGATCAACTACCTGCTCGCCCAGGTGGGGATCGACGGGCCCTACTGGGTGTCCGACCCCGACTTCGCGATCTACGCGGTCGCGGTGGTCGGGATCTGGACCTCGCTCGGCTACAACGCGGTGTTGTTCCTGGCCGGGTTGCAGGGGATCCCCAAGCACTACTACGAGGCCGCCTCGATCGACGGCGCGGGCAAACTGCGGCAGTTCTTCCGCATCACGCTGCCGCTGCTCACGCCCACCACGTTCTTCGTCATGGTGATCACGCTGATCAACGCCCTCCAGGTGTTCGACCTGGTCTACCTCATGATCGACATCAAGAGCCCGGCGCTGGCGGGCAGCCGCACGATCGTCTACCTCTTCTACGAGCAGGGCTTCGTGCAGAACAGCCGCGGCTACGCCGCCGCGATCGCGGTGGTGCTGCTGGCGCTGATCCTCCTGCTGACCGCCGTCCAGTTCAGGCTGCAGAGGCGGTGGGTCCACTATGAGTAGGCGCTGGATCGTGCACGCCGTGCTGCTCGTCGGCGGGCTGATCATGATCATGCCGTTCGTCTGGCAGCTCGTCGTCTCGCTGCAGACGATGACCGAGTCGATGCGGGTGCCGCCCACGGTGGCCCCCTCCTGGCAGTGGCACAACTTCGCCGACGTGTTCCGGACCGTGCCGCTCGGGCGGCAGTTCCTCAACACCGTGATCGTCACCGTGGCGGTGACCGCCGGGCAGCTGCTGCTGTGCTCGCTGGCGGCCTTCGCGTTCGCGCGGCTGGAGTTCCCCGGGCGCGGGGCGGTCTTCATGTTGTTCCTGGCCGTGCTGATGGTGCCGGGCGAGCTGTTCCTGCTCCCGCGGTACCAGATCATGCAGGAGCTCGGCTGGCTCGACACCCTCCAGGCGCTCATCGCCCCAGGGGTCTTCGGGGCCTTCGGCACGTTCCTGCTGCGGCAGTTCTTCAAGACCCTGCCCAAGGAGCTGGACGAGGCGGCGCGCCTGGACGGCGCCAACCCGCTGCAGATCTACTGGTGGATCATGCTCCCGCTGGTGCGGCCCGGCCTGCTGGCGCTCGGGCTGCTGACCGTCATGTGGTCCTGGAGCAGCCTGCTCTGGCCGCTGGTGGTCAACACCGACCCGGAGATGATGACGCTCTCCGCCGGGCTGGCCTCCCTGCGCGGCCAGTACCTGACCAACTACCCGATCCTCTTCGCCGGGTCCGTCGTTGCCTCGCTGCCCGTGATCGTTCTCTTCGTGGTCATGCAACGGCAGCTGATCGCCGGGATCGCGTTCACCGGCTCGAAGGGCTGATCCGCAACCCTTTTATCCCGCTGTATCACCTATCGAGGAGTATGTATGTCTTCGTTCCGCAAGTGGATAGTTGTCGCCTTAGGCGTCACTCTGGCCTCAACAGCCTCACCGCCGGCACTGGCCCAGCCGAAGCCCGTGGACGTGCAACTGCTGTCCCTGACCGACTTCCACGGCTACATCACCCCGCAGAGCAACGCCACCGACGGCACCATCAAGGACCCGCAGGGCAACACCCTGGTGGTGGGCGGCGCGCCGTACGTGGCGGCACACCTGAACAGGCTCCGGCAGGGACGTGAGAACACGGTCACGTTCGCCAGTGGTGACAACTTCAGCGGCTGGCCGACCGAGGTGTCGTACCACGCCGACGAGCCCACGATCGAGTTCCTGAACAAGATCAAGGTGGAGTTCACCGCGGTCGGGAACCACGAGCTGGACCGCTCCCTGGGGTTCCTGCGCGACCACATGGGCAAGGGCGAGTGCTTCGGCGAGATCGGGCTCGACAGCTGCTTCGCCGACTCCGACGGCAAGCAGTTCGCCGGCGCCGACTTCACCATCTCCACGGCCAACATCGCCCGGAAGGGCGACACCGAACCGGTGCTCCCGCCGTACGTGATCAAGCGTTTCCAGGGCATCCCCGTCGGGTTCATCAACCTGACCACGCCCACCACGGTGGACGGCTCCACCTCCTACCAGCCGGCGCTGGACAACCTGCCGCTGGTGGAGACGGCCAACAAGTACGCCGCCATCCTCAAGAAGCGCGGCGTCAAGGCCATCGTCGCCAACGTGCACGAGGGCGGCAAGGCCGGGGAGGACTACACCGGCTGCGGTGACCAGAAGGCCGGGCCCATCTGGGACTTCGCCAAGAACGCCTCGCCCGACATCGACGCCATCGTCACGGGCCACTGGCACTGGTACTTCAACTGCTCGATCCCCGACCCGGCCGGCAACCCCCGCCCGGTCGTCGAGGCCGCCAACCACGGCCGCCTCATCAGCGAGGTCAACCTGAAGCTCGACCGGCGTACCCGTGACGTCATCAGGTCCGAGACCACCGCGGCCAACCACCCCGTGACCCGCGACATCGCCCCCGACCCCACCATGGTCAAGCTGGTCGACTACTGGAACGCCAAGCAGAAGGAGACCTACGCCAAGCCGTACGGGACCATCACCGGCGACCTCACCAGGACGCGCGACGCCACCGGGCAGAGCACGCTCGGCAACACCGTGGCCGACGTGGCGTACTTCGACTCGCAGCAGACCCCGGGCGGCAAGGCCGACCTGGCCATGGTGGCCGTGGCGCCGGCCAAGGGCTCCAACTCGCTGCGCGGCGACCTGAAGTTCGCCAAGGGCACGAACCCCGCCGACAGCGACGGCCAGGTGCTCATGGGCGAGTCGTGGGCGGCGTGGGGCTACGCCAACCCGGTGCTCACCGTCTCGGTCACGGGCGCGCAGGTGGAGCAGGCCCTTGAGCAGCAGTGGCAGACGCAGGCCGACGGCACCGTGAAGTTCGCCCCGCTGGCCGTGTCCGGGAACGTGCGCTTCTCCTACTCCGCGAACAAGCCCGTGGGGGACCGGATCAACCCCGCCGACGTGATCGTCAACGGGCAGCCGCTCGACACCGGCAGGACGTACCGGCTCGCGGCGCTGGCGTACACGCTGATCGGCGCCGACGGCTACAGCGCCTTCGCCGGGTACACCGACGCGGTGCGCGGCGAGCGCGACTACGAGGCCATGCGCGCCTACCTGCGGCAGGGGCCGGTGACCCCGCCCGCCCTGAACCGGGCGGTGCCGCTGACCTAGAACCGTCCGTGCGGGGGAGCTCGGCCCCCCTGCACGGAAATGCCCCTCTCCGGTCATCGTACGTTCTGATGTATACGCCGTAAACGTCTGTGGTTTACTGTGTATACGTCAGGACGCGACGGGGAGGGGCTTCGATGGTGTCCAGGAACGGACGACGGCGGTGGGTGTGGATCACGGGCCTGGCGGTCGTCGTGGTCCTGGTCGCGGCGACGGGGATCGGGGCCTGGTTCGGCAGCGAGCAGTCGATCGGGGTCGTCCACTACGGCACCGGCAACGCCGAGGTCCTGGCCGTACGGGGTGACCTGGTGACGCTCGCGCAGACGCCGGAGACCGGGAAGCCGGGCACGTACTGGCTGGAGTGGACCGGCTCGTACGCGATGCTCGGCGACATCGTGTCCCGCGCGCCCGGCCGGGTGACGCGCAAGGTGCTGCGCGGTTCGACGCCCTCGGTGGGCACGCCCGGCTACTTCGGCAACGTGCCCCCCGGTGATCCCCAGGTGGCCTGGGGGATCGGCTACACGGAGATCATGGTGCCCACCGAGCTGGGGCCCGCGCCGGCCTGGTACGTGCCCGGCAAGGGCGACACCTGGGTCGTCGCCGTCCACGGCCAGAACGGGCGGCGCAAGGCCGAGCTGAAGGTCCTGCCCGTCGTGCACCGGTTGGAGCTGCCGTTCCTGGACATCAGCTACCGCAACGACGAAGGCGCCCCGCCCTCGCCCGACGGGCTGCTGCACCTGGGCGACTCCGAATGGCGCGACCTGGAGGCCGCCCTGCGCCAGGCGCGGACGATGGGCGCCCGCCGGTTCGTCCTGTACGGCACCTCGATGGGCGGCCAGGTCATCGGGCAGTTCCTGGGCCGGTCACCGCTGGCGGGACTGGTCGACCGGGTCGTCATGGACGCGCCCATGATCGACCTCGGGATGACCGCCGAACAGGGCGCCAGGAACTTCCACGCGCCCGCCTTCATCGGGAGCCTTGCGAACCAGGTCGCCCGGTGGCGTACCGGCGTCGACCCGGACAGGCTCAGCCTGATCCGGCATCCGCCGCGGACCCGGCCGCCGCTCCTGCTGATCCACACCGTCCCCGACACCGAGCACCCGATCCAGGAGGCGTACGGTCTCGTGGCCGTGGGCAGGCGGCTGGGCTGGGAGATCCGGTTCGAGCCGTTCGAGCAGGGCGCGCACACGGAGGCGTGGAACGTGGACCGCGCTCGCTACGAACGCCTCGTCGGCGACTTCCTGACCCCGAGCGCCCCGCAGAGGTGAACCCGCCTGGTCCACTCACCGGTCATTAGGGCGATTATGACCATATTTGTCAATATGATCACACTTTTCCCATAGATCACTTCATAACCAGGAACGGGAGTTCTTAGCTATACACTGCGGGCTGTTCCTGGTTTTGTGTCGCCGGTCCGGTATGGGCGGGCGACGCCGTTCTCCTGGCGGGGCGCACCTGCGCCGCCTGCGTGTACACCCGATTCACGGATGGCATGGGGCAGGTGGGGATGACGACGGTTGGGGAACCGGATCGGATCGTGCCCGGCGAGGGACGGCCGTGGGCGATCGGGGCGGCCCGGGAGTACCGTCGCGACCCGCTGGGGTTCGTGGAACGGGCGGCCCGCGAGCGGGGGCCGGTGTTCCGGCTTCCTGACGACGGGGCACTGTGCGTGGCCGACCCCGCCGAGGCTCTGCGCGTCCTGCACGACGACGCGGGCGACTACGACGACGTGTCCGGCTTCTTCCACGTCGGCGGGGGAGTGCTGGGGCCGCGGGCGACCCAGGTGGCGATCGGGCGGGCGGCTCGTACGACGCTGCGCGCCCACGTGGCCGCCCACCGCGAGCGGCTGCCCGCCGTCGTCGCGGAGCTGGGGGAGGTCAGCGCGTGGCCGGACGCCGGGCGCGCCGCCGTCCACCGGTTCCTGGCCGGCGCCCTGCTGCGGCCGGACAGCTCGCCCGCGCTGCGGGAGCTGATGGCGTACGTCGTCCGGCGCGAGGTCCTGATCCGGCCCGGCGGCCGGCTCGCGCGGTTGTCGCGGCGCGCCCTGTGGGCCCGCGTGGTACGCACGATCGCCGCCGAGGCACGCCACCGCCGCGCCACCCCGCGAACCGCCGACCTGCCGGGCGATCAGCCGAGTGATCAGCAGGGCGATCCGCCGGGCGACCTGCTGGACGCGGTGCTGGGCGCCACCCCGCCCGGCACGCCCGCCGAGCACGTCGCGCAGGTGTACCTGCTGCTGTTCCGCACCTCGGTCGCGCCGGTGGGCCATGTGGTCGCCTGGGCGCTGCTGGAGGCGGCGGCCCACGACGTCGATCTGGCCCAGGTGCCCGCCGGCTCGGCCGTACGCGAGTCGCTGCGGCTCTGGCCGGTCGCGTGGCTGCTCGGCCGTCCGGTACGCCGGGCCCACCGGGTCGGCGGCGTACCGCTGGAGCCGGGCGAGAGCGTGGCCGTCTGCCCGTACCTGCTGCACCGCGACGAGCGGCACTGGCCGCAGGCCGCCAGGTTCCGGCCCGGCCGGTGGGACGGCTCCGAACCCCGCGGGCCCTACCTGCCCTTCGGCGGCGGCCCGTTCACCTGCGCCGGGGCGTCGGTCGCCCAGAGCCTGGCCGCCGACCTGCTCGCCGCCCTGACCCACGACGCGCGCCTGGAGGTTCGCCGCGGGGGGGGACGGCCCCACGTCGAGGGCATCATCACCCCGCCGCCCTTCGAGCTGCGGCGTACCGCAAGCCACACCTGACCACCAGCGGTTCGTCACGGAAGGGAGGTGATCTCCATGAGGAAGCTGCTGCGCCGCGTCACCGGCCGTCGGATCAACCGGCAGGCGTGGTTCATCTGGTAGGTCTGTTCGGCGACCGCGCCGGGCCCGTGGCCCGGCGCGGTCTCCCCGCTCTCGACCGGAGGCACGCATGTCGCACGTCGAGGAGACGCTGGCGGCCTACGACGGCATCGCCGCCCGCTACGACGAGCTGAACGCGCGGATGGACACCGCCGCGCTGGTGGGCCGCTTCGCCGAGGCCGCCGACCGGCACGGGTCCGGCGGGCGGCGGCTGCTGGACGCCGGATGCGGCACCGGCCGCAGCAGCGCGGCCTTCAAGGAGCGGGGCTTCGAGGTGACCGGCTACGACCTGTCCCCGGAGATGGTGGCGATGGCACGGCGACGGCCGGGGGCGGAAGGCATCCCGTTCCTGGTGGGATCGCTGCTGCGGCCTCCGCCGGGGCTCACCGGCTTCGACGTGGTCGCCGGCGTGGACGTGCCGCTGACGTACCTGACCGACGCCGAGCAGCTGCGGCAGGCGCTCGCGGCGGCACGCGACCAGCTCGCCGACGGCGGGGTGGTGCTCTTCGACCTGAACACCATCGGCTACTACCGGCGCACGTTCGGCGCCCCCGTCGTCGTCGACCGGGGCGACCGGTACGTGGCCTGGTTCGCCGAGTCGCCGCTGATCGAGGCCGACGGGGTCGTGGTCACGCAGTTCGACCTGTTCGAACGGGCCGGCGCCGGCTGGGACCGGCTGTCGATGCGGCACGTGCAGCGCCACCACTCCGGCCGGACCGTACGCCTGGCCGCCGAGCAGGCCGGGCTGCGCGTCGTGGCCACCCATGGGCTGGTGGGCACCGAGGTACGCGACCCGGCGGACGAGGACGCCCATGACCGCGTCCTGTACGTCGCCCGAACGGCATGACGGGGACCACTGTCTTCGCGTGGTCAAGTCGCCCGGCGGCGAAGGAATAGGCGCATCATCTCGCCTCTCATGTTTTGTACCTTTTCTGCGGTAATTTCCGCCGCCGAACGTCACGACTTGCACCACTTGCCAGGGCGAGCCCGTGCATCGGGCCTGGCCGCGTCATGTCGCACCCACAGCGCGGTAAAGATCTTCATCGCTACCTGAACGGCGAAACAGGGCAAATGGTAAAGCTCTGTGACACCTGAAGATTCGCAATCTTTATCGGACGCCATCCCGTGGGTGCGGCCTTACCTGGGAAGCCTCCAAGTAAGTTGGTCGCTGCCCGTGAATCGGGGCGATTATCGGAATGGAGTCAAAGATGAGCGAATTTTCGCGATAAGCGAGACATGTATACCCCCACGCCGTACGTGGATGCCTCACCCTGAAATGGTCGCGCAATGGAGCAGATATGGTCACACCTCTGAGGGAAGAGGAACCCTTCCCGCATTCCACGTCAACGGGCATGCTCCTTGCGCAGCGGCTCGGCCTCCGCTCCGGCCGCGGCCGGCGACGGCCGGTGACGTCCTGGACCTTCTGCTCCCTGGCCGACGCGAGCGTCGACGCCGTCGCGCTGGCCGCGCCCGTCCTCGACGCGGGGTACGGCGCGCTGCTCGCCGTGATGGCTGTGGGGCTGCTCCTCCTGCTGAACCTGGCGGGCGGCACGTACCGGTTCCGGTTGTCGCCGTCCCTGA
Organism: Nonomuraea sp. WAC 01424; assembly: GCF_003947315.1. Classification (NCBI taxonomy): domain Bacteria; kingdom Bacillati; phylum Actinomycetota; class Actinomycetes; order Streptosporangiales; family Streptosporangiaceae; genus Nonomuraea; species Nonomuraea sp. WAC 01424. The sequence goes on from NZ_QHHZ01000006.1 coordinate 239,451, forward strand.
CGGACGGATGGTCGTGGCGGGGCGGCTGCGTCACCGCGATCGCCTGCATGCTGACCGTCGCGGCACTTGAGCACGAGGCCGCGCTGGTCGTGTGGGCGGGCGAGGTGGCGCTGGTCGTCGTCCCGTACCTCGGGCTGACGCTCACCGGGCGGGGGCTGGTCTACACGGTGTTGCGGCAGGCCCGCCGCCGCGGTGTACGGGTGCCCACGCTGGTGGCCGGGTCCGGCGCGCACGCCCGCGCCCTCGCGCTGACCCTGCTGCGGCACAGCGAGTACGGCCTGGCGCCCGTCGGCGGGGCCTGCGACGTGCTGGGCCAGGCGTCGCACACGCCGCTCGCGGACGATCCGGAGAAGCTGCTCGCCATGGCCCGCCGGCACCGGGCCCGCGTGGTGCTCCTGGCGCCGCCTCCGGGCGGCGAGGAGCACTCCCACCGGCTGGCGCAACAGGCCCGGCAGGCGGGATATCCGGTGTACCTGGCGCCGCAGCCTGGCGGGGTGCTGGTCGACTTCGTCTCCGGCGCCGAGCACATCCGGGGCTTCCCGGTGCTGCGCATGCGCCCACTGCCGCAGCAACGCCTGTCCTGGCCGCTCAAGCGCGCGCTGGACGTCGTGCTGGCGGCGGCCGGGCTGGTGGTCAGCGCTCCGGTGCTGGCCGTCTGCATGCTCCTGCTGCGCCGGCAGGGTGGTCCGGGGGTGCTGTTCCGCCAGGTCCGGGTGGGTCTCGCCGGGACCCCCATCGAGATCGTCAAGCTCCGTACGTTCGCCCCGCTGCGCGCGGGCGAGTCCGACACCCGCTGGAGCATCGACGACGACCCCCGCCTGACCCGGACGGCCCGGCTGATGCGCTTCTGCTCGCTGGACGAGCTGCCCCAGCTCTGGAACGTGCTGCGCGGCGACATGAGCCTGGTCGGCCCGCGCCCCGAACGCCCGCACTTCGTGGAGCTGTTCTCGCGCGCCGACCACCACTACGGACGCCGCCACCGGCTGCCCGTCGGCCTCACCGGTTGGGCGCAGACCCACGGCCTGCGCGGCGACACCTCGATCGAGGACCGGGCGCGGCTGGACAACCACTACATCGACACCTGGTCCCTGCGCCGGGACATCAAGATCATGATCCGTACGGTCGGGTGCCTGCTGTGGCCGGGGCGATCGTGATCAGGGCAACCCCGGCGTCCCTGGGCCGCCTGGCCGCGCGGCCGGCGCTGTGGGCCGCGCTGACGGTGATCGCGGTGTGCGTGCCCGCCGAACCGCACGCCGCCGACGTCCTCCGGGTGCACGTCGCCGACCTGATGTCGCTGGCGCTCGTGGCCACCGCCGCGGCGAGCCTGGTGCGCGGCGGCGCGCGTCCGGGACGGTGGGTCCTGCTCGCCGCGCCCGCGGCGGTCGCCGTGACGGTGGCCGCCGTCACGGCCTCCGACCTTCTGCTCGCCCTGCCGGGGCTGGCCCGGTTCCTCCAGGTGTTCGTCCTGGTCCCGGTCGCCGTGGCGGTCGCGGTACGGCAGCGTTCGGACGTCCTGCTGGTGGGCGGCGCCGTCGCCGCCGTGGCGCTCGTCCAGGCCGCGATCGGCTGCTGGCAGACGCTCACGGGCAGCGGCGCCTCGTACGGAGGGCAGATGATCCGCGCGGTCGGCACGTTCGGCGCGAGCGAGGTCATGGCACTGGCGAGCGTGGTCAGCTTCGGGCTGATCATCGCCCTGGCGGTCGCGCTCGCCGGGCGGCCGTCCTGGCGCGCCGCCGCCCTGATCGCGGCGGCGGCGCTCTGCCCGCCGCTCGTCATGTCGCTCAGCCGCGGCACCTGGCTCGCCGCGGGCTGCGCCGTGGTGGTGATGCTCGTGCTGCGCGACGCGCGCCTGGCCGCGCGGGCCGCCATGGCCGCGACGGCCTCGGCCGTGCTCCTGGCGCTGGTGGGCGGGCCCGCGAGCGGGGTGATCACCGAACGCGTCGCGTCCATCTCCTCCTCACTGACCCAGCCCGACAAATCGGTGACCGACCGCTTCCAGTTGTGGCAGGCGGCGGCCGGCATGTGGCGGGACCACCCGGTGACCGGGGTCGGCCCCAGGGGGTTCGCCGCCTGGCGCGACACCTACGCGCCGCTGGCCCTGTCCTCGGGCAGCGACATCGAGGACGAGGCGAGCGGCTACCGCCGCCAGCAGCTGCTGTCGCCGCACAACATGTACCTGCTGGTGCTCAGCGAGCAGGGGCTGGCCGGTCTGGCGGCGTTCGCGCTGCTCGTGGGGGGCATCCTCGTACGGGCGCTCACCGGGCCCGGACGGACCCGCCCGGCGGGCCTGGCCGCGGCCGGCTTCATGACGTGGCTCGTGGTGGACTTCGCCTACGCCGACGTCGGCGGCGCGACCAGCCTGGTCATGTCGGTCATGCTGGGCCTGGCACTGGGACGGACCGGTACGACCGCGCTCCCGGCGCGGCGACCGGCGTGCTGAGCCGGGGAGCGGCCGACCTGCGCGCGGCCGTCCTCACCGCGGTGCTCGTCGGCGCGGGATCGGCCCTCGGGTACGTCCGCGACCTGCTGATGGCCGCGCTGTTCGGCGCCAACGCCGACACCGACGCCTTCCTGGTCGCCTGGACCGTGCCGGAGACGGCGGCGCCGCTGCTCATCGAGGGGGCGATGGCCCTGTGGCTGATCCCGCTGTTCAGCGTGGCGGCCGGTCGCGCGCAGGTGGCGGCACTGGTGGAGCGGACGCTGCCCGCCCTCGTCGCCGTGCTCGCCGCGGTCGGCGTCTGCGCCGCGGCGTGCGCGCCCTGGCTGGTGGCGATGCTGGCCCCCGGCCTGCCCAGGACCGGGCTGGCCGTGGAGTGCTGGCGGATCTGCTGTGCCTGCGTCCTGCCGTTCGCGCTGGCCGGATACGCCAGCGCCGCCCTGCGGGCCAACAACGTCTTCGGCCCGCCCGCGGCCACCGGCCTGGCCTACAACGTGGCCCTCGTCGCCTGCGTGGCCCTCTGGCACGACGCGCTCGGCGTACGGGCCGCCGCGTGGGGCGTCGCCGCGGGGGCCGTCCTCATGGTCGTCGCGCAGGCGCCGTCGTACCTGCGGCGGGTCGGGCTGCCCCGGCGGCTGCCCCGGCGCCTGGTGCTGCCGGTCGCCGCGCTGCTGCCCATCATCGTCTTCACGCTCCTGCGGCAGGGACAGGTGCTCGTCGAGCGCGTGCTGGCCGCCGACCTGCCCGCCGGGGCCATCTCCCACCTCAACTACGCGCAGAAGATCGCCCAGGTGCCGATGGTCGTCGCGCTGATGCTGGCCACCGTCACCTATCCGCGCCTGGCCCGCAGCCTCGCCGCCGGTGACACGCGCCGGGCCTGGCAGCTGCTGGCCCTCGACCTGCTGGCGGCGGGGGCCATCACGGTCAGCGCCGCCGCGCTGCTGGTCGCCTTCGCCCCGGCGATCGTGGCCGTACTGCTGCGCCGGGGCGCCTTCGACGGCGCCGCCGCCACCGCCACCGAGCACGTCCTGCGGCTCTACACGATCGGGTTGCCGGGCCACACCGTCGTGGGCGTGTTGTGCCGCGCCTACTTCTGCGCCGGGCGCGGGCTGTGGTACCCGGCCCTGGCGATGGCCGCCGGGCTCACCCTGACCGCGGCGCTCGCCGCCGCGCTCGTCCCGGACCTGGCGCAGGGCGGCATCGCCGTGGCCAACGCCGCCGGGATCACCGTGACCGCCGTCCTCATGCTGGCCGGTCTCCACCGTCTCGGCCTGTCCCCGATCCGGGCGGCCGTCCCGACAGCCAGGGAAGGGGAACGCGTATGAGCATGCGCACCGGCGCGCTGCCGCTCATCTGGATGTACCACTCTGTCGACGAACGCGGAGAGGACCCCTTCGACATCGTCGTCTCACCCGGGCGCTTCGCCGCGCAGATGCGCTGGCTCGCCCGGCGCGGTCTGCGCGGCGTGTCGGTACGCGACCTGCTGGACCACCCGGGCAGCCGGCGCGGCCTGGTGGGGCTCACCTTCGACGACGGCTACGCCGACTTCGACACCGACGTCGTACCGGTGCTGGCCGGTCACGGCTTCACCGCCACCGTGTACGTGGTCGCCGGCCGGATCGGCGGGCACAACGCCTGGGACGCCGACGTCGCCCCCCGCGCCCTGATGGACGCCGCCGCGCTGCGCCGGGTGGCCGCCGCCGGCATGGAGGTCGCCTCCCACACCCACAGCCATCCCCACCTGCCGGCCGCCGGGCTCGGCGAGCTCGATGACGAGCTGACCACCAGCAGGAACATCCTTCAGGACGTGCTCGGCGCCCCGGTCACCGGTTTCGCCTACCCCTACGGCGAGCTGACCGCCCGCGAGATCGCCGCCGTACGCCGGGCGGGCTACGAGCACGCCTGCGCCGTCCGGCCCGGCAGGCTCGCCGGCCGCCACGCCCTGCCCCGCCGCTACGTCGGCGACCGCGACACCGCCGCCCGCCTGCTGGCCAAGGCCGCCTGCCACCGGCTGCGCTGGGAGCTGCGCCGATGAAGGTCCTGCACGTCATCACCGGGCTGGCCGCCGGCGGGGCCGAACAGCAACTGCGTACGCTGCTGCCCCACATGGACTGCGCCAGCGAGGTCGCCGTCCTGACCGCGCCCGGCGTCCTGGCCGACGCCATCCGGGCCGGCGGATCACCCGTACGGGTCGTCGGCATGGACGGCAACCGGGACCTGCGGGCGCTGCCCCGGCTCACCGCCCTCATGCGCGCCGGCCGCTACCAGGTCGTGCACGCGCACCTGTTCCGCGCCTGCGTCTACGCGCCGCTCGCCGCCCGGCTGGCCGCGGTGCCGGCCGTCGTCGCCACCGAGCACTCGGCCGGCGCCCGGCACATCGAGGGACGGGCCGTCACGGCGCCGATCCGCTCGCTGTACCGGACCGCCACCCAGCTGACGCACGCCGTCGTCGCGGTCTCGCCGACCGTGGCCGACCGGCTGCACGCCTGGGGCCTGCCGCGCTCGCGGGTCGTCACCATCCCCAACGGCGTGGACCTGTCCGCCTTCCGCCACGACCCGCGGGCCGCCGGCCTGGCGCGGGCGCGTCTGGGCATCCCGACGGAGGCGTTCGTCGTCGGCGGGGTGGGCCGCCTGGTGGCGGGCAAGAACTTCCACCTGCTCGTCGAGGCGCTGCCGCACCTGGACGGCGCGGTGCTCCTCCTCGTCGGCGACGGCCCGGAACTGCCGCGGCTGCGCCTGCTGGCGGCGCGGCTCGGCGTCGGGCGCCGCGTCGTCCTGGCCGGGGAGTCGGCGCACGTGCCGGAGCTGCTGTCGGCCATGGACGTGCTGGCCGCGCCGTCGCAGGAGGAGACGTTCGGGCTGGCCGTCGTCGAGGCGCTCGCCGCCGGCCTGCCCGTGTTGTACGGCTCCTGCCCGGCGATCGACGACCTGCCCCCGGGGACGGCGCCCGGCGCCCGCAGGGTGCCGCCCCACCGGCTGACCGCCGAGCTGGCGGCGCTGCTCGCCGGACCCCGTACGCGGCTGCCCCCGCCGCCCGCTCTTGACCGCTACGACGTGCGCCGCCAAGCCAGGCGGCTGCACGACCTCTACGACCGCCTGCTCACCAGGCACCACCAGGAAAGGCTGCCATGACTCACCCGGTCCAGCGCGTCGCCGGCGCGCTCCGTACCTGGTCACTGCTCGCGCTCCCGCTGATCGGCATGGGGGCCGGGCTGACGTACTCGCTGGTCCAGCGCCCTGTCTACACGGCCGACGCCTACACGGTGGTCAGCGGCGTACGGCAGGGCGCTCCGACCCAGGAGGCCGACTTCGCGCAGGCGTTCGCGCGGGTGACCGTACATCCCGGTCTGCTCGCGGGAGCGGGCGGCGACGCCTACCTGTCCAACGGCGAGTTGCTGCGGACCACGTTGCAGGCGTCGGCGTCGCCCGACGCGCCGCTGATCCGGCTGGCGGCCGTCGCCGACACGCCGGACGAGGCCGCCAGGCGGGCCAACAGCGTGGCCGGCGCGCTCACCGCGTACGCCAACCGGCACAGCGCCGACACCGGGGTCCGCCTGGCCGGGTTCGCCCCGGCCGTGCCGCCCGCCGTGTCCAGTTCGCCGCGCCCGCTGGTGGCCGCCGCCGTCAGCACGGCAGGGGGCCTGCTCCTCGCCGCCCTGATCTGGATGGCGCTCCCCGCCGGGCCGCGGCGCGACGACCGGGAGACGGCGTCTCCTCACCGGCCGGTCGAGACGACGTCGGCATGACCGTCGCGACCAGCCGGGAGCGGGACCTGGCCATCGAGACCGTGACCGGCTCCGACCGCCTGCGCGACCTGGCGGAGGAGTGGGCCGGGCTGCACGACCGCTCCCGGGCGGCGACGCCGTTCCAGTCGCACGCCTGGGTGTCGTCGTGGTGGGAGGCGTACGGCCACGGCGCGCGGCTGAGCGTGCTCCTGCTGCGCCGCGGCGCACGGCTGGTGGCCGCCGCGCCTCTGATGATCGTGCGGCGGGCGGGCCTGCGGGTCCTGCGGCCGCTCGGCGGCGACCAGTCCGACTACACCGACGTCCTGATGGAGGACGGCGACGAGGACCTGCCCGCCGCACTCGGCCGGGCCCTCGCCGACCTGCCCGGCTGGGACGTGCTCGACCTGCCGGAGGTACGGCCGGGGGCCGACGCCGAGCGGCTCATGGCCGCCTGGCCCGGCCGCTCCTGGCGGCTGCCCGCCTCCACCTGCGTCGAGCTGCCCGGCGTGCCGCTCCGGCAGGTGCTCGCCGGCCTGTCCGGCAGCCGCGGCAACAAGCTGCGCCGCGAGCTCAAACGGGTGGACGACGCGCCGATCCAGGTCCGGGACGTACCCGCCGCCGAGGTCGAGCCCGCCGTCGCCCGTCTGCTCGACCTGCACGCCCTGCAATGGCAGGGCCGCGGCATCAACGTCGAGCACACCAGGCCGCGTTTCCACGCCCACCTGTCCAGGGCCGCGCGGCGGCTGGTGGCCGCGCAGCAGGCACGGCTGACCGAGTACCGGCTGGACGGGCAGGTCGTCGCGGTGGACCTGGCGATCGTGGGCAAGGACTTCGTCGGCGGTTACCTCTACGGCACGCATCCCGGCCTGCGCACCCGGTTCGACGTCGTGACGCTGCTGCTGCGCACCGACCTCGACATCGCGTACCGGCTGGGCCGGCCGACGATGTCGTTGCTGCGCGGCTCGGAGTCCCACAAGACCAAGTGGGGTGGCCGGCTCACCGTTGCCCACCGGCTCCTGCTGGCCAGGACTCCGGTGGCGACGGTCTACGCCTTCGCGGCGCGGTCCCGTCCGGCGGCGCGGGCGCTGTGCGGGCGGGTGGGCGCGCTCGACCGGATCGTCCGCGTGCTGCGCAGGTCACGGTGACCGCCTCCGTCCCACCCCGCGTGCCGCATGTCACGCAGCCCACTGACGGCGGTGTCGCGCCCCGCGTGCTCCACGTCACGCAGCCCACCGACGGTGGTGTCGCGGTCTGCGTGGAGAGTGTCTGCGCCGACCAGAGCCGGCGCGGGTGGGCGGTCGCCGTCGCCGCGCCGCCCGGGGGACGGCTCGGCGAGCGGCTGGCCGCACTCGGGTTGCCGCATCTGCCCTGGCCCGCCGTACGGGCGCCGCGTCCGGCCGACCTGGCGGCCGTCGTCGCGCTGAGCCGGATCGTCCGCCGGTTCCGTCCTGACGTGGTGCATCTGCACTCCTCCAAGGCCGGGCTGGCCGGCCGGGTGGCGCTGCGCGGCCGTGTGCCGACGGTGTTCCAGCCGCACGGCTGGTCCTGGCTGGCCTGCCGCGGCCCGCTCGCCGCCGCGACGGCGGCATGGGAACGCGCCGCCGCCCGATGGGCCCACCTGGTGGTCTGCGTCGGCACCGGAGAGGCCCGGCAGGCCGAGGACGCCGGTCTGCGCGGCCCGCTGACCGTCGTACGCAACGGCGTCGACCTGACCCGCTTCCCGCCCGCCGGCCAGGACCGGCGCGAGGCCGCCCGCCGCGCCCTGGGCCTGGACACCGGGGGGCCGCTGGTGGTCTGCGTCGGCCGGATCACCCGGCAGAAGGGCCAGGACCTGCTGGTGGACAGCTGGCGGCAGGTCGCCGCGCGGCTTCCGGACGCCCGGCTCGCGCTCGTCGGCGACGGGGACGACTTCGACCACGTACGCTCCGCCGCGCCGCCCGATGTCCTCATGCCCGGGGCGAGCGCCGATCCCCGGCCCTGGTACGCCGCCGCCGACCTGGTCGCGCTGCCCTCCCGCTGGGAGGGGTTGCCGCTGACCGCGCTGGAGGCCATGGCCACCGGCCGGTCCGTGGTGGCCGCGGCCGTGCCGGGGCTCGTGGAGGTGGTCACCCCGGACACCGGGGCGCTCGTCGGGCCGGAGGATCCGGCGGCGCTGGCCGCGGCCGTCCTGGACCGGCTGACCGTCCCGTCCCTGCGGCACGCGGAGGAGCGGGCGGCCCGGTCGCGCGCGGCCGAGTTCGACCTGGCGAGCACTCTCGACCGGCTGGCCGCGCACACGCTCCGCCTGGCCCGCCCGCCTCACCCCGCGGACGCCACCGCCACGGAGGTGACGGCCGGGCCGGGCTGAGGGCTCGTGGGCAGGGACACGGGCGGCGGCGCGGGCGGCGCAGGGGCCGGTGGGGCGCTCGGCGGGGCGATGGGCGGGGTCGTCGGCGGGGGTGTCGCGCCGGGCTGGAAGCCCGGGTCGCGCATGAGCTCCTTGAAGACCTGCGACGACTTAGGGTTGGCCGGGCACTGCCAGACGCCGTGCGGGCAGTAGTCCACGATCGAGTGATAGGCCACGTCGTGCTGCGCTATCCAGCCGATCATGTCGCGGACGAACTCCGGCCGGTCCCCGTACCGGAACAGACCCCATTCGGGGAAGGAGATCTGCTTGTGGTGCTCGGTCGCGAAGTCGGCCTGCGCCCCCAGGCCGAACGGCTGGGCGACGTAGTCGGCGAACTCGTGGCCGGGGCTCTGGTCGTAGCTGTCCATGCCGATGATGTCGACCACGTCGTCGCCCGGGTAGCAGTCGGTCCAGCCGATGGCGTCCGGCCCCCGGCTGGGGGTGAAGTCGAAGCGGAAGCGCTGTCCCGGCACCGCCCGCATCACGGTGACGATCCGCCTCCAGTACGCCTTCCACGCCTCCGGATCGGCCGAGCAGCGGCTGGAGTAGACGATGCCGTTCATCTCCCAGCCGGGGACGATCACCGTGTCCGGCGCGCGCCCGGACACCAGCACCCTCGCCAGCCTGTCGAAATACGGATCGAACGCGCCGTCCGCGCCCGCCCTCAGCAGCGCCGACACGGCCTCGTCCGGGAGGCCGCCCTCGTTCGGCACGATCATCGGCACGTTGACCACGAGCATGCGCGACGGCTTGGCCGCCCGCCAGCGCAACCAGGGTTGCAGGATGAAGTCGGGCCCGCCCAGGGCCTGCCACGCCTCGCCGGGCACGTACGTCCGCCCCACCCGGACCTCCGCCCCCAGCCACGACTCGAACGCGGGCAACAGGGACGGGCCGCGCCCGTCGGAGGCGAGGAACACCCCGAACGGGGCAGCCGGCCGCGTGACGGGGTCCGCGGACGGCTCAGGGGGCGGCTCGGTGCCGCCCGCCGGCGGGCCCACCGCGATGAACGTCGCCAGCAGTGCGCAGACCCACGCCGTTCTCGCGCCCATCGCTCGCTCCTTCGGTCACCCTCTGTATCAGATCACGTACCCGGCGGAAGAATGTCCCGCCGCGCCCACGTCGGTAGGTGAGTTCTGCACATACTGTGCGAAGTTACTTACTCTACGTGTCCATGTGTTGCTATACCGGTCGATGTGGGCCCGGATGACAGTTTCGACGCCGTTCGCGCGATCGCCGACGCGATCCTCTACGAGGGGTACCTGCTGTACCCCTACCGCCGCTCGTCCGGGAAGAACCGGGTCAGGTGGCAGTTCGGCGTGCTGGTCCCGCCGGTATGGGCGCAGGTCAGGGGGCTCAACGGCGCGGGCGTGGCGGGCTCGGCCGAGTCGTGGCGTCAGCAGACGGAATGCCTGCTCGAACCGGCCGGCGAGACCGCGATCGAGTTGCGGATCCGCTTCCTGCACCAGCAGCGGCGGCAGGTGTTGCGCCGCGCCGACGACGGCACCCTGAGCCCGGTCGACTCCCTCCAGGACGGCCCGCGGCTGGAGCTGAGCTTCGACGAGGCCGTCCCGCGCGAGTTCGACGTACGCACGAGCGCCGCCGAACTTCTCGCCGGCGAGAAGCGTGTCGCCGTCACCGTGCCGGCGGGGGAGGAGCGCGAGCCGCTGCCCGGCGGGCAGGTGCTGATCGAGCGCGCGGCGCTCCGGGCGACGGCCGTCGTCTCGGCCACGCCGTGCGAGACGCCCTTCCCGCTCCTGCGCCTGCGGTGCCGCATCGAGAACGACGACCCGTCCACCCCCGCCGACGCCACCCGCGAGGAGGCGCTGCGCGCCTCGCTGCTCAGCTGTCACACCCTGCTCGCCGTGCGCGGCGGCGCGTTCGTCTCGCTGCTCGACCCACCTCGGTGGGCCGAGGCGGCGGCGCGCGACTGCGTCAACGAGGGCGCCTTCCCCGTGCTGGCCGGCGAGCCGGGCAGCCGGGACGTGGTCCTCTCCTCCCCGATCATCCTGTACGACCACCCGCGGGTGGCCCCCGAGAGCCCCGGCGACCTGCACGACGCCACGGAGATCGACGAGATCCTGTCGCTGCGCACCCTCACGCTCACCGACGCCGAGAAGCGCGAGGCCAGGGCCACCGACCCGCGGGCCGCGGAGATCATCGACCGGGTCGAGTCCATGCCGCCCGCCGCGTTGTCCAGGTTGCACGGCACGATCCGCGCCGCCCGCCCGTCGGCGGGACCCGGCAGCGTGACGGTCGCCGGCGTGGAGGTGTCGAAGGGCAGCCGGGTCAGGCTCCGGCCGAGGCTGACCGGCACCGATCCCCAGGACATGTTCCTCACCGGCCGTACCGGCCTGGTCGAGGACGTCCTGCTGGACGTGGACGACACCCTGCACCTGGCCGTCACCGTCGAGGACGACCCGGGCGCCGACCTGCACCGCTGGTACGGCCGCTACCGCTACTTCACGCCGGACGAGATCGAACCGCTGGAGGCGTCATGAGTGCCGCGCGGAACGTCCTGGTCGCCGGGATCGGGAACGTGTTCCTGGGCGACGACGGCTTCGGCGTCGAGGTGGTCAGACGCCTGACCGGGACGGCGATGCCCGCCACGGCCGACGTCGCCGACTACGGCATCCGCGGCGTGCACCTCGCCTACGAGCTCCTGGACGGCCGCTACGACACGTTGATCATGGTCGACGCCGTACCGATCGACGGGCCGCCGGGCACGCTGGCCGTCATCGAGGCCGCGGACGGACCGGCGGGGGACGCCGCCGCGATCGACGGGCACGGGCTGCACCCGGACGCCGTGCTCAGGCTGCTGAGCCATCTCGGCGGCGGCGTCGAACGGGTGCTGGTCGTGGGCTGCCGGCCCGCGGTCCTGGACGAGGTGATGGGGCTGTCCGAGCCGGTGGCCGCCGCGGTGGACGAGGCCGTCCGCCTGGTCGCGGAGCTGGCCTGGCAGGAGGCGGCCGGAACGGCCGAGAAGGAGACCACCGATGCATGAACTGGGGTTGTGCGACGCGATCGTGGAGGCCGCGCTGGGACGGGCCGGCGGCCGCCGGGTGAACGCGCTGCGCGTCCGCGTCGGCGGGCACCCGGTGGACCAGCAGGTCATCGACCTGGGATTCCGCATGGCCGCCGCGGGCACCGTGGTGCAGGACGCGAGCGTCGAACTCGTCGCCGAACCGCTCCGGGTGCGCTGCGCGGGCTGCGGCGCCGAGCAGGAGGCGCGCGCCGCCACGGACCTCCTCGCCTGCCGCGGCTGCGGCGGGCTGGACGTGGAGAGCGTCACGGAGGAGAGCGTCGTGGTGGAGTCGATCACGTTCGAGCCGGCCGCCGGGACCACCTGACGGACCGGACGGGGGAACAGGCCGCCGACGCGAAGGAGAGAGGCGACATGGGCGAGCACACGAGCGGATTCGACGAGATGCACATCCTGTGGATCTCGGAGGGCATGAGCTGCGACGGCGACACCGTCTCCGTGACGGCCGCGTCCCAGCCGGCGATCGAGGACGTCGTCAACGGGCTCGTCCCCGGGCTGCCGAAGGTGCACCTGCACAACAAGGTCCTGTCGCCGACGGTGGGCGGTGAGGACTTCCTGGCCCCGTTCCGGGCCGCGGCGCGCGGCGAGCTGGAGCCGTTCATCTTCGTCATGGAGGGATCGGTCCCCAACGAGCGCATCAACGGGGACGGCTACTGGACGTCGTTCGGCAACGACCCGGAGACGGGCGAGCCGATGACCGTCAACACCTGGATCGACCAGCTCGCGCCCAGGGCCTGGGCGGTCGTCGCGATCGGCACCTGCGCCACCTACGGCGGCATCCACGCCATGGCGGGCAACCCGACCGGCTGCATGGGCCTGGCCGACTACCTGGGCTGGGACTTCCGGTCGGCCGGCGGGCTGCCCATCGTCAACGTGCCGGGTTGTCCCGTCCAGCCGGAGAACTTCATGGAGACCCTCACCTGGGTGCTCTTCCACGCGGCCGGGTCCGCGCCGCCGCCGCCGCTGGACGCGCTGCTGCGTCCCCAGTGGTTGTTCGGCAAGACCGTGCACGAGGGGTGCGACCGGGCCGCCTACTACGAGCAGGCCGACTTCGCCGGCGACTACAACTCGCCCAAGTGCCAGGTCAAGGTCGGCTGCTGGGGGCCCGTCGTCAACTGCAACGTGCCGAAACGCGGCTGGATGAACGGCGTGGGGGGCTGCCCGAACGTCGGCGGCATCTGCATCGGGTGCACGATGCCCGGGTTCCCCGACAAGTTCATGCCGTTCATGGACATGCCGCCGGGCGGCAGCCTGTCCTCGATGTTGATCAAGCCCTACGGGGCGTTCATCCGCCGCATGCGCGGCATCACCAACCACACCGCGAACACCGAGCCCAGATGGCGGCACAACCGTGACGCGCTGACAAGCGGCTTCGATCCGCGGTGGCGCCCGTAAGGGCCCGCCACGCCAGAGAGGACTCACCAGCACATGGCCATCTCCGAGCAGGAAGCCCCCGGGCGGGGACAACCGGGTCAGCTCGTCGAAAAGTCGTGGGATCCCATCACGCGGATCATCGGCAACCTGGGCGTCTACACGAAGATCGACTTCGCCAACCGGCGGGTCGCCGAGTGCCACAGCACGTCCTCGCTGTTCCGCGGCTACTCGGTGTTCATGAAGGGCAAGGACCCCAGGGACGCGGGCTTCATCACCAGCCGGATCTGCGGCATCTGCGGCGACAACCACACCACCTGCTCGGTGTACGCCCAGAACATGGCGTACGGCATCAAGACGCCGCCCATGGCCGAGTGGATCATCAATCTCGGCGAGGCCGCCGAGTACATGTTCGACCACACGATCTTCCAGGACAACCTGGTCTTCGTGGACTTCTGCGAGGCGATGGTCAAGGACACCAACCCGTCGCTGCTGCGGCGGGCCAGGACCACCGAGGCGCCGGGGGCGGCGATCCACGGCAAGCGCACGATCGCCGACATCATGGAGGCGTTCAACCCGTTCGAGGGTGACATCTACAAGGAGGCGCTGCGGGTCAGCCGCGTCACCCGGGAGATGTTCTGCCTGATGGAGGGCCGGCACGTACACCCCTCGACCGTCTATCCCGGCGGGGTCGGCACGATGCCGGAGCCGACCCTGTTCACCGATTACCTGTCGCGGCTGCTCGGCGTCGTGGACTTCGTCAAGAAGGCCGTCGCGCTGAACAACGACGTGTTCGACTTCTTCTACGAGGCGCTGCCCGGGTACGAGGAGGTCGGCCGCCGCAGGATCCTGCTGGGCTGCTGGGGCGCCTTCCAGGACCCCGGCGTGGTCGACTACCGCTACGAGACGATGAACGACTGGGGCAAGGCGATGTACGTCACCCCGGGCATCGTGGTGGACGGCGAACTGGTCACCAACAACCTCGTCGACATCAACCTCGGCATCCGCATCCTGCTCGGCAGCTCGTACTACGACGACTGGACGGGCGAGGAGCCGTTCGTCACGCACGACCCGCTCGGCAACCCCGTCGACATCCGCCACCCGTGGAACCAGACGACCCTGCCCGCGCCGCAGAAACGCGACTTCGACGGCAACTACAGCTGGGTGATGAGCCCCCGGTGGCTCGATCAGCGCACCGGCGACCACCTGGCCCTCGACACCGGCGGCGGCGCCTTCGCCCGGCTGTACGTCACCGCCCTGTCGGGCATCGTGGACACCCCGTACGTGAAGGCGACCGGCTCCAGCGTGCAGATCTCGTTGCCGAAGGGCCCGGAGCTCCCGGAGACGACCCTCGAATGGCGCATCCCGCCCTGGTCGAACGCCCTCGAACGGAACCGGGCCCGGGTGTACTTCGTCGCCTACGCGGCGGCGATGGCGGTGTTCTTCATCGAGCAGGCGATGCAGCGCATGCACGCCGGCGACACCCGGGTGTTCACCGACTTCACGGTGCCGGACGAGGCGATCGGCGTCGGTTTCCACGAGGCGGTGCGCGGCGTGCTCTCCCATCACATGGTCATCCGGGACGGCAAGATCGCCAACTATCACCCGTACCCGCCCACGCCGTGGAACGGCAGCCCGCGCGACAGCTTCGGCACGCCGGGGCCGTACGAGGACGCCGTCCAGGACATGCCCATCTTCGAGGAGAACGGGCCGGACGACTTCAAGGGCGTGGACATCATGCGCGCGGTGCGCAGCTTCGACCCCTGCCTGCCCTGCGGCGTGCACATGTACGTCGGAAAGGGACGCACCGTGAAGAAGCTGCACTCCCCGATGTTCGGCGCGAGCCATGGCTGAGCGGGACGCAGTGGAAGACAGGACGGCTGAGCGGGGCCGCCTCGACGACCAGGCCGTGGCCCGGCTGCTGGAACGGCTGGAGGAGACCCTCGGGCGGCTGGAGGGCATGCCCGGCCCGTCGGCGGAGGCGGCGCTCGACGCCGTCGCCATCCTGGCCGAGGTGTACGGCGAGGCCCTGTCCCGGGTCATGGACCGGGCCCCGGCGGGCACCGCCGTCGCCGCGGCGCTCGCCGACGACGAGCTGCTCGGCCACCTGCTGGTCCTGCACGACATCCACCCGGAACCGCTCCGGCGGCGGGTCGAGCGCGCGCTCGACGGGCTCGCCTCGGTCCTGCGCACCCACGGCGTCGAGGCGCGGCTGGCCGAGGTGACGGCCGACGTCGCGCGGGTGCGGCTGACGGGCGGCTGCTCGTCGGGCTCGGAGCCGGTACGGCAGGCGGTCGAGCAGGCGGTACGCGCGGTCGCGCCGGAGCTGGGCACGGTCGAGGTGAGCCGGGCGGCGCCGCCCGCCTTCGTCCCCGCCGAGGCCCTGCTGACCCGGCCAGGCGGCCCGGTGTGAGCACGACCGCGTACGGCCGCCTGCTCAGGCGTACGGCGGGCCGCCGGGAGGACGGCGAGCGCTGCGAACTGTGCGAGGCGCCCGTCCAGGGCGAGCACGCGCACGTCGTGGACGCGCGCTCGGCGGAGGTGATGTGCGCGTGCCGGGCGTGCGCGCTGCTGTTCACGCCAGAGAGCGACGGCAACTTCCTCCAGGTGCCCGACCGGCTGCAGCGGCTCACCGGGCTGCGGCCGGCCGACCTCGGCGTGCCCGTGAGCCTGGCGTTCTTCGTCACCAGGCCGGACGGCTCGGCCACCGCCCACTACCCGAGCCCGCTGGGCGCCACCCGCTGGGAGCTGGACGGCCCGGCCTGGCAGGCCATCGCCGGCCGCGCCGGGCCGCTGCGGACGATGCGGCCCATGGTGGAGGCGCTGCTGGTCAACGGCGTACGGGGGGCCACTGAGTGCTGGGTGGTGCCCATCGACGACTGCTATCGCCTGGTGGCCCTGGTACGACGTGAATGGAGCGGTCTGTCCGGCGGCGATCAGGTATGGGCAAAGATCGAGCAGTATTTCGCCCAGCTCGACGACACTCGGAGCCGGCCGGGGTAGGACCCGCCACATGGCACACATCAAGGTGGGCAAGCCCGACGTCGCGCCGGACGTGTCCGCGCACGTCAAGGGCGTCAGACAGGGCAACGACCCCGGAGCGCGCAGGCGCCGGCCGGGACACCACCGGGACGGCACCGCCGACGCCCGGCGCTCGACCGGGATCAGCCCCAAGAAGCACAACCCGATCCTGCCGGTCATGCCCAACCTCCCGCCCGGCTGAGAAGGGGAAGACGACATGCGGCGACCCGTCGTGACACTGCTGGCCGGGCTGGCCGGCGTGGTGCTCCTGAAGATGTTCTGGGAGGAGCTCCCATCACTGAAGCGCTACCTCAAGATCAGAAAGATGTGACCCCGAGCCGATGTGCCTAGGTATCCCTGGAGAGATCGTCGAACTCCTGCCGGACCGGTCCGACCTGGCCACCGTCGAGGTCGCCGGCGTCCGGCGCGCGATCAGCGTCGGACTGCTCGACGGCCCGGTCCGGCCCGGTGACTGGGTCCTCGTCCACGTGGGCTTCGCGATGTCGCGGATCGACGAGGCCGAGGCCGCGGCCACGCTCGCGCTGCTGAACGGGCTCGGCCCCGCCTACACCGACGAGCTGCAGGCGCTCGCCGAATCCGACATCACGTGAAAGGCGCCGGCATGCGCTTCGTCGACGAGTACCGCGACGCCCAGAAGGCACAGGCCCTGGCCCGGCGCATCGAGGAGCTGTGCGAGCCCGGCCGCCGCTACACCTTCATGGAGGTGTGCGGCGGCCACACGCACACGATCTACAAGCACGGCGTCGAGGACTACCTGCCGCCGAACGTGAACCTCGTGCACGGTCCCGGCTGCCCGGTCTGCGTGATCCCCATGGGACGGATCGACGACGCGATCGCGATCGCCCGCGAACCGGACGTGATCATGACCTCGTTCGGCGACATGATGCGGGTCCCCGGAGGCGACGGCTCCTTCCTGGACGCCAAGGCCGCCGGCGCGGACATCCGCATGGTGTACTCCCCGCTGGACGCCCTGAAGATCGCCCGCCAGAACCCCGGCCGCAGAGTCGTCTTCATGGCGATCGGCTTCGAGACGACCGCGCCGTCCACGGCGATGACCGTCCTGCGCGCCGCGGCCGAGGAGCTCGGCAACTTCTCCGTCTTCTGCAACCACGTGATGATCATCCCGGCGATCAAGGCGATCCTGGACTCGCCGGACCTCCGGCTGGACGGCTTCATCGGCCCCGGCCACGTCTCCACCGTCATCGGCTGCCGGCCGTACGGGTTCATCGCCGAGGAGCACGGCAAGCCGCTGGTCTGCTGCGGGTTCGAGCCGCTGGACGTGCTGCAGTCGATCCTCATGCTGCTGCGCCAGCTCGCCGAGGGGCGGGCGGAGGTGGAGAACCAGTACACGCGGGTGGTGCCGTGGGAGGGCAACGGCCGGGCGCTGGAGGCCATCGGCCGGGTGATGGAACTGCGCCCGTACTTCGAGTGGCGCGGGCTCGGCTTCATCTCCCACTCCGCGCTGCGCCTGCGCGACGAGTACGCGGCCCACGACGCCGAGCGGATCTTCCAGGTGCCGGGCGTACGGGTGGCCGACCCGAAGGCGTGCCAGTGCGGCGAGGTGCTGAAGGGCGTGCTCAAGCCGTGGGAGTGCAAGGTCTTCGGGACCGCGTGCACGCCGGAGACGCCGATCGGCACGTGCATGGTGTCCTCCGAGGGCGCCTGCGCCGCGTACTACAACTTCGGCCGCTTCACCCGCGGGCGGGCCAAGGAGGCGACCACGGCATGACCACCGAACGTACCGCGGGATGGGCCGAGCAGGCCGTCCGCGAAGCCGGGCAGCCGGCCGGGCCGGCCTCCCGCGAGGAGGAGGTGCTGCTGCGCATCGAGCGGGCCCGCGGGCGCAAGGCCCGGGTCAGGGAGGAGCGCGTCACGCTGGCCCACGGCGCGGGCGGGAGCGCCTCGCACACGCTGGTCGAGGCGGTGTTCGTCGAGGCGTTCCGCAACCCGATCCTGGAGCCGCTCGGCGACGGCGCCGTGCTCACCGTCAGCGGCTCGCGGCTGGCCTTCAGCACCGACTCCTTCGTGGTGTTCCCGCTGTTCTTCCCCGGCGGCGACATCGGGGACCTCGCCGTCAACGGCACGGTCAACGACCTGGCCGTGTGCGGGGCCCGGCCGCTGTACCTGTCGGCCGGTTTCATCCTGGAGGAGGGGTTCCCCATCGCCGACCTGCGGCGGATCGCCGCCTCGATGGCCGCCGCGGCGGAACGGGCCGGGGTCCGGGTGGTCACGGGGGACACCAAGGTCGTCGAACGCGGCAAGGCCGACGGCTGCTACGTCACCACCGCCGGTGTGGGCGTCCTGGAACGGGAGAGCGAGCTGACGCCGTCGGCGATCCGGCCGGGCGACGCGGTCATCGTCTCCGGGCCCATCGGCGAGCACGGCGTCACCATCATGATCGCCCGCGGCGAGCTGGACATCCAGGCCGACCTGGCCTCCGACACCGCGCCGCTGAACGAGGTCGTCGCCGCGCTGCTCGACGCCGTCCCCGGCGTGCGGGTGCTGCGGGACGCCACCCGCGGCGGGGTGGCCACCGTGCTCAACGAGCTGGCCAGGTCCGCGCGGCTCGGCATCGTGCTGGAGGAACGGGCGGTGCCGGTCCGCCCGGTGGTGAACGGCGCCTGCGAACTGCTCGGCATCGACCCCCTGTACGTCGCCTGCGAGGGCCGGTTCGTCGCCGTGGTCGACGGCGAGCAGGCCGACAGGGCGCTGGACGCGCTGCGCGCGCACCCCCTCGGCGCGGACGCCGCCGTCGTCGGCCGGGTACGCGCCGAACCGCCCGGCCTCGTGCTGCTCGACACCGCGTTCGGCGGCACCCGGATCGTCGACATGCTCGTCGGCGACCCGCTGCCGCGCATCTGCTGAGACGCGCTCACCCGTCCGCGTCGAGGGCGGCGGCGACCGCGGCCTGTCCCAGGCTGAGGCCGCCGTCGTTGGGCGGGACCCGGGAGTGGACGAGCACCCGCAGGCCCGCCGCCTCCAGGCCCGACACCACCCGCTCCAGCAGGACGACGTTCTGGAAGACGCCGCCGGACAGCGCCGCGTCCCGTAGACCGGTCCGCTCGCGCACCGCCAGCACCGCCCGTACCAGCACCCGGGCGAGCCCGTTGTGGAAGCGCGCGGAGACCAGCGGCCCGGCGGTGCCCGCGAGCAGGTCCTCCACCGCCCCGCGGACCAGGTCGGCGCCGGAGAGCACCAGCTCCCGCCCGGACGTCAGCGCCGCCGGATAACCGCCCCGCTCGTCCGGGTCGGCCAGTTGCTCCAGCTCGATCGCGGCCTGGCCCTCGAAAGAGACGCGGTCACGCAGCCCGGCGATCGCGGCCACCGCGTCGAACAGCCGGCCCGCGCTCGACGTGAGCGGCGCGTTCGTGCCGGTGCGGGCCAGCGCCGCCACGGCCGCCCAGCGTTCCCGATGCCGCCGGACGAAGGGCAGGTCAGGGGGCGCGTCGCCGTAGATCGCGTCGAGGTAGGCCACGCCCATGCGCCACGGCTGCCGTACGGCCGCCGCCCCGCCGGGCATGGGCAGCGCCTCCAGGTGGCCCGCCCGCTCGAAGCCCCGCAGGCCGGCGACCAGCAGTTCCCCGCCCCAGAGTGTGCCGTCGTCGCCCAGGCCGAGCCCGTCCAGGGCGACGCCGATCACCGGGCCCTCCTCGCCGTTGTCGGCCAGGCAGGAGGCGATGTGGGCGTGGTGGTGCTGCACGCCGACGAGATCGACGTCGTCGAGGCCGAACGCGTACTTGGTGGACAGGTACTCCGGGTGCGGATCGTGGGCGACGAGCCGGGGCCGGACGCCGAACAGCCGGCTCAGATGGCCGATCCCCTCCGTGTACGACCGCAGCGTCTCGTAGCCCTCCAGGTCGCCGATGTGCTGCGACAGGATCGCGTGCCGGCCCTTGACCAGGCAGAAGGTGTTCTTCAGCTCGCCGCCGCAGGCGAGCACGTGCCGGGCCGGCGGCCGTCGCAGGAGCAGGGGAACGGGCACGTATCCGCGCGAACGGCGGACGGGCAGCTCCCGGCCGCGGAACACGCGCACCACCGAGTCGTCGGCGCGGACGTGGATGGGCCGGTCGTGGGTGAGGAAACCGTCGGCGAGGCCGGACAGCCGTTCCAGGGCGTCCTCGTCCCGGTGCGCGATCGGCTCGTCCGACCGGTTCCCGCTGGTCAGGACGGCGGGAACGCCCAGCCGTACGGCGAGGAGGAGGTGCAGCGGCGTCGGCGGCAGCAACACGCCCAGCTCGCGGTTGCCCGGCGCCACCGAGGCCGCGACCGGGCCCCCGGGACGGCGCGGCAGCAGGACGACGGGCCGCCGCGGCCCAGCCAGCACGTCCTCCGCGCCCGGAGTGAGCAGGACCAGCTCGCGGGCCGCGGCCAGGTCGGCGGCGAGCACCGCGAACGGCTTGCCCTCCCGGTGCTTGCGGGCACGCAGGGTGCTCACCGCCTGTTCGTCGCCGGCCACGGCCGCGAGGTGGAACCCGCCCACGCCCTTGACCGCCAGGATCCTGCCCTGCGCCAGCCAGAGCGCCGCCGTCCCGACCGGGACGCCCGGCGCGGGGCGGCCGTCGGCGCCGAGCAGCCGCAGCGACGGCCCGCACGCGGGGCAGCACACCGGCTGCGCGTGGAAACGCCGGTCGGCCGGGTCGAGGTACTCCCGCGAGCAGCGCGGGCACATGCCGAACCCGGCCATCGTGGTGTTGCGCCGGTCGTAGGGCAGGTCCGTGATGATGGTGAACCGCGGCCCGCAGGCCGTGCAGTTGGTGAACGCGTAGCCGTGCCGGCGCGCCGCCGGGTCGATCGTCTCGGCCGCGCAGGACTCGCACGGTGGCGTGTCGGGCGGCACGAACACCTGGCGGACGCCCTCACCCCGGCTGGACACGATCCGGAACCCGGTCCCCGCGACGACCTCCGCGACGGTCCCCGCGACGACCTCCGCGACGGTCCCCGCGATGGCCTCTGCGTCTGTCACGGTGATGCGCTCGACCAGCGCCAGCGGCGGCGCCCGCCGTTCCAGGTCGGCGACGAAGGCCCGCAGCGCCGACGGCTCGCCCTGGGCCTCGATGAACACGCCCTCCGGATCGTTGCCCACGAACCCGGTCAGATCGTGCGTCCCGGCGAGCGTGCTGACGAACGGGCGGAATCCGACGCCCTGGACCAGGCCCTCGACCCTGACCCGGATCCGGCCGTGCCCCTCAGCCGTCACCGGCCGGCGCCTCCTGCACCAGCTCCCACAACACGTGGCAGAGGGTGGTCTGCGCCTCCTGGATCCGGTGCACCGACGACGACGGCACGACGAACAGGTGGTCGGCGGCGTCGTCCGCCGCCATACGTCCCCCGTCGCCGCCGGCCACGCCGACGGTCAGGGCGCGGCGGCGCCGCGCCTCCCGCAGGGCGTTCAGCACGTTCGCCGAGCCGCCGCTCGTCGACAGGCCCACGACGACGTCGCCGGGCCGGGCGAACGCGGCGACCTGGCGGGCGAGGGCCAGGTCGTACCCGACGTCGTTGGAAAGCGCGGTGACGACGGCCATGTCCGCCGACAGGCAGGTCGCGGGATGGGCCCGGCCGCGCGCGGGATGGGCGAAGAGCTGGGCGAGCGCCTGCGCGTCCGTGGCGCTGCCGCCGTTGCCGAAGGCGAACAGCCTGCCGCCGGACGCGAACGCCGCGGCCATCCGCGCCGCGCACCGCGAAAGGTCCTCGCCGTGCCGGGCGGCGACCTCCTCCCGCAGGGAGACGATCTCCCGCGCCTTGGCCACGCAGGACCGGCGCACCTCCTCCAGCAGGGCGTCCGGGTCGGTGGGCCGGACGTACAGGAACGGGTAGAGGGCCTCGACTCCGGCCCCTTCTGTGGTGCTCATCCGCATCCTCCTCCCACCGCGATGGCCTCGCCGGCGTGCACCAGGACGACGTCGCCCGGCCCGGCGTCGACCAGGGCCACGCTGATCTCCTCCGGACCGGCCTCGCCCTCCGCGATCGCCATCCCGTCGGGGAGCAGCTCCACGACGCGCATGGGCAGGGCGAGGTCCGAGCACGTCACGCAGACCCGGTCCCGCGGATCGGCCGTCGGGTCGGCCGTCGGGTCGGCCGTCGGATCGGTCGTCGGGTCGGTCGTCGGATCGGTCATCGGGTCGGTCGTCATCGGGCCGCCTCCGGCTGGTCGAGGAAGACGTGCACCAGCTCCCACAGCAGGTGGTAGACCGTCATGTGGATCTCCCGCACCACGAGCGGATCGCCGGACCGGGCGGCCAGGACGTGGTCCGCGACCGGCCCGCCCCCGCCTTCGCCCTCGGCTTCTCCGACCAGGGCGATCGTGAGCAGGCCGCGTTCGCGGGCCGCCCCCAGGCCGCGCGCCACCGCCGCGCGGCGGCCACCGGAGGAGAACCCGAGCGCGATGTCCTTCTCGGTGGCGAGCAACCGCACCTGGGCCGCGTACACCTCCTCGAACCCGAGGCTCCCGGCGACGGCGGTCAGGTGCGCGGCGTCATGGGACAGGGAGAGGGCCGGCAGGGCCCTCTTCCCGACGACGACCGGATGGACGAACTCCACGGCCACGTGCTGCGCGTCCGCCGAGCCGCCGCCGTCGCCGAAGACGAGCAGCCGGCCGCCGTCCGCGAACCGCAGCGCCATGGCCCGGCAGACCAGGGCGATCCGGGCGGCCTCCTCGGCGAGCGCGCCGCCAGGGGCGACCCGCCGGTCGAACGCCGACGACACAGGTGTCATCCACTGTCTCCTTGCCATGAGACGACACGGGAACGGGACGGGCCCGCGTCCGGCGGCCGGGGCTCCTCCCACAGGGCCACGCAGGTGTCCAGGACACGCCCCAGGTGCCGCAGCCGGATCATGGACGCCTTCAGGTCGCTCAGGCCCGAGGCGGTGATCTCGTACTTGCGGCGCGGCGGGCCCGCCCGTGAGGTGATCCACGAGGAGACCAGGAACTGGTCCCGTTCGAGGCCGCGCAGCAGCCGGTACACATGGCCGGGCTCCACCGCGGCCACGCCCAGGTCCGCCAGCCGGTCGATCAGGTCGTAGCCGTGGCCCGGCCGGTTCCAGATCAGGAGAAGCAGGATCGGGGAGAGCAACCCTCGCGTCTCGCCGCCCTCCATACGTTCTCTCCCGTCTAGACCAGCGCCGGATCCCACGAGCAGTAGATCGTCCTCGGGGGGCGATCGCGCGCGTCGCGCGCCGTCCTTGTCAACTTCTGGCAACAAGACAATCCAGGGGATAGGTATTCGATCCGGCCGCGCGTTCAGGCCCCGGCCACGATCCGGTACGCCCGGATCACGGTCTGCTCGACCGTGCCGCCGCCCGCGTCCACGGCCTTGGCGCGCAGCGAGACGTACCCGTCGGCGGCCGGGTGGAGCACCGTGACCGCGCCGTCGCGGACCGGGGCCGGCCGCCAGGTGACGCCGTCGTCGAACGAGGTCTCCACGGTGAGCTCGCGGGTCACCCGCGCGCCGCTCGCGGTCGCGGCCGAGCGCAACCCGGCCGTACGCGAGCCGGTCACGATGAGGGGAGGTCGTCGCCCGCCGCGGCCAGGGCGGACAGTGCCACCGCCACCGCCCCCGCGACCGGTGTGATTCTGTTTCTCATGCCCCTATTCCGCCGCGGACCCCGATGGCTTTCACCTCCGGCGGCTCTCGTGCAGGAGCGAACGCAGCCCCGCGGTGTCGACGATGTCGGCCAGCCCGGGGAGGACGCCGGTCATCAGGGTCTCGTGGACCCGCGGGTCCGGGTCGGCGACGCCGTCGGAGAGCACGTGGAGCCGGTAGTCGCGGTCGGCGGCGTCGGCCACGGTGGACAGTACGGCGCCGCTGGTGCTGAGGCCGGCGACGACCAGCGTGGTGATCCCGCGATCGCGCAGCCGCCGGTCCAGGTCCGTCGTGGACAGCGCGCCGCGGCGGGTCTTGCGCACGACGATGTCGCCGGGCTCGGGGGCGAGCCGGTCGTGGACGTCCGTGGCCGGATCGGCGTGGTGCAGGAGGCGCCGCTCGCCGAGGAGGGAGAAGGTCCTGTTGGCCGGCGGGATCGCCGCCCAGTCGGCTTCGGTGAACCCGAGGCGTACGTAGGCGACGGTGCCGCCGTGGGCCCGCATGACGGCGACGGCGTCCGCCACCCGCGACAGCAGCGCCTCCGGGCAGGGGAGCGCGGCCAGGATCGCCGGCTGGCAGTCCAGGACGAGCAGGGCGGCCGTCCGGGGGGCCAGCGTGGGGGAGGTGACGGTCATTTCTCTCCTTGAGGGGTTCCTTGGGTGACGAGGACTTCCGGGGACGCCGCCGCCGCGCGGCGGGGGAGCAGCAGCGAGGTCGCCAGCAGGAGCACGCCGGCCAGGGCGATGGCCGTACGCGCCCCGAGCAGGCTGCCCAGCACGCCCCACGCGGCCGTCAGCAGCGCGGTCGAGGCCCTGGTCGTCACCGCCCAGGCGGACAGCGTGCGGGCGACCCGCTCGTCGGGGGTGCGCTGGAGGCGGTAGGTGGCCTGGACGGGGTTGAAGACCGCGCAGCAGAAGATCAGCCCGAGTTCGACGGCCATCACCAGCAGCAGCCCGCCGCCGCCCGGCCCCACGAAGGCCAGGCCGACCGGCCAGAGCACGCGCAGCACCCCGGCCGCGACCAGGACCTGGTGTTGCCCGTACCGGGTGACGAGCGGCCGGGCCAGCCGCGAGCCGAGCAGCCCGCCGATCGCCGGCACGGCGAAGGCGAGGCCGTACTGCCAGGGCTCGAACCCGAGCTCGCCGAGCATCAGGACGGCCAGCAGCGCGTCGATGGCCATCACCAGGCCGTTGAACAGGGCGGTGTTGAAGAACAGCGGGCGCAGCGTCGCGTCGGCGAGGATGTACCGCCAGCCGTCGA
The DNA here is from genome assembly GCF_003947315.1 of Nonomuraea sp. WAC 01424. Classification (NCBI taxonomy): domain Bacteria; kingdom Bacillati; phylum Actinomycetota; class Actinomycetes; order Streptosporangiales; family Streptosporangiaceae; genus Nonomuraea; species Nonomuraea sp. WAC 01424. Next base: position 264,292 of record NZ_QHHZ01000006.1, read on the forward strand.
GCAGGTCCCCGGCACGCATCCGCGCGGCCTTCGGGCGCTCCGGACGCGGCTCCGCGCCGCCGATCGCGCGAATGCCCAGGGCCGAGAGCAGGTAGCTGACCGCGTCGGCCGTGACCGTCGCCACCGGGCCGAGGAGCCCGATCGCGGCGCCGCCCAGCGGCGGGCCGATGATCGTGGTCGTCCAGGTCGTGGACTCGAACCGGACGTTGGCGACGAGCAGGTCCTCAGCGGGCAACAACGTCTTCAGGTACGCGCCCGAGGCGGCCCGGAAGGTGATGTCGGCCGCCGCGACGACGACCGAGACCAGCAGCAACTGCGCGAAGGACAGGACGCCGAGCGCGAACGCGGCGGGGATCGTCAGCAGCGCAGCGAACCGCGCCAGGTCCGTCGCGATCAGCACCGGCCGCTTGCGGCGGAACTCCACCCACGGGCCGAGCGGCACCGCCACGGCCGCGCCCACCGCCGCCCCGACCGAGGACAACGCCGCCACCTCCGCCGGCCCGGCGTGCAGCACCTGGACCGCGATCAGCGGGAACGCGCCGAAGGCGAGCCAGGTGCCGAGCGCGCTGGTCCCGTACGCCCCCCAGAGCCATCCGAACCGCCGTCCCAACCGGTGCCCGTTCCCCATGTCCGCCGCTCCTCGTCACTCGCCCGTACGACCGATCCGCGATCGGAGGCATCAAAGCGAGTACGACGCCCGGCGATCAAACAACCGCAGGTCGCCCGGCCACAACCGGCGGTTGTCCCCGGAGTTCGGGGCCGCGTGCGCCCGGCCAGAGGCGGGCGAAAACGCCTCGGTGGTCACGACTTGAGACCGAGGCGGCGCTCCGCCTAGCGTGGCACAGCGCTCTCCCGGCGACTCTCCGTTATTTTGCGAGGTGGACGGGGGGATCCACTATGGAAGATTCGCGCGGGGTCGTGACCCGCAGGTTGTTCGTCAGCGGCATGTTCGCCGCCATTGGCAGCGTTCCCGCGGTCGCCGCGGCGGCGTCCGAGGGCGGGGGCGCCACGGCGGCGCCGGGAGGCCGGGTGTTGCGGGCCAGTCCCGGCACCGTGGTCCTCGACGGGCGTGCCTTGCAGACCTGGGCCTACGACGGCCTGTTGCCCGGCCCGACCATCCGGGCGACGGCCGGCGGCACCGTACGGGCCAGGCTCGTCAACGACCTGCCCGAGGCGACCACCGTTCACTGGCACGGCATCAGGATCGCCCCGGCCATGGACGGCGCCCCCGGCTTCTCGCAGCGGGCCACCCAGCCCGGCGACACGTTCGACTACGTGTTCACCGCCCCCGACGCCGGCACGTACTTCTACCACTCGCACGTGGGCATGCAGAGCGACCGCGGCCTGTACGGCCCGCTCATCGTGGAGGACCCGGACGAGCCGCACTCCTACGACCACGAGTTCACGGTCATGCTCGACGACTGGCAGGACGGCGTCAACGGCAGCGCCGACGACGCGCTGCGGCGGATGAACACCACCCCGCACGACGTGACGCTCACCAGCCATGTCCTCGGCGGCACCTCCGGCCACGTGCGCTACCCGTACTACCTGGTCAACGGCCGCACCGCGGACGACCCCATGACGTTCACCGCGAGTCCCGGCGACCGGGTCAGGTTCCGGGTGATCAACGCGGGCGCCGACACCGCCTTCCGGGTCTCACTCGGCGGCCACCGCATGACCGTCACCCACGCCGACGGGTTCCCCTGTGAGCCCGTCACCGTGGACACGTTCGTGGTCGGGATGGGCGAGCGCTACGACTTCCTCGTGACGCTGGAGGCGGGGGCGTTCCCGCTGATGGCGATGGCGGAGGGCAAGGCCGGCAGGGCGTTCGCGGTGGTGCGTACGGCGCCCGGCGCCCGTACGCCGTCGCCGAACGGTCAGGTCCCGGAGCTCCAGCGGCGGATGCTGAGCTATCAGGACCTGCGGTCGCTGAGGGCGCAGCGGCTCCCCCCGCCGTCCAGGACCGTCACCGTCACGCTCGGCTGGCGCCAGCGCGTCGGCGGCAACGAGTGGACCCTCAACGGCCGCCTGGCCAAAGACCCGATGCGGCTGCGGGTCGACCAGGGCGAGACGATCAGGATCGTCATGCACAACGACACCCATATGTGGCACCCCATGCACCTGCACGGCCACACCTTCCAGGTGCTGACGAGCGGCGGCCGCGGACCGAGGAAGGACACCGTGAACGTCATGCCGCGCAAGCGCCTGAAGATCGACGTGCACGCCGACAACCCCGGCGAGTGGATGTTCCACTGCCACAACCTCTACCACCAGGAGCAGGGCATGATGGGCGTGTTCGGCTACGGCAAGGCCCCGCGCCGCCGCCACGACATGCACCACTGACCCGCCCGCCCGCACGGCGTGCAGCACGGCCCGTCCATCGGCCCGGCATGCGGCACCGGCCCGTCCGCCCCCGGCCGCGGGGGCGCCGGTCCGTCAGGTGCTCAGCCGGTCGATGGCGAAGGCCGACAGGAAGCCGACAGTGGTGATCAGGCCGGTGAGGACGTGCGCGCGTTCGAACGCCTCGGGGATCATCGTGTCCGCGACCATGGCCAGGATGGCGCCCGCGGCTACCGCCGTGATGACGGCGATGACGGCCGGCGAGACCGATCGCAGGGTCAGGTAGCCGACCGCGGCGGCCACGCCGCTGGCCACGGCGATGCCGCCCCAGACCCCCAGCACGTAGGACAGGCTGCGGCCCGCCCGTTTCATCCCGGCGGCGCTGGACAGGCCCTCGGGCACGTTGGAGATGAAGACCGCCGCCACGACGGCGATCCCGATCTCGCCGCCGTGCAGCAGCGAGAGGCCGAGCACCACCGACTCGGGGATGCCGTCGAGCAGCGCGCCGACGGCGATGGCGGCGCCGCTGCCCTGTACGTCGCCCTCGCCTGGCTGCTGATCACCCGAACGTTTGCGGTGCCGGGCGCCGTGGCGGGCCAGCCAGGCGTTGGCGGCCACGTAGGCGCCGGCCCCCGCGAGGAAGCCGGCGGCCGTGGGCGCGAGCCCGCCGGTGCGTTCGGCCTCGTCCATGAGTTCGAACGACAACGCCGAGATCAGCACGCCGGCGCCGAACGCCATGATCGCCGCGATCAGCCGCGCCGGGACCCGGAACAGCCAGGCGATGCCCGCGCCCAGGATCAGCGCGCCCCCGGCGACCAGGCCCCACACTCCCGCTTCCGCCCAGCCAGGCACGTCCCCGCCCCTCCCCGCTTATCCCTGCTTGCCCCAGTATCGCGGTCCGAGATCGTCCACGGGAGGCGACGGCGAACTCCGGGAGGCCCGATCAGGACGTCGGCGGCACCGGCAGGAGCCCCTAGATCAGGCCCAGGGCCAGCATGGCGTCGGCGACGCGGCGGAAACCGTCGACGTTGGCGCCGGCCACGTAGTTGCCCGGCATGCCGTACTCGTCGGCGGTCTGAAGGCAGCGGGCGTGGATGTCCTGCATGATCTCCTGAAGCCGGCGCTCGGAGAAGTCGAACGTCCACGAGTCACGGCTGGCGTTCTGCTGCATCTCCAGCGCGCTGGTCGCCACGCCGCCCGCGTTGGCCGCCTTGCCCGGCCCGAACGCGACGCCCGCCTCCAGGAACAGCTTGATGCCCTCCGGAGTGGTCGGCATGTTGGCCCCCTCGCCGACCGCGATGCAACCGTTGTCCACCATGAACGCGGCGTCCCGCCCGGTGATCTCGTTCTGCGTGGCGGACGGCATCGCCACCTCGCAGGGCACCTCCCACACGTTGTGGTCGGGCACGAAGACGGCGTGGCCGCCCCGGCGCTCCGCGTACGCGTCCAGACGGCCGCGCTCGACCTGCTTGATCTGCTTGAGCAGGTCGAGGTCGATGCCCTTCTCGTCCAGCACGTAGCCGGAGGAGTCGGAGCAGGCCACCACGACGCCGCCGAGCTGCTGGACCTTCTCGACGGTGTAGACGGCCACGTTGCCGGAGCCGGACACCACGACCCGCTTGCCGTCGAACGACGTGCCGCGCGCCTTGAGCATCTCGTCGACGAAGAACGTGCACCCGTAGCCGGTGGCCTCGGTGCGTACCTGGGCGCCGCCGTACACGAGCCCCTTGCCGGTGATGACGCCGGATTCGTAGCGGTTGGTGATGCGCTTGTACTGGCCGAACAGGTAGCCGATCTCGCGCCCGCCGACGCCGATGTCACCGGCCGGGACGTCGGTGTACTCGCCGATGTGCCGGTAGAGCTCGGTCATGAAGCTCTGGCAGAAGTTCATCACCTCGCGGTCGGAGCGGCCCTTGGGGTCGAAGTCCGACCCGCCCTTGCCGCCGCCGATCGGCAGGCCCGTCAGGCCGTTCTTGAAGATCTGCTCGAACCCGAGGAACTTGACGATGCCCAGGTAGACCGACGGGTGGAACCGCAGCCCGCCCTTGTACGGCCCCAGCGCGCTGTTGAACTCCACCCGGAAGCCCCGGTTGATCTGCACCTCGCCCTGGTCGTCCAGCCACGGCACCCGGAAGATGATCTGCCGCTCGGGCTCGCAGATCCGCTCGATGATCTTCGATTCGGCGTACTCGGGATGCTTGCCGAGAACCGGGCCGATGCTCTCGAGTACCTCCCGCACCGCCTGGTGGAACTCAACCTCGCCAGGATTGCGGCGCAGGACGTTGTCGTAGATCGACGACAGTTTCTCGTGCAACGGGCACTCCCTACATCACGGTTGCGATCCTGCTCACTTTACGATTTGGCATTTTGTCAGCCGCACGCGCCCTGGCCTGGACGAAGCAGACCGGTAAAGGAAGGTTTGCCTCCCGGGCCGCGTACGGGAGAAGGCCCGGGTAGCGCGTCGCCGCCTCGCCCGACGACCCGCAGTACGTCGTACGCAGCGACAAGAGCGGGCAGCAGGCCGTGCACAAGCCGTCGGCCCCGCGCAAGGGCAAGGGCACGAAGTGAGCGGCGCCGACCGGGACGTCGCGGCCGAGTTCGGCGCGGCCGGCGAGCAGCGGGACGTACGGGAGGGGCGCTCAGTCGTCGTGCGCGATGTGCATGAGCTGCCGCCACAGCAGTACCACGAACACCGCGGAACCGGCGAACGCGAACCAGAAGGGCGCCGCGACCCCGAACCGGGTGGCCAGGACGCCGCCGATCAGCGAGCCGACCACCAGGCCGGCGTAGACGCAGACGGTGTTGACGCTGCCCACCCGGCCCTGGAGCTCGCGCGGGACCGCGCGCTGGCGGACGGTGACCGAGGTCGTGCCCCAGATGAAGGCGTGCGCGCCGAAGGCCAGGAAGATAGCGCCGGCGACCCACGGCGAATGGGTCAGGGCCAGGCCCAGGTGGGTCAGCGTCTCGATGATGAGCCCGATCCGCATCAGGGCGCCGAGGCTCAGCCGGCGGGTGATGGTGCCGTACAGGGCGGTGCCGACCAGGCCGCCGATCCCGCTGAGGGTGGTCATCAGGCCGAACCCGATGGCGCCGAGGCCGAGCTGTTCCTGGGTGTAGAGGACGAGCACCGACCAGGCCGCGCCGAACGTGAAGTTGAAGATCAGGATGGTGAGCGCCAGCGTACGGACCGCGGCGTGCCGGAACGTCCAGCTGAACCCGGCCACGAGCTCCCGCACGGTGCCCGGCCCGCGACCGCCGGCCGGCTGGTCGCGCGGCGGCAGCGTGATCCGCGAGACCAGCACGATCCCGGCCAGCACCAGGAGCAACTGGCTCGCGAACGGCCAGGTCAGCCCCAGGCCGAACAGCGCCGCGCCGATCGGCGGCCCGGCGAGCTGGTTGAGCGTGATGAACCCGGTGCCCAGGCGGGCGTTGGCGACGACGAGGTCGTCCCGTTCGACCATCATCGGTGTCAGCGTGGCCGTCGCGTTGTCGGCGAACACCTCGGCTACGGCCCGGAGCGTGAGCGCCGCCAGCGCCGTCACCACGCTCACGGTGCCGGTCATCATGAGCACGACGAGCACCGCCAGCACCACGGCCCGTACGGCGTTCGCGACGAGCACGATCCTGCGCCGGTCATGCCGGTCGGACAGGACGCCCGCGTACAGGCCGAACAGCAGCGGCGGCGCCCAGCTCACCAGGGCCGACAACGAGATCATCAGCGGATCGCGGGTCAACGTCGCGATCAACAGGGGGCCTGCGGCGGCCGCGACCCCGTCACCGAGATTCGTCAACCAGCTGGAGGCCAGCAACCATCGGAATCCCGTACCCAGCCGGGCAGGCAGGACTCGCTCCACCACTGCGATCACGAGCGCAAAACCCTACGTTCGCGGAGCATCCCCGGCAACGGGTTTTTCCGGGCGGGCCGTCAGGGGGTGCGGAACCCGCGGAAGGTCACGGGCCCGCGGGTCTCGAAGCCGAGCCGTTCGTAGAGGGCGATCGCGCCGGTGTTCGCCTCCGCGACGTGCAGGAAGGGACGTTCGCCGCGGGCGACGATCCGCGCGACGAGGGCGCTGACCAGGCGGGCGGCGTGCCCTCGGCCACGGGCCTCGGGCGCGGTGCAGACGGCGCTGATCTCGGTCCAGCCCGGCGGCCGCAGCCGCTCGCCCGCCATCGCGACCAGCGCGCCGTCCTCGAAGACGCCGAGGTAGGCGCCCAGTTCGCGGGTACGCGGCCAGAACGGCCCCGGCTGGGTCCGCGCGACGAGATCGAGCATCCCCGGCACGCTCTCCGCACCGAGCTCGACCACGTCCCCGCTGTTCACGGCGGTTTCGGCGGCCGGGGCGCCGGTCCAGACGAGCTGGCGGCCTTCGAGGACGAAGACCGGCTCCCAGTCCGGCGGCGGGACCGCCGGGCGGCTGAACAGGTCGGCGAGCCGGTCCCGGCCGAGCAGCCGGGCCAGGTCGGCCCACTCCCGTTCGTCCGGGTCGGCGGACACGGCGGAGAAGGTCGCGACCTCCGCCTCGTAGGTGGCGGCGGCGCCGAGGCGGCGGGCGAGGTCGGCGTGGTGGCCGCGCAGCGAGGCGCCCACCGGGTCGTCGAGTGCGGTGGCGTCGGGGTCCGCCATGGTGGTGCGCCTCTCGTGGGTCGGCCGGTCGGACGGACGATGACACGTCCGGCCGGTCATCCTAGTGACATCGTTGTCAAGAGCGTTCAACGGCCTCGATCGCCTGCTTCATCTCCCGTACGCCGTACTCCATGCGCACCCCGACCTCGGCGGCGGAGGAGTCGGGCAGCACGTCGGCGGTCCAGATCAGCCGGCCCGCGCCGGCGCCCTCCGGGCGGACCTCGAAGGTCGCGTGGTGGTGCTCCAGCGGGGGCCGTGCGCCCTCCACGACGGCATAGGCCAGGCGGCGGGCGTCGTCGGCGACGGCGACGATCAGCTCCCTGATGACGTGCCCGTCGGGGAACGTCAGGAACCGCTGGTCGCCCTCGATCCTGGTGCCGGCCACCCGGCCCGGCAGCAGGCGTTCGTGCACGGCGCCGACGTCGCGCAACACGTCCCAGACATGCTCGGGGGAGGCGTCGACGACGATCTCATGCCGGATGGAGGCCATTGTGTACGTCCTTCACTATGAAATTACAGAATAGTACGTCCTTCTATAATGCCCGAACATGATCCCGCCCGTACGGCGTCACCGGACGTTCCAGTCCTCCTTCCGGGGCGGGTAGGCGAAGGTCTGGCGGTCTGCCCAGTCCTCGCCGACGACGCGGTAGTCGTGCGCGGCCTCGCTCGCGGTGTGGTCGCGGCCGACGTCGACCGTGTCGGCGATGGACCAGACGCCGTTGACCTCGTGCTCGACGGTGTAGAGGAACTCGTTGCAGCCCGAGGCGGACACGCACGTGTTGACGACGGTGAGCGAACGCCGGCCCGCCGTCAGCTTCGGGGGCACGTCGACGATCTGGTTGCGCCACTTGTAGACGCCGTCCTCAAGGAGGGGGCGCCACCTCGCGGCCGGGGTGCCGTTGACGGTGACGGTGGCGTCCTGGAGGCCGACCCCTACGTCGAGGCGGCGGATCAGCCGTACGCCGGTGTTGGCCGCGCTGACCCTCACGGTGAACCGGCTCGACCCGCCCCGAGGGAACGCGCGCCCGTCGTCACTGACGACATGGGCGGGATCGACAACATGAGCCGGCACCCCGTCGGGCATCTCCCCCTGCCCTTCCAGCCGCAGTACGACGACCACCCCCAGAACCACCACGACAACCGCAGCCGCCAACACTCCCCGCCGCCGCCACCCACCAGACGCCGACGCCCCAGGCTCGGGGGCGGCGGGGGGCGGTGTGTCGTGGGAGGCCGGGGGGACGTGGTCGTCCACGGCCGTCCTGCCGGACAGGCGGCCGACACGTACCCGCTCCCACGCCCGTTCCCACGCGGGGAGCTCGTGGTCAGGCACCCGGCATCCCCGCAGGAACGCCACCATGACCGCCTTCTTCGGGAAACGCCGCCCGGCCAGCATGTCGGCGCAGGTGGTACGCGGCAGCCGGGCGCCGCCCGCCTTGTCGGCCCGCGCCTGCAACTCCCGCAACGACACGTCGGCCCGTACGAACCGCTCGGCCAGCAGCTTCACCAGGTCCTCATGGCAGCTGACCGACTCCAGCCCGAGCCCGGCGGTCTCTCCGACGCCAGGGACCTCGCTCATCGCCCTCAACCCCGCCTCTCCTGACCGGCCCATGAGGCCGCACAGACCCGCGCCAGACAGTGTAGGGGCGATCACACAACGTGTCCGGGCTTGGCGGTACGGCGCTGCCGTCCGCCGGAAGCGGACGGTCAGGCCCGCCCGACGCGCCCTGGAGAGTCGGTGCGTCGCTACGCTGTTGTGCCGTGCAAGCGACGCGCCTCGACACCGCTCGCATCCGGGCGGCCCGCCGGGTGATCGACCCGATCTTCCTCGACACCCCGCTCTACTGTTGTGAGGCGCTGGAACCCCACCTCGGTTGTGCGGTGAGCGTCAAGCTGGAAACGGCGAACCCGGTCCGCAGCTTCAAGGCCCGCGGCACGGAACTGGTCACGAGCCTGCTCGCCGGCGTCGACGGCAGGGCGGCGGCCGTGGTGTGTGCCAGCGCGGGAAACCTCGGCCAGGCCCTCGCCTGGTCCGGACGTCGCCGTGGCCTGGACGTCACCGTCGTGGCCTCCCGCTCCGCCCCCGCCGCCAAGCTCGACCGCATCCGCGCTCTGGACGCCCGGCTGGAACTCGTGGACGGCGACTTCGACACGGCCCGCGAACGGGCGGCGGCCATCGCGCGGCACGACGGCGTCCGCCTGGTGGAGGACAGCCTGGACCTTGAGACCTGCGAAGGCGCGGCGACCATCGGCTTGGAGCTGGTGGCGGCAGTGCCGTCGTTCGACGCCGTCCTGATCGCGCTCGGGGGCGGGGCGCTGGCCACCGGGGTGGGACACGTGCTGAAATCCCTGGCGCCCGACGTCGAGGTGATCTGCGTCCAGCCGCTGGGGGCGCCTGCGATGACGTACTCGTGGCGCCGGCGGCGGGTCGTCACCACCGGGCCGACCGACACCATCGCCGACGGCGTGGCCGGCCGGCGTCCCATCCCGGCCGTCCTGGACGATCTCCTCCTGGTCGCCGACGACGCCGTGCTGGTCCGGGAGGCGTCGATCATCGCCGGGATGCGGATGTTCCTCGACCACGCCGGCCTGGTCGTCGAGCCGTCGGCCGCGCTCGGCCTCGCCGCGATCCTCGAAGACCGCGACCGCTTCGCCGGCCGGCACGTGGTCACCGTCGTGTGCGGCGGCAACGTCGACCCGGACGCCTACCGCCGCTGGATCGGCGTTTCCTGACGGCCGTAGAACCCGGCGGTTCAGCGGGCGGGCCAGGAGACGTTGCGGATCACTTCGGGCAGTCTGGCGCGGAAGCGGGACAGGCCGAGCCTGGACCGGCGTACCGAGGCCGACACGATCATCGTCATCTCGAACGGCGTGCCCTTCCTGGCCTTGACCACCGCGAACATGCGCTGGACGCCCGACAGCTCGGCCGCCCGAGTACGGCGCAGCCGCCACTCGAAATCGCTCTCCCGCTCCCCGAGCCCCAGGACGAAGACGTCGTCCCTGCTGTGCTCGGTGTTGTGGGCCAGCGACGGTTCGGCGAACCCGAGCTTGGCGTTGATCCCGACGTTGTTCGTCACCTTCACCGGCACCGCGGAGCGCAGCGGGAACAGCGACCAGGCGATGGGCCGTTCGCGGCCGTCGGGGGTGGTGAGGCTGACGCCCATGGCCGCGTCCTCGAAGGGTTCGCCGGGGTCGGGGTAGAGCGTCATCACCAGGTGCAGTTCGAAGAAGTCGTGGGTGGCCAGCGTGTCCAGCAGGTAGCGGTCGACGGCGGCGCGTTCGCCCTCCGGCTGCGCCAGCGGCGCCAGTACGGGCTCGCCCAAGGACATCCGCCTGGCCAGCGGCCCGCCGGGCGGCCCGCCCAGCACGCGGCGCGGTTCCAGTTCGACCGGATGCTCGGCCGCCGGTCGCAGCGGCAGCTCGAAGATCGTTTCATCCATGGTTCTCCTATCCGGCGTGCCCGACGAGGCAGAACGCTCCCCAGTCCGCGTACTGGGGGTAGGCCCGGCGGGTGAGGGCCTGGGCGTGGACGAAGGCCGCTCCGACCTCGCCCGAACGGTAGAGGTGCTGGTAGAGCGTGGCGAAGAAGAGCGCCGACACCTCGGGGCGTACCGACCAGCAGGCGCCCGCCACCGCCCCGGCGCCGGCGCGCAGCAACATCGACGGCAGGCCGAACAGGTTGTCCAGGTAGTCGTAGCGCATCAGCAGCGACTCGCACGCCTCGATGGTCACCAGCCGGACCGCGCTCAGGTCGCAGCGCAGGATCTGGTCGGCGAACAGCCTGCCGTCCTCGCCCGCCAGGAACAGGCAGTGGAACAGCGGCGCGTCGGGGTCCTGCATCCCGTGCGCGGCCAGGTGGATGTACGGCGTCCGGCCCGCCCTGGTCAGGAACTCGGCCGGCGTCGCCCGCTCTCCCGTCAGCGCCCGGCCGCCGAACAGGACCGCGATCCCGGCCGCGCTGCGTTCCACCGACTCCTCGTACGGCAGGCCGTACCGGGTGCCGCCCGCGGCCGAGGCGACGGCGAGCACCCCCTCCTCCTGCGCCGCGGCGCCCGTGCGGAACAGCGGCGCCAGGCACGGCAGCACGCTGACCGTGAAGCGGTCGGCCACGATGCCGTCGCCGAACGGCAGCAGCCAGAACGGCAGCACATGGGCGGCCTCGTGCGGCCACAGATAGAGCGTGGTGACCGTGTCGTCGAGCCCGGACAGCCAGTCCAGCATCGGGCCCAGCCGCCCGGCCTCCTCCCGCAGGCGCTGCTCGGCCTCGCGCGACAGGTGCCGGTTGAGCGCGTCCTCCTGTACGGCGTCCAGGAGCGTGGGCATGCCGCCGAACAGGACGGACAGGTCGATCACGCCACGCTCGCCGCCGAGGAGCATCGTGCCCCAGAGGCCGGGCCGGTCGGGACTGTAGGTGACGACGACCTCGGTGGCCCGCCCGGTGATCAGTTCGGCGGTGACGGTGTTGCCGTGGTCGCCCTGCATGTTGCCGGTGAGCAGGGACAGCAGGCAGGCCGAGTCGCCCAGGAAGTCCTGCACCTGCCGGAGCCCGCGGATCGGCCGGTCGGCGGCCATGCCGGCCCTGGCCAGGTCGCGGGCGAGCGTGCGGTGGTAGACGCGGCGCCAGTTGGCGGAGGTCTGGGCCTCGTCGGAGCCCGGCTGCCCCTCGCGGACGGTGACGGGCGCGGCGAGTTGCGCCGACGCACCGCCGTTGACCTGCCAGGCCCCGGCGGACAACTCGGCGCCGGTCGTGCCGTACACCCGCAGAGCCTGGCTCACGTTCTGGGTCATGGCGTCCACCGGGCGCCTGTCGCCGTCGAGCGCCGCGGCCAGTACGAAGCCCTTGGCGAGCTGGTGCGCGGCCAGCCAGATGGCGTCCGTGTCGGGGAAACCGCGGACCGCGGCGAGTGAGACGATCTCGAACAGCGCCTGCTGGATCAGCCGGTGTCCCTGGAGGCCGACCGGCACGCCCGCGCCGCCGACCAGCCCCATCAGGCGGAGCAGCAGGTGGGCGACGTCGGCCCCGGACCGGGCGGGGAGCTGCCTGATCTGCCGGGGCAGCCCGTCCAGGCACACGGTGGCGGTGTCGGGGCAGTTCTCGACCAGGTAGCCGAGTGCCGCGTCGGCGGTGGCGACGGGGTCGGCCTCCTGGTCCCCGGGGTCGGCGACGGGGTCGAAGGAGATGGTCCTGGCGAGGCTGAACGCCCTGCTCAGCGCGCCGTTCCCGCGGCGGGCCGCGGCGCCGACCCGGTCCAGGGTCGGCCCGTCGTACCGGGCGTGCAACAGCGCGTGGACGGCGGCCGCCGGCTGGCCGTAGTCGAGGAAGGTCTCCGGAGGCATGCCCGCCAGATGTTGCCCGCAGCCGGTCGGGTCGCCAGGAAGGGCGTGCAGCATCAGGCTCGCGGCGTGCAGCCGGGCCTGCTCCATGCCGGTCCTCGGGAGGAACGGCCGCAGGTGCTGCGAGCACACGGCGAGCCGGTCGCGGTCGGCCGCGCCGCACGCCAGCTCCATCGCGGTGAGGTAGAGCCAGGCGGTGGCGTGCAGGCCGTGCTCGGCGATCATCTGCCCGGCGTTGCGTACGTGGACGCGAGGGGTGCGCAGCAGGACCGAGGGGTCGCGCAGGTCACCGGCGAACAGCCAGAGCCTGGCCCAGACCGTGGGGACCGCCCGCGTCGGGAGCAGCCGGTCGGCCTCCTCCAGCCGGCGTTCGACCTGCCGCAGGTCCGGCGGCCTGCCGGTCATCGCCCGGGTCAGGTCGATCAGCGCCAGGTAGGCCAGCGCGCGTCCCCGTTCGACGCCGTCGTCGAGGGCGGCGGCGCGCCGGAAGCAGTCTTCGGCACGTTCCAAGGAGTCGTCGTAGCCGGGGAACGTGTCCGGCGTCCCGCTCGCCGGGCGCGGCATGCCCGAGTTCCAGGCCCGGCGGAACGCGCGCATCGCCACGTCGTGCTCGTAGGACTGGGAACCGGCGGCCAGCGAGTACGGCTCGAAGTGCACGCGGCCGGCGAGGTTGAGCGCGAGGGCCGAGCCCGTGACGGCGGCGAAGGCGTCCGCCAGCCGGGCCGCGTGGTCCATGACGGCCGGTTCGTGCTGGTCGGTCAGCAGGTCGATGGTGGCGGTCAGGCAGTCGCGCACCGCCCGGTGGGGGCCGAGCGAGCCGCCGTCGCGCGGCCGGAGGCTCTCGTGCAGCAGCAGGAAGTGGTTGCGCCGGTGTTCAAGGGTGCTGAACAGCAGCGGCACTCCCACGTTCATGTCCTGCAACAGGATCATGGCCGGCTCCGGGAGCAGGAGCGGCGGCTCCTTGACCCGGTCGGCGGCCCGCTCGGCGTCGCCCGCGCCGAGCGGCGGCAGGTCGCGGACCCGCCGGACGGCCTCCTCCTCCGAGTAGATGCCGCGATTGCGTAGATCCAGCATGTAGTCGAAGAGCACGAGCGCCAGGTCGTCCACAGGGACAGTATGGGTGCGCAGGGTGGCGGGTGGAGGGCCTTCCGTGACGAAGGCGCTCCTGATCAGCGTTCGTCCGGCACGCGGGGCTCGGGCTTCGTGTGGAGGACCGCGCGGGCCTGCTCGGCGGCGCGGATGAGGCTCTCGGTGACGAAGTCGAGGAAGCGGGCGACGTTCTCCAGGCGGGTGGCGGCCGGGGTGCCCTGGCCGAGGACGCCGGCGCCCTGGCGGGCGATCTCGACGAGCCGGGCGTTGTCCTGGGCGCTGGTGATGATCGACTGGTACCACAGCTCGTCGTCCACGACGTAGCGCTCGCGGCGGCGTTCGTCGCGTTCGCGGCGGACGAGGCCCTGGCCCTCCAAGAACGCGATCGACTTGGAGACGGTCGCCGGGCTGACCTGGAGGCGCTGGGCGAGCTCGGACGCGGTGAGGCTGCCCGCGTCGGTGGTGAACAGGCAGCCCAGCACCCGGGCCATCATCTTGGGCAGCCCTCCCTGCATCAGGACGGTGGTGAACGTCTCCTCGTACTCGCGCACGGCCTCGGCGTCGCGCCCGTGGGCCTGCGGGACGGCCTGGGGCGCGCGCGGCGCGGGCTGGGCGCGTCGTTGCGTACGGCGTTCGGTGGCGCGGTGGGCCAGGTCGGCGCGGTAGGCCGTGGGCCCGCCGTTGCGCATCACCTCGCGCGTGACGGTGGAGGTGGGACGGTCGAGCCGCCTGGCGATCTCCGCGTAGGCGAGGCCGTCGGCCAGCCCCACGGCGATCTGCTGGCGGTCGTGCTGGGTGAGCCTGCCTCCCGGCATCGCGATCTCCTTCGTCTCTCCCGATCGCCGCCCAGCATAGCGTTAACGTTCAATCCATTGCAACGAAACGAACGAAGGTCGTTGCGTTATCCGGCAATCCGGCGCAACGATTAGCTGACGTTGACCTGCGTGAATGCAATTTCTCCGCAACGTGGATGTTGCACGCACTTGGAAAGCAACGTAGCGTTTCCGGTGTCAGAAACAACGAGCGCAGGAGATCGCAATGCAGACCTTCACCACCCCCGCCCCCATCGCCGCCGTCCTCGACATCCCCGCCGGGCGCGTGCAGCTCATCGCCGCCGACAGGGCCGACACCGTGGTCGAGATCCGGCCCGCCGACGCCTCCAAGGGCCGCGACGCGCAGGCCGCCGAGCAGACCAAGGTGGAGTACGGCGACGGCGTCCTGCGGATCGAGACCACCGTGAAGAACCAGTACCTCGGCCCCTCCGGCTCCGTCGAGGTGACGGTCCAGCTCCCGGCCGGTTCCCGGATCGAGGCGAAGGTCGCCGCCGCCGACTTCCGCGCCGTCGGACGGTTCGGCGAGGTCGTCCTCGACGGCTCGCTCGGCACGATCAAGATCGACGAGGCCGCGTCCGCCCGCCTCACCACCGCCGCCGGCGACGTCACGATCGGCCGGCTCAACGGCCCAGCGCAGATCAGCACCGGCAAGGGTGACATCCACGTCACCGAGGCCGTGAGCGGCAAGGTCGTGCTGCGCACCGAGGCCGGTGACGTGTCGGTCGGCGCCGCCGCCGGGGTCTCGGCCTCCCTGGACGCCGGCACCTCCTACGGCCGCGTCCACAACTCGCTCATGAACGCCGAAGGCGCCGGCGCCCCCCTCGACATCCACGCCACCACCGCGTACGGCGACATCACCGCCCGCAGCCTCTGAGCCGCCGGACGGCAAGCGGCCTACTGGCCGGGCCTGATCTCCGAGACGTTCGCCGAGCCGTCGTCGTAGCGCGCGCGGGCGGTGGCCACGTACGGGCGGTGCTCCTCGGCCCAGGCGATGAGCCCGGAGACCTGGACGGAGAGCGTCTGCCCGACGGGGGTGAGCGCGTAGTCCACCCGGGGCGGCGAGGTGGGGGTGACCGTCCGTTCGACCAGGCCGTCACGCTCCAGGCTGCGCAGGGTGAGGGTGAGCATCCGCTGGGAGATGCCCTCGATGGAGCGCCGCAGCTCGGAGTAACGTTTGGGGCCGTCGCCCAGCAGGTTCATCACCAGGACGCTCCACTTGTCGCCGACCCGGTCGAGGACGTCGCGCAGCCGGCAGGTCGGGTGGCCCTCGCCGATCGGGTCGCGCACATCGGTGTGCCCTACGCGGGCCAAAGTGCCTTCTTCCGCCATGGCGGCATTGTGCAGCAGGATCGATCCGCGCACAAGAAGTAACCAGCGCACGGAAATTACTGCTGCATTCGCGACACGACGGAGTGATCATCATGCGTGCCATGGCATTCACCGGCTTCGGCGCCGGCCTGGCGGCCACCGACCTGCCCACCCCTGAGCCCGCCCCCGGCGAGGTGCTGGTCCGGGTGCTGGCCTCCTCGGTCAACGGCTTCGACCTCGGCGTGCTGGGCGGCCACCTCAAGGGCGTGTACGAGTACGAGTTCCCCGTCGTGCTCGGCAAGGACTTCGCCGGTACCGTGGCCGCCGTCGGCGAGGGGGTGACCGGCCTGACCGCCGGCGAGGACGTCTTCGGCGTGGTCATGCGTCCCACCCTGGGCCAGGGCGGCTACGCCGAGTACGTCTCGGTGAACCACGGGTACGGCCTGGCGCGGATGCCCCAAGGGCTCGGCCACACCCGCGCGGGCGTGCTGGGGCTGGCCGGCACCGCCGCGTTCGACGCGGTAGAGGCCGTCGCCCCCGCGCCGGAGGAGACCGTCCTGATCTCGGGCGCGACCGGCGGCGTGGGCGCGTTCGCCGTCCAGATGGCCGCCGCGCGCGGCGCCAGGGTGATCGCCACCGCCAGGCCGGGGGCCGAGGCCGCGTTCGTCACCGGACTGGGCGCTACCTGGACCGTCGACCACGAGGACCTGACGGCGGCGGTGCGCGCGATCGCGCCCGGCGGCGTGGACGCCGCGCTGCACCTGGCGGGCGACGGCCCGGCCGTCGCCGCCCTGCTGGCCGACGGCGGGCGGCTCGCCTCCACCCTGCACTACCTGCCCGAGGAGCCCGCCAGGGACCTCAAGGCCACGGCCGTGATGGCCGACCCCAACCCGGCCACCCTCGCCCGGCTGGCCGCCGACGTGGTCGAGGGCCGCCTGCGGGTGCCGGTCGCCCGCTCCTACCCGCTGGCCTCGGCGCCGAGCGCGATCGCCGACTTCACCGCCGGGACCTTCGGCAAGTTCGCCGTCACGATCTGAGGGCGTCCGGTCAGCCGCGCTTCTCCTGTGGGTCGCTGGTGACCCAGTCCCAGCTGGTGATCGTGGTGCGCATCAGGCGGGCGGCGGTCGACAGGTGGCTGTCGGCGCCCCAGAACAGCGTGAGCGTACGGCGGCAGTCGGGGCTGTCCACGTCGACCCAGCTCAGCGGCGCGCGGGTGGTGGAACGCCGGGCGATGGACGGGACCAGCCCGATGCCGAGCCCCGCGCTGATCAGGTCGGCGATGGCGCTGGACTCGTCGCCCTCGCAGACGATCCGCGGCGTGCGGTCGCGGGCGGCGAAGAGCCGGTCGAGCAGCCGGCGCTGCCAGTGGCCCTTGCGGGCGGTGACGAAGGGCTGGTCGGCCAGCTCGTCGATGGTCACCGACGTACGGTCCGCCAGCGGATGGTCGAGCGGCGTGGCCACCCCCACCGGCTCGTCGAGCAACTGGACCGACTCCAGGCCCTCGGCGTGGATCGGCTGCGAGGCGACGCACAGGTCGAACTCCTGCGCGCGCAGGCGTCCGGCCATGTCGTCGGCGGGCGCCCAGTGGAGCTCGACCTCGACGGAGGGATGGGCACGCTTGTAGGCCGCGAGCGGCCCGGTGAGGGTGAGGAAGGTCTCCGACGCCAGCCGTACGGTGCCGTAGCCCTCGCCGGCGGACTCGGCGACGGCCCTGCGCCCGGCGTCCAGCTCGCCCAGGGAACGTTCGACGAAGCCGCGGAAGAGCCGGCCCGCGTCGTTCAGCCTGAGCCGGCCGGCGCGGTCGAACAGCGGCGTGCCCAGCTCGCTCTCCAGCCGGGCGATGGTCCGGCTCAGCGACGGTTGCGCCACCCGCAGCTCCTCGGCCGCCGCGCTGAGGTGTTCGAGCCGGGCCACGACCAGGAACTGCCTGAGCGCGTTCAGATCCATCATGCCTCCTCGGTCATAACAGCATAGCAATACAGATCTTGGACAAGATAACGCGAGAGCCATAGCGTCTGGAGGCGTACAGGAAGAACGAGACAGAGTGGGAGGGATCCCTCATGCTCACCGTGGCCGGCAGAGCGGGAGCCGACGCCGCACGCCGAACGGGACCCGCGGGGTGGACGCTGCGCGCGCTGGTCAGCGCGCACATGGTGGCGATCGCCGGGCAGCCGGTGTTCGCCGGGGTGTACCTGACCGGCGACTACGACAGCCTGCGCTGGCACGCCGTCGGCGCCGACGTGGTCACCTCCCTCGGCTACCTCCAATTGATCGCGGCGATCGTGGTGTGGGTACGGCTGCGCGAGTTCTGGCCCACGGTGGCCACGGCGGCGGTGGTGGCGGCCGAGACGGTGCAGTACTTCGCCGGGCTCGACGGCGCGTTGTGGCTGCACATCCCGCTCGGGGTGATGACCGTCGCCGCGCTCACGGTGCAGTTCATCACCGTCTGGCGCCGCCCCTTCCCCCGGCGGGAGGACCGCGATGCATGAGCACGACGCCGCTCCCGGACGCCCCCGCGGCGTGACCAGGCGGCAGGCGCTGGGCATCGGCGGCGCGCTCGGGATCATGGCGGCCACCGGGCTCGGCACCTCGGCCGCGCTGGCCCGCCGCCCGTCGGTCACCGGCGCCGAGCTGCGCAGCGAGCTGCCGCTGCCGCCGCCGTTCCGGGTGCCGCTGCCGATCCCCGCCGTGCTGGCGCCGACAGGAACCTCCGACCGCTACGAGATCGTCCAGCGCGAGACGACCCTGGAGATCCTGCCCGGCGTCCGGACCCGGGCCTGGACGTACGGGGGCACGTTCCCCGGCCCGACGATCGAGGCGCGCCGCGGCCGGCCGATCACCGTGACCCACCGCAACGACCTGCCCGTGCCGACCGTCGTGCACCTGCACGGCGGGCGCACCCCGGCGGACTCCGACGGCTACCCGACCGACCTCGTGCTGCCCGAGGGCTGGACCGAGCCCACGATGGGCCACGGCTCCGGCCACGGCATGGGGAACATGCGCGACCCGCACGCGGTGCTGAGCCGGCGGACGAGGGACTACACGTTCCCCATGGACCAGCGGCCGACGCTGCTGTGGTACCACGACCACCGGATGGACTTCACCGCCCCGGCGATCTGGCGGGGCCTGGCCGGGCTGCAGATCGTCCGCGACGACGCCGAGGAGGCACTCGGCCTGCCCTCGGGGGCACGTGAACTGCCCCTCATGATCGCCGACCGGGCCTTCACCGCCGAGGGCGAGCTGGCCTACCCCGCGCTCGACCCCACCCTGCGGGAGCGGCCGGGCGTGCTGGAACCGTACCTCGCCGGGGTGCTCGGCGACGTGATCCTGGTCAACGGCGCACCCTGGCCCGTGCACGAGGTCGACGCGGCCCGCCACCGGCTGCGCATCCTGAACGCCTCCAACGCCCGGCACTACGAGCTGGAAGCCGTCCTCGACGACGGGCGCCGGCTCGACCTCGTCCAGATCGGCGCCGACCAGGGGCTGCTCGCGGCCCCCGTCGTCCACCGGCTGCTGCCGATCGCGCCGGCCGAGCGCTACGACGTGGTTGTGGACTTCTCCGCCGTACCGGTCGGCGGCCTGGTCCGGATCGTCAACCGGCTCGGCTCCGGCCGTACCCGTGACGTCATGGCCTTCCGGGTCGCGCGCGCGGCGGCCGACGACAGCCGCGTCCCGCGTGTCCTGTCCGCCGACCTGCCCGGATGGCGCCGGGCCGACGCCGTACGGGTGCGCGACTTCTCCTTCCGCGCCGGACAGCTCGACCACGGCCGCGGTTGGCTGATCGGCGGGCTGCCGTTCGACCCCGCGCGCTCCGACGTCACCGTCGGCCTCGGCGACGTCGAGGTGTGGCGGATGGTCGCAGACGTCCATCACCCCGTCCACCTGCACCTGGTCGGCTTCCGGGTGCTCTCGCGCAACGGCCGGCCGCCGCTGCCCCACGACGCGGGGCTCAAGGACACCGTCTCCCTGCGGCCCGGCGAGGCGGTGGAGATCATCACCCGGTTCGACGGCTACCGCGGCCGCTACCTGTTCCACTGCCACAACGCCGAGCACGAGGACATGGCCATGATGGCCAACCTCCAGGTCGTCTGACCGCGTTGTCCGACCGCTCACCCCGTTCACGAGGAGCATCCCCATGGCCGCCGACCCCGGCGTCGTCATCATCGGCGCGAGCCTGGCAGGCGCCCAGGCCGCCCGCGCACTGCGGCTCGACCACTGCTACGACGGGCCGATCACGCTCGTCGGCGACGAGAACCACCTGCCGTACCAGCGTCCCGCGCTGTCCAAGGGCTACCTTCTCGGTACCACCGAGCCCGGCGAGCTCGACGTCCTGGAGCCGCGCTTCTACGCCGACCAGGACGTCACCCTGGCCCTCGGCGCCCCCGCCACCGCGCTCGACCTGGACGCCCGCCGGGTACGGCTGGGCCGCAACGTGGAGCTCGCGTTCGGCCAGGTGCTGATCGCCACCGGCGCCCGCCCGCGCCGCCTGCGGGTGCCGGGCGCCGACCTCGACGGTGTCCACTACCTGCGCGACCGCGACGACAGCGAACGCCTGGGCGCGGCCCTGCGCGCGGCCTCCGACGTCGTCGTCATCGGCGCGGGCTGGCTCGGCTGCGAGGTGGCCGCCGCCGCCCGCGCGCTCGGCGTGCGCACCACCGTCGTCGATCCGCTGCCCGCGCCGCTCTACCACGTGCTGGGCGACCGGATCGGCGGCCTCCTCGCCCGCCGGCACCTCGACCACGGCGTGAACCTGCTCACCGGCGACGGCGTCGAGGCCGTGCTCGGGACGCGGTCCGTCGAGGCCGTACGCACCGTCGCCGGGCGGCGCGTCCCGGCCGACCTCGTCGTCGTCGGCGTGGGCGTCACCCCCAATACCGAGCTCGCCGAGGCCGCCGGGCTGCGCGTGGACGGCGGCGTGCTCACCGACGGGCACCTGCGCACCTCGCACCCGGCGGCGCTGGCGGCCGGTGACGTCGCCCGCCACCGGCACCCCCGCTACCTGAAACCGGTACGGATCGAGCACTGGGACAACGCCGTCGTCCACGGGACCGCCGCCGCGGCCACGCTGGCCGGCCGCCCCACGCTCGTGGACCACGTCCCGTACTTCTTCTCCACCCAGTACGGGTCCACCCTCGAATACGTCGGGCTGCCCGCCACCTCCGACCGCGTCGTCACCCGGGGCGCCCCCGGCGAGCCCGGGTTCACCGCCTTCTGGCTCGACCGCGGCATCCCGGTGGCCGCCCTGACCGTGGACAACCCGGGCGCCGCCGGCCACCTGCGCGGCCTGGTCGCCGCCGGGCACTCCGCCGACCCGCGGCGCCTCGCCGATCCGGACGTCCCCATGGCCGACCTCCTGCCACGGGTAACCGCCTCCTGAACGGGTTCAGACCCGTACCACCGCCGTACGGGCGTGGCCGCGGCTGCCGCCGACCTCGACCTTGACCGCCCGCTTGGACCTGCGTACGCCGCGGTCGGCTTCCTTGACCGACCTGACCGGCCAGGGCAGCCTGATCCGCACCTCGTCGGCGGTCCTGGACGGGTCGGAGACGGCGAGTCGTACCCGATGCCCGTCGCGGCGGGCCAGCAGCGTGCACGGGCCGTCGGCGGTGAGCCGGCCGTGCGCGGTCTCGACGCTGCCCGCGCGCCAGAAGACGGCGGCGATCAGGTCGTCGCGGGAGACGGCCTGCACCGTACGGTTGTTGGCGAGGACCTTGACCCGCCCGGCGTAGGCCGCGGTCTGCGTGGCGGAGGCGTCGGGCAGCACGGCGTAGGCGTAGCGGGACCTGCGCGGATCGACGCCGTGGTCGACGATGATCGTGGTGTAGTGCCTGCTGACGGGGGTCGTGTCGCCTCCGGTGGTGGCGCCGGTGTCGATGTCCCGCCAGCGGCCGGTGCGCCGCTCGCGCACCACCTTCGCCTCGGCGCCGGCGAGCAGCGCGTACCCGGCCACGCCGTCCAGGTGGATCCAGCCGTCGCCCCGGGTCAGCGGCGGATGGGCGCCGTGGGTGTTGCGGTTCTCCACGACGGTCTCGACGCGGCGGCCGTCGGAGGCGGTGATGCCGGCGCCGAGGGCGATCACCGCGTCGTCGAGCAGGAACCACGCCTTCCTGGCCCGCAGCGAGGAGCCGTCGGCGATCAGCTTCATGGCCGCCACGCCGTACTCGCCGTCGAGCGCCACGCCGCCCGCCCACGGGGTGGGCGGCAGGCGGCGCTTGCCGTGGGGGAGGTCGGCGCGTCCGCGCGTGTCGACCGTGGTGCCCGGCAGCCGGTACGGGTCGATCGTCGGCCACAGGTCGTCGTTCCAGTGGGTCAGGTCGCCGCCGGTGTAGAGGTAGGTCATGCCGTCGCCGGTGTACCAGCCGTGCAGGTTCTCCTGGTTCATGGCCTCGGCGGCGCCGATGCGCTCCGAGCTCATCGCGATCGCGTACGCCCAGGTGGGACGGCGGTGCACGACCCGGTCCATGTCGGCGAAGACGTACGTGCCGGTCATGCGCGGGCCCACCGGCACCGACGGGTCCGCCAGCAGGGCCTCGGCCCGCGCGCCGCCCGCCAGCGGCGCGACCGTGTCGTACGGCACGTCCCGGTTGCGGGTCAGCCAGCCCTTCACCAGCGGACCCCAGCGCCGGGCATGGCGTTCGGGCGCCGCCTCCAGCAGCGTGAGGATGGCCTCGACCGCCTTCTGCCCCGAGTGGTAGTCGCGGTGGCCCTGCACCGAGATCTGCCGCCCGCGTACGCAGTCCATCATCAGCCCGTCGAAGATGAACGGCATGAACGAACGGTCCACGATGTCGTAGACGTTCCCGATCCGCTTGATCTCCCACGGCGATCTGGCCAGCATGGCGATCAGCTTGGCCACGCTCTCCAGGTAGTCCACGCCGTAGCTGCCGTTGTAGGGGTACAGGTCGTGTTGGATGAACGAGCCGTCCCGGTAGAAGCCGTCGCCCGGCCCGCCGGTGCGCCGCAGCAGGTCGGAGACCGCGTTCCTGGCCCGCCTGACCAGCCGGGCGTCATGGGTGAGCAGCCCGCGCATCGCCACCGCCATGGCCTTGCTCGCCCGGTTCGCGCCGGTCTCGACCACGCCGGGATGGCTGACGCGGCGCTCGGGGTCGGGGCACCAGTGGCGCAGCGGGCGCAGCCAGCGGCGCAGGCGGTCCTGGGGGAGGCCGTCGTAGAGCAGGGCGCAGGTGTCGGTCAGCGCCCGGGGGACGCCGATCTCCCACCAGTACCAGTTGCTGCCCCGGCGGTCGAGGCCCTCGCGGTAGGCGTGCTCGTACAGGAAGTCGAGCGCCCCGGCGGCGGTCTCGGCGACCCGCGGGTCGCGGTGCATGGAGGTGCCGGGCGTGGCCCAGCCCAGCGCGAGCGCGCGCATGCGGTTGTAGGCGCGGTTGAAGTTACCCGTACGGGGGTCGTCGAGCGGCAGGTCGGGCCACAGGCTGGGGCGGCCGGCGACCGGGTTCATCTTGCGCAGCACCGCGTTGGCCGAACCCTCGACCGCCCGCGTCTTCTCCAGGTAGGCGGGATCGTACGAGCCGCCGGCCAGCAGGCTCACCCATCGCTCGCGCGCGGCGTCGAACGCGGCCGCCCCACCGGCCCCGACCGCGCCGGCCGCCTCGGCCGGTCGCTCCCACGCGGCGAGTCCGGCCACGGCCGCGGCCCCCAGCAGGGCGGACCGGCGGCTGAGGGGGTGGGTCATGGAAGCCTTTCGACAAACGGGCGATTACCAGATGGAAAGATCCTATGTCGGGAGCAAGGTCGATCTTTTCGCCTCCGCGACGGTACCCGGCATCGACCGTATTGAACTGTATTGCTCTGTTCGCTCCGGTGATCGACCATCAAGGGCAATAGCGCTACCTCGCGTCAGGAAGGATCTCCATGATTCGCCGCGCATCGCTGGCCGTCCTGCTCGCCCTCGGCACCCTCACCGTCATCGGCTCGCCCGCGCAGGCCCGCGCCTGCCAGATCGACTACCACTGCGAGACGTACTACTACAGCGACTCCAGCCGCACCACGCTGGTCGGGGTCAAGTACGAGAACTGCGTCGGCGACGAGACGTGGGTGGGCACCCGCGGCTCGTACCCGGAGTTCTACGAGACCCCCTGCTGACCCGCCGCCCCTAGAGGCTGCTGTACGGGCGTTCGCTCACCCTGTCGTGGATCGCGCGCAACCACGGCTCCCGCACGGCCGGCAACCGCGCCAGAGCATCGAGGAACACGTCCGGGTCAGGCCGGAAGGCACACCAGGGCGACAACGGCGGCGGGTCGTCCCGCCGGACACCGGCAGGCATCCCGGCCGCCGCCGGGACGAGCCGCCGTTCGTCGTGGAAGGCCATGTGCAGCCACACGCCGGCGGCCAGCGGCACCACCGCCTCCGCGTCGTCGCACGGCCAGACCTCGCCCGTCTGCGGATGCCTCGGGACCAGGGCGACGTCTCGGCCGCCGCCGGGCAGACCGGGCCCGGCCAGGGTGAGGCGCCGGCTCGGCGGGCCTGGTGAGAGCAGTTTGTCGAGCGTGGGGCGGAAGGCCATGGCGACCGGTCCTTCGGGGACGGCGATCCGCCCGCCGCCCGACAGCGCCAGTACTTGGGCCAGCGCCACCGCGGCCGCCGCCTCCCAGCGCGGGCTCCACGTGCCGGGATGGTCGACGGGAGGAGTGGCCGGCCACTCCTCCCGCAGGTCCGTCCAGGCGAGTGCGACGTGGGCGGGGCCCTCCACGCTGACCGGGCGTACGGCGCGCGGGTTCAGCCACACCACCTGCCAGCGACCGCAGTCGTCCACGCGGGCCGCCACCGGGCGCCCGCATCCGGCGCACGCCAGGTTGGGGCCGCCCCCGTCGTCCAGGCCGCAACAGGCGCCCCCGCACGCCTCCAGGATGTGGACGGTCCCGCGCAGGTCGCCCGGCGCGATCCCGACCGTTCCCCGGGGGCCGTACGACAAGGAGCGCACCTGCACGTACACGCCGCGGGCCGCCGCCGCGTCCGCGCCGATCTCGGCCCACGACAACCAGGGCGGCCCCTCCGGTTCGTCCCGGATCGTGTACGTGCCGGGCTCCAGGAGGGCGGGGAGCAGGCCGTAGCCGTGGCGCTGGTCGGCGTGGTCGGGGAAGTCGACCCGCGACACCCTCGCGGTCAGGACGGCACCACATCCCGCGCATGCGAACACCACCAAGCGGCTCTCCCGGCAGGACGGCTCTCTTCCGGCGGCGGTTCAGACCGTGATCACGATCTTGCCGAACGCCTGGCCCGAAGCGTAGTGGTGATAGGCGTCGGGGGCGTGCTCGAAGGCGAAGACGCTGTCGATGACCGGGCGCAGCCGGTGGGCCTCGATGAGCTCGTTCATGGTCACGAACTGGGCGCGGCTGCCGACGGCGATGCCGCGGACCGTGGCGCCCGACCTGAAGATCGCCCTCGGGTCGAGGGGCGGCGGGTCCCCGGCGACGAACCCGACGCTGGCCACCTGGCCCGCGATCGAGGTCGCCTCCAGCGACCGTCCGAGGTCGCCGGCGACGTCGATGACGTGCTCGGCGCCCTGTCCCAAGGTCAGCTCGCGGACTTTGGACGGCCAGTCAGGGGTGGCGCGATAGTCGACGACGTCGTCGGCGCCCAGCTCGGCCAGGCGCTCGGCCTTGGCCGGGCTGCCGGTCGTGGCGATCACACGGGCGCCGAGCGCCTTGGCGAACTGCAGCGCGAACAGCGACACCCCGCCGGTGCCCTGGGTGACGACGGTCTGGCCCGGCAGGGGGCCGGAGCCGTGGCCGGTCAGGGCGTTCCACGCGGTGACCGCGGCGCAGGGGAGCGTGGCGGCCTCCTCGTACGACAGGTGGTCGGGGATCGGTACGAGGGCCTGTTCGTCGAGCAGCGCGTACTCGGTGAGCAGGCCGTCGAGGGAGCCGCCGAGCTGGGGGAGGTGCTGGACGCCGAAGGGGCCGTCCTGCCAGCTCGGGAACAGGGTGGCGGTGACCCGGTCGCCGACCCTGGCGGCGGTGACGCCGGGGCCGAGTGCCACGACCTCGCCGGCGCCGTCGGAGATCGGCACCACGTCCGGCTTGACGGGGAGCACGTAGTCGCCGCGCAGGATCATCAGCTCGCGGAAGCTGAGGGAGGTGGCGCGTACGGCGACGAGCACCTGCCCGGGGCCAGGCTGGGGGACGGGGTGTTCCTTGATCGACAGGCCGGCGATCCCGGCCCCGCTGTCGACGTGGTAGCTGCGCATGACGTCCTTCTTCAGTTGTCGGTGGCCAGCGGAACTTCGCCGGCGGTCTTGCTGTAGCCGAGCGCCTCGACGATCTGCCCGTCGCGGACGCGCATGACGTTCACCCCGCTGACCCAGTCGGAGGGGCCGGGTCCGTAGTGGTAGTGCCACTGGATCGTGGCCCGGTCGCCGGCGACGATGACCTCCTGCGGCTCGAACCGGCTGGTGCGGTCGTCCACGAGCGCACCCCACCAGTCCAGGCACGCCTGGCGGCCGACGACGCGCTCCCCGGTGGGGGCCGGCTGCACGGACTCCATCACGCAGTCCTCGCCGACCACATCGGTGAGCAGGTCGCGGTCACGCTCGACGAAGGCGCGGTTGAAACGGTCGATGACGTCGGCGGTGGGCGCGAAAGACATGATCACTCCGAGAAGTTCGTTGGTAGATCGATCGGTCTATCTATGTATATCGACCGGTTGATCTACTCGTCAACCCGTGGCAGTCTGAGGTCATGAGTGTTCGTACGGGACCCGGCCCTCGGGAGCGCCTGCTGGAGGCCGCCGACCGGCTGATCTACAGCCATGGCGTGAACATCGGCGTCGACGCGCTGCTCAAGGCCGCCAACGTGGCCAGACGATCCCTGTACGAGCACTTCGGCGGCAAGGACGGCCTGATCGTCGAGGTGCTGAGGTCAGCGGCGGAGGCCGACGCCGCCGACTACGTGCGCACCATGGACGCCGCCGGCCGCGACCCGCGCGAACGCCTGCTGGCCGTCTTCGACCGGATCGGCGAGATCGTCGTGCTGCCCGGCTTCCACGGTTGCCGCTACCTGGCCGCCGACCTGGGGCTGGCCGACCCCGGCCATCCCGCGCACGAGATCACCCGCGACTACCGGCAGCGCGTGCACGACCTGCTGGAACGCGAGCTGACCGCGCTCGGCCACCCGCGCCCCGGCCACGCCGCCGACCAGCTCCTCATCCTCATCGACGGCACCCTCGCCGTGGGCGCGACCCGCCCCGGCACCGCCCCGGGCGCCGCCGCCCGCGAGCTGGCCGAACACGTCATCGCCCCCTGACGGGCGCCGGGCGGGTGCGGAGAGCGGCTACCGGGCCGCCACGGTCAGGCTGGTGCACGGAGTGCCGGCCTCGGGGCCGAGCAGGTCGAGCGCGAACCCGTCCGCGGTCCGGCGGCCCCGCAGCCGCGCCGGCTGACCGCAGAACAGCGGCCTGTTGTTCCGATGTCCCACCCGCGTCACCCGCTCGGCCCGCCCCTCCAGCCGGAGCGTCTCGGCCAGGGCGAGCGTCATGAGCGGCCCGTGCACCACCAGGCCGCCGGGCCGCTGGGCGCGACGGCCTCCCGGTAGATCAGGTCCTGCCGTTCCTCCAGCCGGGGCGGCCGTCCTGGGCGGTCAGCCGGGTGCGTACGACGACCACGAACATCCGTCGCGGCAGATCGACGGGCGGCAGGAACGGGCCGCGTACCGTATGCCCTCGACCACCATCCGCCCACGGTACGCCTCGACCGTGTCGGGATCGCCCCGGGGGGAAGGGGCGATCGTCAGCGGACGGCGATGATGCCACTCGGGAGCAGCGCGCCGAGGGTGGTCGTGTCGTTGAGGATGTTGAGCATGTCCAGCACCGGCTGCACCACCGCGCCGACGGGCCCGCCGGCGGCGATCGAGTCGGCGGAGGCCGGAGTGGTGAGGACGGTGGTCAGCAGAGCGCCCCCGGCGAGGGTGCAGGCAATACGGCCCATGAGCTTCATGGACACCTCCGTGAGAGTTACCAAGAGTGATCGTCTAGCACCTTACGTGATCGAAGGCCGGACACCCGGTAAGGCACACGGTCAGGCGGGCTGGACGGGAATCATGACCTCGACCGTCGTGCCCGCGTCCGGGGCGCCCGTGACCAGGCAGATCCCGCCCAGCTCGGCCGTACGCTCGCGCATCGAGGCCAGGCCGACGCCCGGACGGTGGCCAGGGGGCAGGCCCACGCCGTCGTCGGCGACGAGCAGGCGCAGCGCCCCGGGATCGCGGCGCAGCTCGACGCGGACGCGGGTGGCGCGCGCGTGCCGCCGGACGTTCGTCAGCGCCTCCTGCGCGATCCGGTAGACGGCCACCTCGACGGCGGCGGGCAGGCCGGTCAGGTCACCCTCGGTGACCATTACGGCGGCCGAACCGTCCGGCCCGGCCAGCGCCCGTACGGCGGCGGCCAGGCCCAGGTCGTCCAGGGCGGGCGGGCGCAGGCCGTAGACGAGCTGCCGCAGGTCGCCCGTGACCGCGTCCATGCCGGTACGCAGCTCGCCCAGCAGCCCGTCGGCCGCCTCGGGAGAGGTTCGCAGGCTGAGCCGGGCCATGTTGACGGTCATGGCCAGGCCGCTGAGCGTCTGGCCGAGGCCGTCGTGCAGGTCGCGGCGCAGCCTCCGGCGTTCCTCCTCGCGGGCGGCCAGCAGACGTTCGCGGGAACGTTGCAGGTCGGCCGCCATGCGCACGGCGTGGGCCACGTCGGCCGCGTACGGGACCAGCGTGTCCAGCACCCGCTCGTCGTGCGCGGCCGGGAAGCGGCGCGGGGCGGGCGGGCCGATCAGCAGCCGCCCCACCCACTCGCCGTGCCAGACCAGGGGCACCTCGCGGGGGCGGTCGCCGGCCTGCTCGCGGTCCGCGCTCGCCACGATGACCGGGTGGCCGGGCTCGCCGCTGGTCACCTCCACCGCGACACCCTGCACCGCCAGGCCCTCGCGCAGCACGCCGACCACCGCCGCCAGCGCCTGGCCGGGATCGCCCCGGCGTACTTCCTGGGCCAGCCGCTCGGCCAGGTCGCGCGGATCGCCCACCGAACCGTAGAGCAGCCGGTCGACGGCGCGTTGCAGCGTCCGGCGCAACGGCTGGAAGAACGCGCCCGTGAGCAGCGCGGAGGCGAGCCCGGCGACCTGGTGGTACCCCGCCACGACCAGGCTCGACAGCGTGGCCATCCCGAAGTAGACCCCGCCGATCACGGCCAGCAGCCCGGCGGCGACGAACGTCCGGCTGACGACGGTGTCGATCCCGTAGAGCTGGTGGCGGGTCACCGAGAACACCAGCGCGACCGGGATGAGCGCCGCCCAGACGATCGACAACCAGGTCAGCTCCAGCGCGACGACGCCCACGAGCATGAACACGATGTACCCGCCGAAGGCGAACAGCGGCCAGCCGATCTGCCGCCGGCCCACCGGATCGGCCCGGCGGAAACGCAGCAGCAACGACCAGGCGGCCAGCGGCAGCGTCGCGAGGATGCCGGTCCAGGCCACCGGCGAGACCACCGGCCAGTACGGCGCCAGCTCCGGGATCTCCAGCGGGTTGTGGATGACCGCGGGCAGCGGGTAACCCTCGGCCGGCGGGTCGGGCCGGACGAACATGTGGGTCAGCTCGACCGCCGTGGACACCACGCCCAGCAGCACCACGGCCCGCCAGCGCCGCGACGGCAGCCTGCCGTCGGGGGAGTAGAGCGGCAACAACATCTCCAGCATCAGCCCGGACACCGCCCAGCCGATGTGGGCGGGGAACCGTACGAGCCCGGCCAGCTCGATGTTCCCGTCCGCCGCGGCGGACAACATCGCCGCCTGGCAGAAGGTGTTGACCGCGCCGCCGACACCGCCCGCGCACATCAGCCACGCCAGCCTGAGCCCGGGCCGGTGCGCGATGAGGAACGCGGCGAACGCCGGGAACGTGGCCCCCGCCGCCGCCAGCGGCGTGAAGATCTCCGGGACCTGCCACTCGGCGGGAAGCGCGGCGTAGAGCAGTATCGCCGCGAGCACGAGCACCGGCGAGATCACGGCCAGGACGACGGCGACCACCCGGGTTGCCCACGCCATCCGTCCCCGCCTTCCGGCTGCCGTTCCCGCCCGACCCTAGCGTGCCCGCCGGGCGTCGGCTATGACGCCGATCACCGCAGGGCCCGCAGCAACTCGGCCCGGTCGAGGTGCTCGACCTCCCACGTACGGGATCGCAGGGTGCCCCGATGGCGGTAGGCGCGCATGATCGCGACGTGTTCGCGCAGCCGTACGAACCCGTGCAGATCCTCCTCGCGCCGCCACACCGACAGCGAACCGACGCGGCGGCCGGGGACGTCGGCCCAGAGCCACATGCCGACCGCGCCGGGCAGCTCCGGCCAGTGGCGGCTCAGTGAACGGCCGTGCCGGACGATGCCGGGCAGGTCGAGCAGCCGCCGCATGCGGAAGTCCGTCAGGGCGGCCACCAGCGGCCCGGGGCTGCGGCTCTCGGGGCCGGCGATCCAGCGGGAGGTCAGCATGGGCGTGCGTCCGGCCGTCCGGCGGGCGTCTCTTGAGTCATGCCGCACAAACTATATTAACGACCGATCGGTTGCATACTTCAGGAGGTCCGGCCGGGCGACAGCGCGGCGGCGAGCTCGCGCCATTGGGGCATCGCCGTCCCGCCCGGCTCGATCCCGATCACCTGGACGGCGACGTGGTCGGCCCCCGCCTCGACGTGGCCGCGGAGCCTGCCCGCAATGGTGTCCAGGTCGCCCCAGAAGACCAGGTCGTCCACCAGGCGGTCGCTGCCGCCGCCGGCGATCTCCTCCTCCGCGTATCCCAGCCGCCGGAACTTCGCCACGTTGTACGGCGTGCTCAGGTAGGGGCGCAGGTGCTCCCGTGCGACGGCCCGCGCCACGGCGGGGTCGGTCTCGAACAACACTGGATGCTCGACCGCCAGGAACGCGTCCCGGCCGAGGAGGTCCCGCGACTCGGCCGTGTGCGCCACGTTGACGTGGTAGGTCTGGGCGCCGGCGGCCCGGTCGCGGGCCAGTTCGAGCATCTTGGGCCCGTACGCGGCCAGGATGCGCCGCACCCCGGACGCGGGCGCCGGGTTGGGCGTCTCCAGCTCGTCCATCTCGTCCAGGTAGGCGCGCATGGCCGCCAGCGGTGTCGTCCCCGGGCGGGGCTCGCCGCCGAATCCCAGGCCGAGCAGGTGCCGGTCGGGGTAGCCGGCGGCCAGCAGCAGCGCGGCGCCGTACGTCCACTTCGCCGCGCGGGCCCAGATCTGGGCGATGCCGTTCACGACGTGCATGCGCCGCGTGGCCGACAACAGGAAACCGGCGTGCGTGAGCGCCTCGCGTCCGAGCAGCTCGGGCACCCAGAACGCCCGCCAGCCCAGCTCCTCCAGCTCCTGGATCGACTCGCGCATCCGCGCGGCCGGCTGGTGTTCGAAGTCGAACGTGTAGATCCCGAACGTGCCGAGATCCAGGCCGTCGATGGTGGCCATGGGAGGTCCCCTCGTCATCTGTCGATCATTAGTGACATAGACATATCGCAAAATGTCGATACGATACAAGTCGAGGGTCCCGCCGGCCGGCCGGTCGCCGCCTCTACAGGGTGTGGCCGAGCGTGGCGACGAGTTGCGCGATGCGCCGTTCGTCGCGCTTGTAGTGGGTCCACTTGCCGACGCGGGTGGCCCGTACCAGCCCGGCGCGCTGCAACTCGCCCAGGTACGCCGACACCGTCGACTGCGCCAGCCCCACCCTGGCCTGGATGTGGGTCACGCACACCCCGACCTCCACCGGGTCGGCGATCGCCCCCTCCAGGGAGAAGTTCCGCTCCGGCTCCCGCAACCACGACAGCAGTTGCAGGCGTGTGGGGTTCGCCAGCGCGCGCAGGGCGTCGGACAGCTCGGAATCGGTCATGAGTGAGGACTCCGTCATGGATGCGATCATAGGGAGTCATCGACGCATCGCAGTAATCCGATGCGTATCGGTTCATGATGGTCCGAGCCTTCTGGGAGTCCGAATGAGCGACCACACCTCCGCGTCCGGCCTTGAACCTGGTGAGCGGGCGTTGCTGGAGCGGGTGGCGCCCGGTCTCGGGGATGGCGGGCCGGTCGTCCGGGAGGGGCAGTTCCACCGGGTGGTGGTCGGGCCGGATCGGGTGGTGTGCCTGCCGCGTACCCGGGCGGCGGCCGTACGGTTGCCGCGGCGGGCCGCCGTGCTGCGTGTGCTCGCCGGGCTCGATCTCGGGTTCCGTACGCCTCTGCCGCTGTCGGAGGGCACGGGGGAGCCGCCGTACCTGGTGCTCACCCGTGTGCCCGGGGCGCCGTTGGAGCCGTACGAGGTGGCCGACCCCCGGGTGGCCGACGCGGCGGCGGCGCAGTACGCCGCGCTGCTGGCCGGGCTCGCCGCGGCGGGCGCGGACGAGCGGGCCCGCGCGGCCCTGTCCGCGCCGCGCGACCAGTGGCGGCGGTTCGCGGCGGAGGTCCGCGCCGACCTGTTCGCCCTCATGTCGCCGGACGGACGCCGTCGCGCCGAACGGGAACTCGCCGCGCTCGACGATCTTCCGTACGTCGCCGAGGCCGTGGTGCACGGCGACCTCGGGCCCGAGAACGTCCTGTGGGAGTACGAGGACGGCCTGCCCCGGCTCGCCGGCGTGATCGACTGGGACGAGGTGACGATCGGCGACCCGGCCGAGGACCTGGCGGCCCTGGAAGCCGGGTACGGCGGGGACTTCCTGGCCCGCGTACTGGCGCGGACGGCCTCCGCGGACGCCGCCCTGGCCGCCCGCGTCACCGCCATCCGCCACACCTTCGCCCTGCAACAGGCCCTGTCCGCCCACCACGACGGCGACGCGGAAGAACTGGCGGACGGCCTCACCGGCTACCGCTGACCCCACCCCCGCGGCGGCGGCAAGAGCGGCAGTCGCGCCGCGGGCTCTCCCGAACCCGCGCCGCGGGCTCTACCCGGACCGGGGCCGCGGGCTTTCCTCAACGGGTCGAGCTTTCTTCAAGGGGTCGTAATCCCCGCTGACCAGCACACCCTTCACTTCGTCATGCCCAGGTAGATCCCCAAACCCAAAGTAATCCATCCAGTCAAGGCGATTGCCTTAAATAAGGCGATCGCCTTATATTTCGAAGTGTCGGGCTTTCAAGCTGGAGGACGCATGACTGCAGAAGCGATCCCCGATTTCCCCTTCGACCGCCCCACGGCGCTGGAACCGCCACCACAACTCGCCGACCTGCGGGCGAAATGCCCCGTGTCCCACGTACGGCTGCCCAGCGGCGACGTGGCGACCCTCGTGACCAGGTACGACGACGCCCGCGCCGTGCTGGCCGACCCGCGCTTCAGCCGCAACCTCGCCCGCGACGGCGCCGCCCGGCTGTCCACCACCGAGGACGGCGGCCTGTTCAGCCGGAGCAAGGAAGGCGCCGGCGACATCAACGAGGGCGAGGGCCACATGCGCTGGCGGCGGCTGCTGAGCCGCTGGTTCACCGCGCGCAAGATGGAGGTGTGGCGCTCCCGGGTCGAGGTCATGGCCGAGGACCTGCTGGACGACATGCTGGCCAAGGGCTCCCCGGGCAACCTGTCGTCCGGTCTGGCCCTGCCGCTCCCGGTACGCGTCATCTGCGCCCTGGTCGGCGCGCCGAGCGAGGACCAGGACAAGTTCGCGCACTGGTCGCGCACGATGCTGACGCTGACGCGCAACACGCAGGAGGAGGTCGACGCGGCCTACCGGGAGTTCAACGCGTACGTGTCGGACCTGGTCGACCGCAACCGCGCGAACCCCGGCGACGACCTGCTCAGCGAGCTGACCCAGATCAGCGACGCCGAGGACGGCAGGCTCAGCCAGGCCGAGCTCATCGCCACCGTACGCGGGCTGCTGCTGGCCGGCCACGAGACCACGTCCAACATGATCGCGATCATGACGGCGATGTTGCTCTCCGACCGGCGGCGCTACGAGGCCGTGATCGACGACCCCGACCTGATCCCCGGCACGGTGGAGGAGGTCCTGCGGCTGGACAGCACGTTGTCGGCGATCGGCGGCGTGCCCCGGTTCATCACCGAGGACGTCGAGCTGGGCGAGGTCACCGTGCCCGCCGGCAGCACGCTGATCCCCAACGTCCCCGCCGCGAACCGCGACCCGGCCAAGTTCACCGATCCCGACCGGTTCGACCCGCGGCGGGACAACGGCAGCCAGCACCTCACCTTCGGCGCCGGCCGCCACTACTGCCTCGGCCAGCCGCTGGCCAGGGTGGAGCTTCAGGTCGTCCTGGGCCTGCTGACACGCCGCCTGCCCGACCTGCGGCTGCGTGACGCTCCCGAGGACCTGCGGCTGCGTACGGGTGGTCTGTCGGGCGGCCTTCAGGATGTCTGGGTCACCTGGTGACCTTCTGTCCCCTTCCAGCGGCATGGGATACTCGCTCGGGGACGGTGGTGTAGACAAGATCGAGGACGGTCATGGACGTCAGTACGGCGGTCGCCGCGCCGCCTGCCCGCTCGACCCGCGTCAAGGACAAGATCATGGCGACCGCGGAGCGGCTCTACGCCGAGCACGGCTTCGCGAACGTGTCGATCAGGATGATCCGCGAGGCGGCCGGCCAGCGGAACAAGTCCGCCGTCCAATACCACTTCAGCACCCGTGACGAGCTGATCCAGGCGATCCTGTCCCGGCACGCGGCCGCCATCGACCTGCACCGCCTGCCGATGGTGGCCGCGCTGGAGGCGTCCGGCGAGGTGACGTTGCGCGACTGGATCACGTGCGCCATCGCGCCGAGCATCGAGCACCACATCGAGCTGGGCACCCCGTCCTGGTACGGACGGTTCCTCGCCCAGGCCGTCGTGGAGCCCACCTTCCGCGAGTACGCGGCACAGGCGACGCTGAGCACGCCCTCGTTCCGCCGCCTGGAGCTCCTGCGCCCGCCGTCCATGCGGGACCGGGCGCTGGAGTTGTCCGAGCGGCAGGCGGCCATGATCCGGCTGCTTGTCGTGCACATGAGCGCCGAGCTGGAGGCCGACCTGGCCGCCGGCCGTGCCGCCGCCTCCCCCGAGCAGGCGTGGCGCTCGCTGGGGGACAACCTGATCACCGCCGTGTGCGGGCTCAGCAGCGCCCTGCTGCCCTAGAAGAAGTTCAGCGCCGCGTTCAGCACGTCGTCGATCGGCAGGCTGTTGGGCCGCAGATTGACGTCCGGCAGGTCTTCGTCCGGGATGTCGTCCTCGCGTGCGTCGTCGTTCGGCCGGGGCCTGTTCCGTACGTCCCGGACCTCGTCGTCGCTGACGCGGGGGGCGCCGAACCGGCGGACCGCGTGGTAGTACATCAGGGCCAGGGCCTCGCAGCTCGGACGGCGGAAGAAGGAGTACTGGGCGCACACCTGCTGCAGGTCGAAGTAGAGCGCCTGGTCGATGCGCTCCTTGTTCGCACGGAACTCGTGCACGGCCTGGTAGTTCCGGTAGCCGAAGTCGTGCCGCCGGCACGCCAGCCGGAAGTCGAAGCCGAGCGGCTCGTCCGGGCTGCTCGAACAGCCGTCGCTGGACCAGTCGAAGCCGAAGTCCGCCCACGACCGCCGGTCCTTCCAGGCGTCCCGCCAGGAGGCGGCGCTGGCCGCGGTGGGCTGGGTGAGCCCGGCGAGCGCGGAGAGCTTCTCCTCCCGCGTCCCCGCGTGGGCCGGCGTTGCGATCGCCAGGGCGGCGACCAGAGAGAGCGCGAGCGGGACCGGTGCCACGAGAGCCCGTCTGACCATGGGAAACCTGCCTGTCTCGACCGGGACGGGAAATGTCATGGCCAGATTCACCCGCGACCCCGCCGACGGCCCGGATCTGCGGGAAAACCAGCGGCAAAATCCTGGCCGTTTTCCCGGTGCGGGCCCCACTTTCAGCAACACAAGCAGATGAGCCCGACATCACCTCCTTTATCGGCTTTGAGCCGTGTTCATGGTGATTCGCGGGCGGGTTATCGCGGGCCGTCCGCCCGGTTCATCTCCTCCGCCCGTGCCAGGGCCTCCGCCAGGGGTGGGACGTCCCAGACCGCGCGTT
The DNA here is from genome assembly GCF_003947315.1 of Nonomuraea sp. WAC 01424. Lineage (NCBI taxonomy): Bacteria > Bacillati > Actinomycetota > Actinomycetes > Streptosporangiales > Streptosporangiaceae > Nonomuraea > Nonomuraea sp. WAC 01424. Next base: position 299,791 of record NZ_QHHZ01000006.1, read on the forward strand.
CGGCGTCCGTCGTGACGGGGTCGACGCGGTAGAGGGACCAGTGGCCGCCCGTGTCGACGTACTGGGTGCCGTACCGCTGGGGCAGGCCCATGTGCAGCAACCATCGATCGAGGGCCGCCGCCGCGCTCCGCCGGGCCGGCCGGCAACCTGCGTCGGCCGCCCGCCGCGACAACTCGAACGCCAGGTGGTAGTGCTCGGCCAGTCCGCCGTGCTGCATCACCATGGCCAGGTGGTAGTAGTCGCCCGGCGACCTGACCTCGCCGGCCGCGAACTTCTCCATGCACCGCGCCCGCCGGGCCAGGTCGCGCCCGCCGCCGCCGTCCCTGAGCACGCCGTCGCGCCGGTCGTCCTGGTCCCGTTCGAACAGCTCGCGCAGCTCTGGATCGCCGGGCGCCTCGCGGTCGGGGTCCGCGAGCTTGGCGAGGATTTCCGGAAGGCTGAACATTTCGCCGCGCGGCGCGGCCCACCATCGGCGTGCCGCTCGCTCGCGGCCCTTTCCAGTACGGTTATCCGCCACGCCTGCCAGCGTGCCGGGACGGACCGAAGTACGCAAGACGGCAGCACGCCGCAATATAGGGAAAATGTAGGCCCGGCTCCCGTTGACGCATTTTGCGGCCGGGGCCATGATGGCCGCGAAAGGAGTGCCTCGACCTCCGCCTGAAATGAGGAATACGTGATCCGGTTTAAGGATGAAAATTATCGCCGCCCGCGCCACCCGGTCGAGGCGTCCGCCCCGCTGGTCGGCGGCAGGGGGTGAGCGGATGCCTCCCGCGCCGGACGGTGTGGCACTCATCGGCGCGCGCCGGATCGAGCCGGCCGCCGATTTCGTGCCGCACGAATTCAACCGGCCCGGAGTGGACGCGCCGACGGCCATTGACACGGGCCGCGCACATTGGTGTGGAATTCTAGAACGATCACGAAGAAGCGTTTCTCGGCGAGCCGTCAAAAGCGCACGGCAGTGCCGTCCGGCTCCTTTCCGGGCGGGCCCGGAGTGGAAATGGTTCGTACGCGATGGGGCGGCCCGCGAGTACGGGCCCGGCATTCCGCGTCCGCCGCTCGCCGGCGAGGGGGCGAGCGGCCCGCAGGGCGCGGCCGGGGCGGCGAGGCGGCATGCGTGACCTCGCCGCCCAGGCCGCCGACGCGCTGCGCGCCCTGGACGAGGCGCTGGTCGCGCTGCTGAAGGCGCTCCCGCCCGAGAACGCCGGCGCCCGCGCGGCGCTGCGGGCGGAACTCCCGGGGACGTGACCGTCTGCCACGCGTGCGGTGAGCTGGTGCTCTACATCATCGCCAGCAAGAAGCGCGCCGGCTGACCCTAGGCGTCGTCGCGGACGGTCTTGAGCACGCCGTACAGGATCTCCAGGCCGCCGAGGACCATCAGGACGACGCCGACCTTCGACGGCGTGACGATGAAGATCTCCTCGTCCAGGCCGAACAGCCAGAGCGCCAGGCCCGCCACGAAAGTGAGCGAGCCCGTGAGAAGCGTCTTGCGGGCAGAGGCCATCTTCGGTCCTTCCGGGCAGGTCATGGGGTCTGAGACGACCCTAGTGACGGCCCGGCGGCCGGAACTCCTGCCGGTTGACGAGATCGGGCTACATCCTTCGGCTGACGGCCCGAGGGCTCACGCGGCCGTCAGCCGCCCTGCGTGTAGATGGTCCGCCAGCGCGAGCACCTGCCGACCGGGCGCTTGGAGGTGCCCCGGCACACCTGCGCCCGGATCTGCAGCACCCCGCCGACGCCCTTCCGGAAGGAGCCCGTGCCCGGTACGCAGTTGTAGATCCCGAACGTCCGCCAGCGCCCGTTGCTCGCGCTCTGGTACCTGAGGACCACCCACGAGCAGCCCTTGCCGCGGTCGTCGTCGAGGTAGCCGGTCACGGCGAGCCCCGACTGGCCGGCGACGACCTTGCCCCGGGCGCTCGCCAGGCCGTCGGTGGAGTGCAGGGCGCCCCACCTCCAGCTCGCCGGATCGGCCGCGGCGGCGGTGCTGTGCGCGGCGAGCATGAGGACGGCGGCGCCCAGGGCGGCCAGGACTCGGGTCAGGCGATGGTTCGTCACCGGTCCAGGAGTACCGGCCGGTACTTGCGGGCGACTTGGAAGCGGGATGGGAACGGGAGACGGATGCGCAGGGGGCGTCAGAGGGCGGGGCAGCGGGCCGGGGCGGTGCCGTAGGCGTACTGGAGGAAGTCGACCAGGTAGGCCGGCCAGGCGTTCCAGTCGTGGCCGCCCTTCGTGTAGCAGTAGCGGTGGCCGACGCCGAGGCCGGTCAGCGTCGCGTCGAACTCGCTCGCGTACGCCCCGAGGATCGGCTCGTTGACGCCTCCGGCGTTGTCGCTCGCCCTGGTGTCGTAGCCGCACTCGGCGGGCGCGGGCTCGCTGCCCCCGGGAACGTGCGGGACGGTCGCGCAGCCGCCCGCGTAGAGGGCGAGGCGTCCGTCGTAGGGGGCGTACTTGCCCTGCGTGACCAGGTCGGCCGGGTTGGCCGCGGGCCAGTCGTCGACGGTCCGGCCGTGGAAGACGGTGGTGGTGTGCGGGCCGAACAGGGTGTCCAGGCGGTAGCGGCGCTGCACGTCCTGGTCGGGGACGGGCAGCGGGCTGCCGTTCTCGTACTTGTTGACCCGGAACTCGCCCAGGTCCGTCAGGTTGACGGCCGCGCCGGACTGCCACATCGAGTCGGAGATCGTGGCCTGGGCGGGCTTGGCGCGCAGGTCGATGCCCGGTGAGAAGGCGCCGATCACCGAGAACACGCCGGGGTGCGCGGCGGCGTACCTGAGCGTGCCGTAGCCGCCCATGGACAACCCCGCCAGGCCGCGTCCGGAGCGGTTGGCGACGGTGTTGAAGTTGGCGTCGATCCACGGGATGAGCTGGTTGATGTGGTACGTCTCCCACTTCGGCGCGAAATATCCGTCCGTACGGCCGGCCCAGTCCGCGTACCAGCCGGTCATCCCGCCAGTCGGCATCACCACGATGCCCTTGAAGGCGCCCGCGGTCCGGACGAGAGAGACGAGGTCGGCCTTGGTGGTCCACGAGTCGTAGTTGTCGCCGCCCCCGTTGATCAGGTAGAGCGCCGGGTACCGGGCGGCGCGCTGGGGGTCGTACCCCTTCGGGAGGTAGACGCGGACGGTGATCGGGCGCGACAGCGGGTTGATGACCGGCGTGCCGCCGGCCGCCTGGAAGATCGCGGTGGAGGTCATGGTGACGTCCCGCAGCTCAGAGCCGTCGCTCTGCGGGCGCCGCTGCACGTCGGCGCAGGTGATGCCGTAGCCGTCAGGGTGGGGGAGCACGGTCGCGCACGCGGCCGCCTCGGCGGGCGTCGCCGGCGCCGTCATCGCGCCCGTGATCAGCAGTAATCCGGCCAGGGTGGACGTGAACCGCATGGTTCTCCTTCGGTTCGGACTCCCGACCGTCCCAGGCTACGGACGGACCGGCGGTCGAGGCGTCAACCGCCGGTCCGAAGAGGGTCAACCTGCGGGGTACATCGGCCGCCGTACCCCGTCGTCCGTCCCGCCCGCGGCTCAGCGCAGGTGGGCGGCCGTCCAGCAGTCGGGCGCGCCGGGCCGGCCGCAGGTCGTCAGGCCCTGGAGGACCTTGGCCAGGTACGCCGTCCGGGTGTTGCCGGGGGCGTTGGACTCCTGGCGGGGGTCGGTGACGGTGTCGTAGTACTCGGGCTTCGGGTCGCCCTCGTACTCGACGTACAGCTCACCGGCCGTGCGTACGGCGTTGTACGTGGGCGGCTGCGCGTTGCCCTTCTTCAGCCGGTCGGCGTCGGGGTCGGGTTTGCCCGGCGTACGCGGATCCGGACGTACGTGCTCGACCAGGGCCGCCTGCCGCCAGTCCGTGACCTGCCGGCCCTCGATCAGGGGGAGCAGGCTGCGGCCGTCCCGGCTGTCGCGCGTCGCCGGGGCGATGCCGGCCATGTCGAGGAAGGTCGGGAACAGGTCCACGTTCTGGGCGATGGCGTTGCTCACCAGGCGGTCGTGTTGTCCCGTGGCCGGCCGCTTGACCAGCAGCGGGACCCGTACGTCGTGGTCGTAGGCGGTGGACTTGCCGCGTACCAGGCGGTGCTGGCCGAGGTGGAAGCCGTTGTCGCTGGCGAACACGACGTAGGTGTTGGCGCGCTCGCGCTCGGTCAGCGTGGACAGGACCCGTCCCACCATGTCGTCGACCGACTGGACCATGCGGATCCGGTCGCGGAAGTCCTCGCGCAGCTCCTTGACGCGCTTGGCGCCGATCGGCTCGCGGCGTACCCAGGAGGGTTTGTCGGCGGTGTCCTCGTCGAAGGCGGGCAGGGGGGTCACGTCGATGGTGTCGCAGTCGGGGCCGCCGCAGTCGCCGTGGGGGAACTCGCCGGCCGGGAACCGCTCCTTCGGCCGGTCGCGCGGCGCGGGCGGGAAGCGGGGCTCGGTGTCGCCGGGCTTGACGTCCACCCTGTTGTGCGGGGAGAAGGGGGACACCTGGAGGAAGAACGGGCGGCCGGGGGCGTACTCGCGGGATCGTTCGATGAAGGCGGTCGCGCGCCTGCCCAGCTCGTCCACCAGGTACGTGCCCTTGGAGGGGGTGATCGGCCGCCGGGCGCCCGACTTCTCCTTGATGTAGCGGGTGAGCTGGTACCTGAACTCGTTGTAGCCGCCGCCCGCGGAGACGTGCCATTCGTCCCAGCCGGGGGGCACCTGGTAGCCGGGGCGGGCGGGGTACTCGTTGATGTACTTGCCCAGGTACCCGGTCCGGTAGCCGGCCTCGTGGAGGGGGACGGCGTACGTCCGGCCCTCGTGCTTGGCGAACGCCTGGTAGCCGCCGCGGTCGTAGCCCTGGTTGGTCCGTACGCCGGTGTTGTGGGGGAACTGGCCGGTGAACATCGTGGCCCGGGAGGGGCAGCACAGGGAGTCGGACACGTAGTAGTCGGTGAACGTGGTGCCACCGTCGGCCAGGCCGCGGACCGTGTCCATGTAGGGGAGCAGGTCGGCCGACATGTCATCGACCAGGAAGAAGATGATGTTGGGCCGGGCGGGGGCGGTTGGGGCGGCCGGAGTGGCTGGAGCGGCCGGGGTGGCCGGGGTGGTGGCGGCGGTCGCGCCGGTCGTGCGGGAGGCGAGGAGCAGGGCGAGGACGACGGTCACCGCCACAGCCACGCTTCTCCTGATATTTCCGGACATCGACATGACTGCCTCGTTAGCGGTGGGGAGGGGAGGAATAGCGCTGCCAAGTAATACCAGACAAACCACCCACAAGACACAAAACCCCCACAATCCTTCAAGGCCATCCCCACCGCAGCCGCCGGATCCAGCCAGGCAAGGAAGAGGAAGGGCCTGGGCGAAAGAGGAAGGGCGACCCAGCAGGAGGGCCCAGCGGGAGGGGGCAGGGAATCCGGCCCTGGTTTACGCCAACCCCAACGCCAACCCCAACGCCAACCCCAACGCCGCCGACGTTGGCCCGGCCTCGGGGTGAGGGCCGGTGGCGGGGGTTGGGGGCGAGGTGGTGTGCTTAGGGGGTGGGGTTAGGGGTCAGGGTGCGGGTCAGGGTTTCTTTGACTGTGGCGCGGACGCGTGTCGGGTCGTCGAGGTCGAAGCCGACCACCAGGCCGTCCCTGATCAGGAGCAGGATGTCGGCGGTGCGCTCGGCGGCGGCGTGGCCGTCGGCGTCGAGGAGGTCGCGGTACAGGTCGCGGTTCCAGCGCCGGTGCTCGGCGATCGCCTCCCGTACGGGATGCGCCGGATCGGGGTACTCGGCCGCCGTGTTGACGAACGGGCACCCCCGGTACTGGGCGCTCGACCCGAACTCGCACATGAACGCGAAGATGGCCTCCAGCGTCTCCCGGGGCGAGGCCGCGTGGATCGTGGCGGCCATGGTCCGCTGCAGTGCGCTCTGCTCGGTGATGTACGCCCGGACGAGGTCGTCCTTGCTCGGGAAGTGGTGGTAGAAGGTCGCCTTGGCGACGCCCGCCTCCGCGATGATGCGGTCGATCCCCACCGAGTGCACGCCCTCCGCGTAGAACAGCCGCGCCGCGGTCTCCAGGACGCGGGCGCGCGCCGGGCTCGGACGGGGGTCCTTCGGGGTCGGTGCACTCACCCCTTGACGTTACCAGACAGACCTGTCTAGTCTCATGTCCAGCAGACCAGACAGACAGGTCTGTCTGGCTTACCGAAGAAGGGTTCACCGGACATGAGCATGTACACCGCCATCGCCACCTCCGCCGGCCGTGACGGGCGCGCGGTCTCCTCCGACGGCAGGCTGGACGTCAAGCTGGCCCTCCAGAAGGAGCTGGGCGGCGACGGCGAGGGCACCAACCCCGAGCAGCTCTTCGCCGCCGGCTACGCCGCCTGCTTCGCCTCCGCGATGCGGCTCGTGGCGGCACAGAGGCAGCTCGACGTCGCGGACGCGTCGGTCACGGCGGAGATCGGCCTCTCGCCCAACGGCGCCGGCGGCTTCCAGCTCGACGCCACGCTCCGCGTCGAACTGCCCGACGACATCGCGCCGGAGGCGGCCCGCGAGCTCGTCGAGGCCACCCACCAGGTCTGCCCCTACTCCAACGCCACCCGCGGCAACATCCCGGTCAATCTGATCGTCGAGTGACGACGGGCGCGTGCCCGAATGGAAGATCGTACGGGGGTAGAGGGCGGACTTGGAGTGTGACATGTTACATGCCATGCGAACCACTCTCTCCGCGGCGGCCGCCCTCGTGGCGTTCGCCGCGCTCGTCACCCCGCCCCTCACGCAGCCGGTCTCCGCCGCGACCGCGCAGGCGCCACCCGCCAAGAAGACGAGCCGGGAGATCTCCCCGCTCAGCCCGCAGCAACGCGAGCAGGCGGCACTGCGCAGGCAGGCCGTCGACGGCGTCTTATCCCCGGACGCGGCGGCGGCCAAGGCACGCACCGGCCGCTCGGTCAAGGTCGGCCACCGCTACGTCGAGCTCGCCCAGGAGCGCAAGGACCAGATCTTCGTCGTGCTGGCCGAGTTCGGCGACAAGGTCGACAACGAGACGAAGATCGACGGCCAGATCAAGTACGGCGGACAGCCCGGCCCCCGCCACAACGCGATCCCCGACCCGCGCGGCACCGACGACAACCACACCCTCTGGCGTCCGGACTTCAACCGCGCCTCCTACGCGAAGTCCTACTTCGCGACCGGCGGCAACTCGCTGCGCGACTACTACCGCCTCCAGTCCTCCGGCCGCTACGACATCGACGGCTACGTCAGCGACTGGGTACGCGTGCCGTACAACGAGGCCCGCTACGGCAGCGACCGGTGCGCCCCCGAAGAGGGTGGCATCTGCTGGAACAACTGGGACCTGGTACGCGACTCGGCCAACGCCTGGTACGACGCCGAGAAGGCCAAGGGCAAGACCGCGGAGCAGATCCGCGCCGAACTGGCCAAGTACGACGTCTGGGACCGCTACGACTACGACAACGACGGCGACTTCGACGAGCCCGACGGCTACCTCGACCACTACCAGGTCGTACACGCGGGTGTGGACGAGACGTGGGGCGGCGGCGCGCAGGGCGCGGACGCGGTCTGGGCCCACCGCTACTTCGCCTACTGGCCCGAGCGCGGCCAGACGGGCCCCGACGGCAACCGCAACGGCGGCACGCAGATCGGCGACACCGGCATCTGGATCGGCGACTACCTGACGGCCGGGGAGAACAGCGGCGTCGGCCTGACCGCCCACGAGTACGGCCACGACCTCGGCCTGCCGGACCTGTACTCGGGTGCGGGCGACAACGCGGTCAACTTCTGGTCGCTGATGTCGTCCGGGTCCTACCTGAGCTCGCGGACCGGGCCGCTGGGCGAGTACGCCGGCGACCTGGACGCCTGGAGCAAGCTCCAGCTCGGCTGGCTGTCCTACGACCGGGCGCGCGCGGCCACCCCGTCCACGCACACCCTGGGCGTCGGCTCCTACAACACCCGCGATCCGCAGGCGCTGGTGGTGGACCTGCCGCCGCGCGAGATCAGTACGCCGCTCGGCAGGCCGTACCAGGGGGAGTGGCAGTGGTGGAGCGGCAAGGGCGACAACCTTGAGCAGACGCTCACCCGGCAGATCGACCTCGGCCGGGCCACCGAGGCGACGCTCAAGGCGCACGCGGCCTACGCGATCGAGCAGGGCTACGACTACCTGTACGCCGAGGTCTCCCGTGACGGCGCGTCCTGGACGCCGGTCGGGCAGCCGCTCACCGGGCAGTCGGACTGGCGTGAGCTCAGCTACGACCTGAGCCCGTACGCGGGCGCCAAGATCTGGTTCCGCTTCCGTTACTCGACCGACTCCAACACCTCCGAGTCCGGCTTCCGGGTGGACGGCATCGAGGTGCCCGGCGTGTTCGCCGACGACGTCGAGCAGGGCGAGGGCGAGTGGACGGCGGTCGGGTTCGCGCGCAGCGGCGAGGTGGGCGTGCAGCGCTTCTCCCGCGCCTACCTCGCCGAGAACCGCCGGTACACCGGTTACAACGCCTACCTGCGGACCGGGCCGTACAACTTCGGGTGGACCGGCAGCCAGCGGGTCGAGCACTACCCGTACCAGCAGGGGGTGCTCATCTGGCTGTGGGACGCCTGGTACGGCGACAACACCACCCGCAACCACCCCGGCGAGGGCATGATCCTGCCCGTGGACGCCCGTCCGGAGCCGCTGCGCTGGACCAGCGGGACGGCCGCCGGGGCGCGGCTCCAGGTGTTCGACGCGCCGTTCGGCACCGAGCGTACGGACCGGCTGCGGCTGCACTCGGCGGGCGTGCCGGCCGTGTTCCCGGCCCGTCCGGGCATCCCGGTGTTCGACGACCGGCGTGGCGTCTACTGGAACCCCGACCTGCCCGAACTCGGGGTGAAGGTGCCTGACACCGGCACCCGGATCTCCGTCCTGCGCGACGGCGAGCGCGCGACGGTACGCGTCTCCGGATCCTGAGCCGAAAGGTGCGGCCTGCACGCGGTTCGCGTGCAGGCCGCACCTTTTGTGGGTTTATGACCGTTTTAGTCGGGTTAGTGCACTGTTGTGCTGTTGTAGTCGGTAGGGGAGGAAAGATGATGAACGCTGGTTCCGACGGATTCGGTACGACGGAGACCATGACGAACGAGCCACCCAAGCGCCGCTTCTCCCGTTCCTTGCTGCTCGCCGCGACCACCGTGGTCGTCCTGGCCACGGGGGCCGGGGTCGCCTACGCCTCGGCGCAGTCGCAGTCCCCGTCGCCCACCGAGACGCCCTCGGCCACCGCCACCTCGCCCGGCAAGGGCATGGGGCACGGGTTCGGCGGCCCGCCCGTCCACGGGGAGTTCGTCGTCCCCGACGGGAAGGGGGCGTACGTGACGGTCGCCGCCCAGTACGGCGAGGTCACCGCCGTGGGCCAGGACTCCGTCACGGTCAAGAGCGCGGACGGCTACACCAAGGAGTACGTCGTCAACGCCGACACCCGGGTCGGCCGCCGCGACCAGGGCATCAGCGCGATCAAGACCGGCCAGAAGGTCATGCTCACCGCCAAGGTCACCGACGGCACGTCCACCGCCATGACCATCCACGACGTGACCGCCCGCCACGGAAAGGGGCGCGCCTCGGACGAAGAAGGGCAGGACGAGGGGCAGGGGCGCCGGCACCGCGATCACGGCGACCGGTCCGGCGCCCCGGCGCCGAGCCCGTCCACGACCACCTCCTGACCAAGGGCCACGCGGCCCCTCACCCGAACGCTTATGCCTCGCGGATATACCCTCGGTATATAGTCGGGGCATGAGCGTTCCTCTTGCGCTGCTCGGTCTCCTGGAACGGGAGCCGAGCCACGGCTACGACCTGAAGCGCGACTACGACACCTACTTCGGCCGCGGCAAGTCGCTGCCCTTCGGCCAGGTGTACTCCACACTCGGCCGGCTGGCCAGGGACGGCAAGGTCACCGCCGGGCAGAGCGAGCCCGGCGACGGCCCCGAGCGCAAGCGCTACGCGATCACCCCGATCGGCGCGCGGGAGGTCGAGGAGTGGCTGAGCGAGCCGGTCGCGGCCGAGCCGTACCTGCAGACGGTGTTGTTCACCAAGGTCGTGCTGGCGCTGATGCTGGGCCGCGACGCGGCGGCCTACCTCGACCTCCAGCGGGCCACGCATCTGCGGCGCATGCGGGAGTTCGCCCAGATCAAGCGGGGTGACTCGCTGGCCGACGCGCTGCTGGCCGACCACGGCATGTTCCACCTCGAAGCCGACCTGCGCTGGATCGACGTCACCCAGGCGCGGCTGGACGCGCTGGCCGAGCTGGTACGTACGTCATGATCCTGGAAGCGCGCGAGATCAGCCGCTCGTACGGCCGGACACCGGCGCTGTGGGAGGCCAGCCTGGAGGTCGGCGCCGGGGAGGTCCTGGCGGTGATGGGCCCGAGCGGCTCGGGCAAGTCGACGCTCCTGCACTGCCTGGCCGGGATCTTCACCCCCGACAGCGGCGAGGTGTGGTTCGACGGGCGGCGCCTGGACACGATGAGCGACGACCGGCGCACCCGGCTGCGGCGCACGGCGTTCGGCTTCGTGTTCCAGTTCGGGCAGCTCGTGCCGGAGCTGACGGCGGCCGACAACGTCGCACTGCCGCTGCTCCTCGCACGTACCAGGCGCAAGGAGGCGTACCGGCGGGCGGACGGCTGGCTGGAGCGTCTGGAGCTGGACGGGCTGGGCGGCCGGCGCATCGGCGAGCTGTCCGGCGGTCAGGCGCAGCGCGTGGCGGTGGCCAGGGCACTGGCGACCGGGCCGCGGGTGTTGTTCGCCGACGAGCCGACCGGCGCGCTCGACTCGCTGACCGGCGAGCACGTCATGGAGCTGCTCGTGGGCCTGGCCCGCGAGGAGGGCACGACCGTGATCGTGGTGACCCACGACGCCCGCGTCGCCTCCTCCGCCGACCGGGAGGTCATCGTCCGCGACGGCAGGCTCACCGACCCCTACGCCGGCGAGGTCGTACGATGATCGCCCTCGGCCTGCGGCTGTCGCTGGCCGGTGGCAGGGAGGCGACGGCCCGGCTCGCGCTGATCGTCGCCGGGGTCGCGGTCGCCGTGGCGGTGCTGCTGACCACGCTCTCCCTGTTCAACGCCTTCCAGGCGGCCAACGAACGTACCTGCTGGGAGTGCACCCGCGGCACCGCCCCCAGCGGCTGGGTCCTCGACCCCACCGCCACCGGCGCCCTGTGGAACTACCGCGAGGACTACTACGCGGGCCGGGCGATCAAACGCCTCGACGCCGCCGCGCTCGGCGCGCGCGCCCCCGTCATCCCCGGCCTGTCCCGCATGCCTGCCCCGGGCCAGTACTACGTCTCCCCGGCGCTGGCCCGGCTGCTGGACTCGGTGCCGCGCGAGCAGCTCGCCGACCGGTTCCCCGGCTCCCGCGCCGGCACGATCGGCCGCGCCGCCCTGTCCGGCCCCGACGCCCTGACCATCGTGCTCGGACGTACGCCCGAACAGGTCGCCGCGCTGCTCGGCACCAGGCAGGTCGACACGACGGCCGCCGAGCCCGCCGTCGACGACAACGCCGACATCTACCAGTTCGGGTTCGCGATCGCGGCCGTCGGGCTGCTGGTGCCGCTGGTCGTGCTGGTGAACAGCGCCACCCGGCTGGCCGCCGCCCGCCGCGAGGCGCGCTTCGCCGCGATCCGGCTGGTGGGCGGGACGTCCCGGCAGGTCAACCTGTTCGCCGCGGTGGACTCGGCGCTCGGCGCGCTGACCGGCACGGTCGCCGGGATCGGACTGTTCCTCCTGGTACGCCGGGCCGTGACCGGCGTCCCCATCACCGGCTCCCGGTTCTTCCCCGACACGGTGGCCCCGGCCGGCTGGCAGTACGCGGCCGTGCTGGCCGGCGTCCCGCTGCTGGCGGGGGCCAGCGCGTTGTGGTCGCTGCGCCGCGTACGGATCTCGCCGCTCGGCGCGCTCAGGAAGGGCGCGCCGCGACCGCCGCGGGCCTGGCGGGTGATCCCGCTGCTGGCCGGGCTGGCGCTGTTCGCGGGCCCGGTGTTCCGGACCGAGGACCGCAAGCCGGACACCGTGTCGGCCACGGCCGCCCTGGCGCTGATCATGATCGGGCTGATCCTGGCCGGGCCCTGGCTGACCATGCTGGCCGCCCGCCTGGCCGCCCGGCTGACCAGGGGCGCGGCGATGTTGCTCGCGGCGCGCCGGCTGGCCGCCGACCCGAAGGCCGCCTTCCGGTCGGTGAGCGGGCTCGTTCTCGCGGTGTTCATCGGGACGGCCATCGCGGGGATCGTCCCCGCCGTGCTCGACGGCCAGCGGGCGGTGGCCGGCGGCACGCTGTCCGGCGTGCTGCGCGCCCCGCTCGGCCCCCTGGGCGGCAACGGGCTGTCGCCGCAGGCCGGGGCCGACCTGCTGGCCAGGCTGCGGGCCTACCCGGGCGTCGGCGTGTTGCCGATCTACGCCGCCAAGGAGGAGGAGAACCGGATGATCCGCCCCGACCGGCCGCCGCCGCCCCGGGCGGTCGTCGAGTGCGCGAACCTGGCCGGCTTCCCCGCGCTCGGGCAGTGCCCGCAGGGCGCGCAGGCCGTCGCCGGCCAGTTCGACCGGGTGGTGGAGGCCGACAACCCGCTCACCATCGACAAGCTGATCCCCCTCGCCGGCCCCGGCAGCCAGGCCGTCTCCGCGGCCGGGCTCAACCTGTCCGCCGTGCTGGTCGCCATGGCCGACCCGGCGGCGCTGGAACGCATCCGCACCTTGCTGGCCACCCAGAGCGCCGGCCCGCCGATGACGTTCGACGAGGTCGCCCAGGTCAGGGCGACGCTCTACACCCAGGCCGAGAACGTCGCGCTGGCCATGGTCGCGCTCACCCTGATCGCCGGCGGTTGCAGCCTCGTGGTGGCGGTCGGCGGCGGCCTGGTGGAGCGCAGGCAGCCGTTCACGCTGCTGCGGTTGTCGGGCACGCCCGGCCGCACCCTGGGCGCGGTCGTGCTGCTGGAGTCGGCGCTGCCGCTCGTCCTGGCGGCCGTGGTCGCCGCGGGGGCCGGGTTCGGGGTGGCCGCGCCGTTCATCGACGCGATGGGGATGAAGGGGGCCTCCCTGGCGATGCCGGGGCCGGTCTACTTCGCGAGCGTCGGCGGCGGGCTGGCCGCGTCCCTGCTGGTGATCCTGACCGCGCTGCCGCTGCTGCGGCACATGACCGCGCCCGACAACGCGCGTTTCGAATAGGAGCCACATGAAGCTTCGACCGCTGGCCGCGGCGTTCGTGCCGGCCCTGGTCGCCACGCTGCTCACGGGCCCGCCGGCCGTGGCCGCCGACGGCCGCTACTCGGCCGAGATCCGGCGCACCGAGTACGGCATCCCGCACGTCTCCGCCAAGGACCACGGCGGCCTCGGCTTCGGCTACGGGTACGCCTTCGCCCAGGACAACCTGTGCGTCATGGCCTCGTGGGTGGTGACGCTGCGCGGCGAACGGTCCCGGTTCTTCGGCCCCGACGCGAAGTCCGACGACCCCGTACGCCCGGTCGCCAACCTCACCAGCGACCTGTACCACAAGAGCGTCGCGGACTCCGGCGTCGTCCGGCGGCTGCTGGCCTCGCCCGCCCCGCTCGGCCCGAGCGCCGACCTGCGCGAACTCGTGGACGGGTACGCGGCCGGCTACAACCGCTACCTCGACGACACCGGCGTGGCCAACCTGCCCGACCCCGCCTGCCGCGGCAAGGAGTGGGTGGGCCCGATCACCGCCGAGGACGTCTGGGCCAACCTCCTCGACCTCAACCGCATGTCCGGCGGCTCCGCGCTCAAGGAGGCCATCGTCGGCGGCGACGACGAGGACGAGGGCCCCCGCCGCGCGCCCGGCAGCAACGGCTGGGCGCTGGGCCGCGAGGCGACCCGCGGCGGCAACGGCATGCTGCTGGCCGACCCGCACTTCCCGTGGAACGGCATCCGCCGCTTCTACCAGGTGCAGCTCACCATCCCCGGCGTGCTCGACGTCTCCGGCGCCAGCCTGTACGGCACCCCCGTCGTGCAGATCGGCCACACCAGGAACGTCGCCTGGACCCACACCGTCTCCCACGCCCAGCGTTTCACCCTCTACCGGCTCGAACTGGCCAAGGGCGATCCCACCACCTACCTGATCGACGGGCGGCCCGAGCCGATGGGCCGCCAGGAGGTCGAGGTGCCGCTCCAGGACGGCGGCTTCGTCTCGCGCACCCTGTTCACCTCCCGCTACGGCCCGGTGCTGGCCGCCGGGCGCGGCGGCGGGTACGCGTACGCGCTCGCCGACCCCAATGCCGCCAACCTGCGCTCGGCCGACGAGTGGCTGGCGATGTCCAAGGCCGCCGACCTGCCCGGGTTGCGGGCCGCGCAGGACAGGTACCAGGGCCTGCCGTTCGTCTACACGCTGGCCACCGACGTCGGCGGGACCGCGTCCTTCGCCGACGCCTCCGTGGTCCCGCACGTCACCGACGCCCTGGCCCGCCGTTGCGCCAGGCCCGCGCCCGACCCGTCGCTGGACGCCTTCGTCCTGGACGGCTCGACGTCGGCGTGCCTGTGGGGCAAGGACGCCGACGCGGTCGTGCCGGGCATCTTCGGCCCCGGCAGCCGGCCCGGCCTGACCCGCGCCGACTACGTCGCCAACTCCAACAACAGCCCGTGGATGACGAACCCGGCCGCCCCGGTGACCGGCTACGACCAGATCTGGGGCGCCGTACGGACCGACGTGGAGCTGCGGCCCCGGGTCGGTCTGGACATGATCGACCGGCGGCTGAAGGGCGCCGACGGGCTCGGCGCGCCCGGCTTCACCCTGGAGACGCTCCAGGCCACCGCCCGGAGCAAGCGCAACTACGGGTTCGAGCTCATGCGCCCGGACCTCGCGGCGTTGTGCCGTGAACACCGCGAGCTGCGGGCCACCTCGGGCGAGCGGGTCGACGTACGGGCCGCGTGCCGGACGCTGACCCGCTGGGACGGGCGGGCCACGCTGGACGGCGAGGGTGCCGTGTTGTGGCGGCAGTTCTTCGACGGGTTGCAGCGCCCCGGCAAGCCGGGGGAGCCCCAGCAGCCGTGGTGGCGGGTGCCGTTCGACCCCGAGCAGCCGCTCACCACGCCGCGCGGGCTCAGACGGGACGCCACCACCGTGCGGCAGGCCCTGGCCGACGCCGCGCTGTTCTTCCAGGCCAACCGCCTGCCGCTGACCCTCACCACCGGCCAGGCCCAGCACTACGGATCGGTCCCGATCCCCGGCTGCACCGAGGGGGAGGGCTGCTTCGACCGCGTCCGCAACTCCGGCCCGCTCGGCAAGGACGGGCGCTATCCCGACGTGAACACCGGCTCCAGCTTCATGATGGCCGTCGAACTCACCCCGGACGGCCCCCGCACCCGGACGATCCTCACCTACTCCCTGTCCGCCGACACGAGCTCGCCGCACCACGCCGACCAGACCGCGCTGTTCTCGCGCGGCGGCTGGGTCACCGAACGTTTCACCGACGCCGAGATCAGGTCCGACCCGAGGTTGCGCGTCACCACGGTGGCTGGCTGACCCGCGGCGGCCGGCCGGCGCGGGGGCCGGTCGGCCGGCGGTCGGTACGCTGGCCCGATGGCGGTCGTCCTCGATGCCGATCTCCGGCCGCCGTGCCCGCGCCGACCAGTGAGGAGCGTCATGACCCGCGCCTGGACCGCCCGTACCGAGACGGAACGGGACATCCCCGCCATCCGCGAGGTCAACCTCGCCGCCTTCCCCACCTCGCTGGAGGCCGACCTGGTCGAGGCGCTGCGCTCCGACCCGGCCTGGATCCCGGGGTTGTCCGTCGTGGCCGAGACGTCCGACGACACGATCGCCGGCTACGCCCTGCTCACCCGCTGCCTCGTCGGCGAGGAGCCGGCATTGGCCCTCGGTCCGTGCGCCGTCCTGCCCGGCTTCCAGAAGCAGGGCGCCGGCTCGGCCGCCATCCGCCACGGCCTCGACGCCGCCCGCGCCATGGGCGAGAACCTCGTCGTGGTGCTCGGCCACGCCACCTACTACCCGAGGTTCGGCTTCACCCGCGCCTCGGCGTACGGGATCCGCCCGTCGTTCGAGGCGCCCGACGAGGCGATGATGGCGCTGGTCTTCGACGACACGCTGCCGGTGCCGGACGGGACCATCACCTACCCGGCGCCGTTCGGCGTCTGACCGCCCCGCACGGCCGGTGCCCTGACCAGGTGTCATGCCGGTGACCGGGGGCATGACCTGGGCAAGGGCATCTCGGGGGGTGAGGTGGGCGGACAGCGGCCGCGGGAGGGCGGCGCGTTCGGCGGGGATCTGGGGCCGTTCGGGGCCGAGAAGCTCCGGCGGTTGCAGGCGAGCCTGGAACAGATCGGCGATCTGCACGGCCGGATGGCCCGCCTGCTGGAGGCCGTCCTCGCGATCAGCTCCGAGCTGGAGCTGAACACGGCGCTCCGGACGATCGTGGAGGTCTCGGCCGACCTGGTGGACGCCCGCTACGGCGCGCTCGGCGTGCTCAACGAGGAGGGCGAGTTCGCCGACCTGTTCACGTACGGGGTCTCCGAGGAGGTCTACCAGGCCATCGGGCGGCTGCCGACCACGCACGGCCTGCTGGAGGAGCTGATGGCCCACCCCCGGCCGCTGCGCGTGGACGACGTGCCCGCCCATCCCGGCTTCCGCGAGTACCCGCCGGGCCATCCGGTGATGCGTACCCTGCTGGGCACGCCGATCCTGGTGCGCGGCACGGTCTACGGCAACCTGTACTTCGCCGACAAACGTACGGGCATGCCGTTCACCGGCGACGACGAGCGGATCGTCGCGGCGCTGGCCAGCGCGGCCGGCGTCGCCATCGAGAACGCCCGCCTCTACGAGCGCATCCGCCGCAACACCGAGGAGTTCCAGCGGAGCCTGCTCCCGCCGCTGCCCGCCCTGAACGGCCTGGCGGCCTGCGCCCGCTACCTGCCCTCCAGCAGCGTCCCGCGGATCGGCGGCGACTGGTACGACGCCATCATGCTGCCCGACGGCGTACCCTGCCTGATGGTCGGCGACGTGATGGGCCACGACCTGCGCTCGGCCACCGTCATGAGCCAGATCAGCAACATGTTGCGGGTGCTGGCCTACGAGCACTGCGAGCCGCCCTCCCAGATCCTGCGCCGCCTCGACGAGATCCTGCACGCCCTGCACGGCGGCCCGATGGCGACCGTGCTGCTGGCCCGCCTGGAGGAGGAGGGCGACGACGCCTGGCGGCTGCGGCGGGCCACCGCCGGCCACCTGCCCCCGCTGCTGCTGCCCGTCGAGGGGCGCGCCCGCTACCTGCGCGCCGACGGCGGCCATCCCCTCGGCGTCACCCCCGACCTGCCCCGCCCCGACCACCAGCAGGTCATCCCGGCCGGGTCCACCCTGCTGCTCTACACCGACGGGCTCGTCGAGGACCCCGCGCACGGCCTCGACCGGGGCATGGCGAGCCTGGCGCACACCGCCGACCGCCTGCGCGACCTGCCCCTGGAGGAACTGTGCGAGCTGCTGCTCGCCCACGGGGGAGCCGATTTCACCGACGACGTCGCCCTGCTCGCCGTGCGCCTCGGCGACCCCGCCGCGCTGCGCGGCGCCCGTGCCTGACGGGCGGGCGATGGCCGGATGTGCCAGATAAGTGTCGTTGCGGTCATTCCGCCAGGTCGGTGACAATCGGGTCATGCCTGCTGCGCACCGCGTCGTCATCGTGCTCTTCCCGGACGTCGACCTGCTCGACGTAACCGGCCCGGCCGAGGTGTTCGCCCTGGCCAACCGGGTCGCCGGTCGCGCCCTGTACGACGTGCGGCTCGCCGGGCCGCAGGGCGGCCAGGTCAGCACGTCCGCCGGGGTGCGGCTGGTGGCCGACCTGACGTTCGAGGAGGTCGGCGACCAGGTGGACACCCTGGTGGTGCCCGGCGCGGTGACCGTCACCCCCACCGGGCCGCGGGCCCTGACCGACGCCGAAGTGGTGGCCTGGGTACGGCGGACCGCCCCGGGCGCCCGCCGGGTGGCCTCGGTGTGCGTCGGCGCGCACATCCTGGCCGAGGCCGGCCTGCTGGACGGCCTGACCGCCACCACCCACTGGTCCACCGCCGCGCAACTGGCCGCCGACCACCCGCGGGTCACGGTCGATCCCGACCCGATCTTCCTGCGGTCCAGCGGCCGGGTGTGGACGGGCGCGGGCATCAGCGCGTGCCTCGACCTGGCCCTCGCCCTGGTGGCCGAGGACCACGGCGAGGAGATCGCCCTCGCGGTGGCCCGCGAACTGGTCGTCTACCTCAAGCGCCAGGGCGGCCAGAGCCAGTTCAGCGTCCCGCTGGCGCAGGCCGCCTCCGGCCGCCGCGACATCGACGACCTGCGCCTGTGGATCGCCGAGCACCTCGCCGAGGAGCTGACCACGGTCGAGCTGGCGGCGCGGATGGGGCTGAGCCAGCGGCAGTTCAGCCGGGTGTTCCGGCAGCGGACCGGCTTCACCCCGGCCGCGTACGTCGAGTCGGCGCGCGTGGAGGTGGCGCGCCGGCTGCTGGAGACCACCGACCTGCCGCTGCCGCGAGTGGCGGCCGACAGCGGGCTCGGCTCGGTGGAGACCCTGCACCGCGCCTTCCGCCGCCGCCTGGGCACCGGCCCGGGCATCTACCGCCGCCGTTTCCACACGGTGGCCTGACCCCTTGATTCTCCCGCGTACGCCGTCCATGCCGGGCGGCGGCGCGAGCCTGCCCGAAAGGAACCCCCGCCATGAGCACCACCGTCTCGCCCACCCTGCGCCAGGTCGTCGGACTGCCCGCCGAACCGGCCCGCCTGGCCGACTCGACCCTCGTACTGATCGACTACCAGAACACCTACCGCACCGGCGTCATGGCCCTGCCCGGCGCCGACCAGGCCCTCGCGGCCGGGGCCCGCCTGCTCGAACGCGCCCGTGCCGCCGGAGCCCGCGTCGTGCACGTCGTCAACGACGGCGGCCCCGGCACGCCGTACGACGTCCGGGCCGAGATCGGGGCCATCAGCCCGCAGGTCGCGCCGCGCGACGGGGAGCCGGTGGTGGTCAAGACGTTCCCCGACGCCTTCCAGCAGACCGGCCTGCGGGACGTGCTGACGGACCTGGGCGCCGGGCCTGACCTGGTCCTGGCGGGGTTCATGACCCACATGTGCGTCGCGTTCACCGCGCAGGGGGCCTTCAACCTGGGCTTCCGTCCCACGGTCGTCGCCGACGCCTGCGCCACCCGCCCGCTGGCCGGTCCCGACGGCACGCCGTTGTCCGCCGGGGCCCTGCACGACGCCGCCCTGACCACGATCGGCGACCTGTTCGGCCTGGTGGTCGCCACGGCCGACGCCCTGCCGGCCTGACCGGCCTGACTGGCCGGCGCGCCGGTCACCCGGTGGCGGGGCGGCGGCGGCCGGCGACCAGCCGGTCGGCCGGAGCCCGGCGACGGGCGGGCACGGTCCGGCTCTCCTCCGCGGGAACACTCTCGGTCCGCTGGGCCGGAACACTCTCGGTCTGCGGGGCGGGGGCGGTCTCGGTCTGCGGGGCGGCGGTGCGGTCGTCGGCGCGTTCGGTCAGGAGGCGGCGCAGCTCGCGGCGGCGGGCCAGTCTGCGGCTCGTCCCGGCCGCGATCAGGAACGCCCCGAAGATGAACGCGGCGGCGGTGGCGGCGCCCGCGCTGAACAGTTCCAGGTCACCGACCCGGAAGGTGATGCCCAGCAGCGTGAGGTCGGCGGTGGCGGTGGCCGTCGTCCGCGTGAACAGGACGGCCACGGCAGCCGACCCGGCGACCATGAGCAGCAGGCCGAGCAGGACCATGATTCTCATCTCCTCGTACGTCGGCGATCATGTGTCCTTGCCGCTTCCCAGCATTTCTTTACTTATGTATGAAATGAACGCACATTCGGCTCAGGAATGGCCGCACGAGTTCAGCCCTGATTGCCTGCGAAGAAACGCCGATCGAGCAGCGGCTCGACCGCGTACGGGCTGGTGGCGGGGTTTGTCGGGCCTTGTCGAGGGGAGAGCGGATCGGGAAGGGAAGTGATAGCAGTGAAAGTGGACACTTTCCGACTTCTCGCCAACTCTGCGGGAGAAACGGTCGTTCTGCACCCGGCCGGTGACCTTGACCTGCACACCGCCGGAGCCATAGAGGCTTGGGCGACCGGCTACCTCGACGGCCGGCCGGCCGCCGTCACTTTGATCGATCTGTCCGACGTCGGCTTCATGGATTCGGCCGGACTCGGCGCGCTGATCGGCGCGTGGAAACGGATCACCGCCACGGGACGGACGGTGATGGTCGCCGCGCCGACCCCGCAGCCGGCCAGACTGATGCGCATCACCGGTCTGGAAGGCCGCCTCGGCGTACGCGCCACCGTCGCCGAGGCTCTGGAAGAGGTCATTCCCAGGCGGTCTCACGCGCCCGCCTGACCGGCTCGCGGCGTCAGCCGCCGGCCGCCTTGGCGTACTCGGCGGCGGCGCCCGCGAAGTCGTACAGGACGACCTGCTCGTCCCCGACGACCCAGGCGTCATGGCCCGGCGAACACACGAAGACGTCGCCCGGTCCCACTTCGGCCTCGGTGCCATCGTCCATCCGCAGACGCATCCGGCCGGAGACCATGAAGCAGTTGTGGTGCAACTGGCACGACGGTGTTCCGGCGATCGGCTTGACGGAATCCGCCCAGTGCCATCCCGGTTCGAAGGTGGCGACCCCGAAAGTCAGGCCGCTCAGCTCGCAGACCTCCAGGTGGCCTTTCGGGAAGTCGCGCCGTTCGTCGGGTTTGTCGATGCTCTTGATCTCGATCATGACTGACTCACCCCCCTTCGTCAGTTTCCTTCTTACGCTGAATTGTCCATAACGAGGGGTTCAGCAGGGCAAATATCCCTTTGAGGGCATGGGTACGGCCCACTGGGAGCCGTACCCATGACGTGCTTACTAGCCGGCCCAGGGCAGCTTGTCGGACGGCCACGCCCGCTTCGTCTGCTTCTTGAACGTCTCCTCAGGCGTGCCCACCGCGCAGCGGGTGCCCTGCGGCGGGACCTTCAGGTCGGTCAGGTACTGGTCGATGATGTCGGTCTGGCACTTGTCCTTGCCGTAGATGCGGTGACCCCAGCCCTCGTACGTGAGCAGCACGGCCTTCGGGCCGAGCTGGCGGGCCGCGTTCGCCGACCAGATCCACGGCGTGGCCGGGTCGTGCATCGAGCTGCCCAGCAGCAGCGGGGCCTTGCCGGTGTAACGCAGGGTGTGCGGCGGGTTCTTGGTGGTGGAGTTGAGGCAGATGGGCAGGTCGTCAGTCGGGTACGGGTGGTACCGCGTGTCCGGGGCGAGCCGGCCGGCGGTCCGCATCAGCTCCGCGTACTCGGCGTAGTTGCGCACCTTGAGGTTGTAGTCCTGGCAGAGGATCGTGGTCGGCAGTTCGGCCACGTCCCCCTGCACCGGCCCGCGGCCGGGCAGCGGCGGCACCCACTCGGGCGCCGGGCCGCCGTTCAGCCAGTTGATCACTTCGCTCAGCGTGCGCCAGTCGGGCCCTTCGTTGCCCAGCGCGGCGTTGTAGATGACCTGCAGCTCGGTCATGCGCTGTCCGGTGCTGGGGTAGACCAGCTGGCCGCGGCGGGCCTTGTCCAGCAGGCTCTTCCAGATCGCGCGGATGTCGCGGCCGTTCAGCACACAGCTCGTGTCCTGCTCGCACCAGCCGACGAACTGGTCGAACCCGTCCTCGACGGCCAGGGCCTCGGTGGCGTAGAAACCCCGGAGGCCGAGGCTGTGGTCCATGTTGCTGTCGAGCGCGAGCGCCCGGATACGGCCGGGGAACAGCTCGGCGTACATCTGCCCGATCAGGGTGCCGTACGAGATGCCGTAGTAGGTGAGCTTCTCCTCGCCGAGGGCGGCGCGGAGGGCGTCCATGTCACGGGCCACGGAGACGGAGTCGACGTGGTCGTAGAGCGGGCCGGTACGGGCCCGGCAGTCCGGGTGCAGCTTCTTGGTGAAGGCGTTCCAGGCGTCGAAGTCGGCCTGGCTGCGCATCACGGTCTGCGGCATCTGGTTGTAGACCGACGCCGAGCAGATCACCGGGTGGCTGCGGCCCACGCCGCGCGGGTCGAAGCCGACCATGTCGAACCGGCTCTGGAGCTCCTCGGTGTAGGAACCGGGAGCGCCGTACACGGCCTCCACGCCGGAGCCGCCCGGTCCACCGGGGTTGATCACCAGCGAGCCGACGCGGGCGGCCGGGTCGGTGGCCTTGCGGCGGGCGACGGCGAGGTCGATGCTCGCCCCGTTCGGCTTGGACCAGTCGATCGGGACGGTCAGCTTGCCGCACTCGGCGCTGGGCTCCTCCTCACAGGGCGCCCAGGTGATGGTGCGGGTCGTCGCGGTCGAGTCCGCGACGGCCGCCGGTACGGGAATCAACGCTGCCAGCGCCACGAAGGCGGTGGCGAGCAGAGGGAGTTTCTTCCGCAAAATTGCGCTCCAATCAACGGTCGATGCGCCCCCCGTGGGCAGTCGACCGCCCTTGATCATCGCGGGTCGCGGGGGCGAATGGGGTCAAAAATGGAAAATTGCCCGCCCGCACGAGCTGACAGGGCGTGAATAGGGACGGGCGCTCCCACCAAGTAGGGGTGTGACACAAACCATGACGGTCGAGGACGAGCGGGTGATCGCCGAGTCCCTGCGCTCCCCCGAGAGGTTCGGGGTGCTCTACGACCGCTACTTTCCCGAGATCCACCGGTACGTCGCCGGCCGGCTCGGCACCCAGGCCGCCGACGACCTCACCGCGGAGATCTTCCTGGCCGCCTTCCACGGCCGGGCCGGCTTCGACTCCGGACGCGGCGTCGTCCGCGGCTGGTTGTACGGCATCGCCACCAACGTCGTCGCCCAGCACCGCAGGAGCGAGATCCGCCGGCTCCAGGTCATGCAGCAGGCGTCGGAGGAGACGTTCGCGGGCGACCGGGCGGAGGACGGACACGAGGACCTGGTGGCCGGCCGGCTGGCGGCGGCGGGCCTCAAGGGCGAGCTGGTGTCGGCGTTGCGCGCGATGCCGGACGCAGACCGCGACGTCCTGCTGCTCCTCGCCCTGGCCGACCTCAGCTACCAGGAGATCGGCCATGCCCTCGACATCCCGGCCGGAACGGTCGGCTCCCGGCTGAACCGCATCAGGAAGAAGCTGCGAGCCGCCCTGGGCGGCGCCAACCCCTTGCTTGGAGACACCCATGGATGACCTGAACCTGCTCCCCGACCTGTACGACATGCCGCCGGCCACCGCCGACGTGATGGCCGCCGGCCGCGCCCGCCTCTCCGAGGCCTACACCCAGACCTCCCAGCCAGACCCGGCCCCCCTCGCCCAGCCGGGCCCGGACGCCTTCGCCCAGACGGGCCCGCCGGAGAGGGGTGAGCTGCGCGGGGGGCGACGGTCGTTGCTGCGCGCTCTGCCGGGCGCCCGGAACGACCGTCCGGGTGCCCGGAGCGACCGGGGCCGCCGGAGGCGTTGGCCGGTCGTGGGGGCCAGCCTGGCCGGGGCGGCGGCCGCCGTCACCGTGGCCGCGACGCTCCTGGCCCCGACCGGCCAGACCCCGTCCGCCCAGGAGCCGTCCGCTGTCAGGCCGTCCGGTCGCGGCTCGTCCTCGGCGGTCGTCCGGCTTTCGGCCCGCGAGATCCTGCTGGCCGCCGCCGATTCGGTCGGGCCCGCGTCGGGCGAGGGGGCGTACTGGGTGCGCAGCGCCGTCAACGGACGGTTCGAACGCGACCCCAGCGACCGATACACCCTCAAGACCACCCGATCGGTCGAGGCGTGGCTGCCGAACGCGGCCGACCGGCGCACCTGGGTGATCCGCCGGGACCTCGGCACCGTACCGGCCACGCCCGAGGACGAGGCCGCCTGGCGCGCCGCCGGCTCCCCCCGGAGCTGGACCCTGCCTGGCGCGAACCCCCCGGTGAAGCTGCGGACCGCCCCCGGAGAGCCCGACGCCCTGCGCGACGACACCGGCAAGACCCTCACCCTGCTGGGCACGCCCATGACGCCCACCACCCTGAAGGCCCTGCCGACCACCCCCGAAGGGCTGCGCGACACCCTCGAACAGATCATCTCCAAGGGGTACGGCAAGGAACGCGTGAACATGGACAACCAGCTCTTCGAGACCGGCGTGCGACTCGTCATGAACCTCCCCACCTCACCGGAGGTGCGGGCGGCGGCGTACCGGATGCTGGCCGCGCTGCCCGGGGCGACGGCGGAGGGCGAGGTCACCGACCCGCTCGGCCGCAAGGGGCAGGCGGTCAGCCGGCCGGGCGGCACGGGGGAGCAGTACCGGTTCGTCGTGGACACGACCACCGGTCAGCCGCTGGCGCTGGAGTCGGAGATCGGCCAGGACCGCTCGTACGAGGCCATCAAGTCGACCACCTGGACGGACGACGAGCCCCGGCTCCCGGCCCGCCGCCACAGCATGAACCGCTGACCCGGCGAAGGCGCCGCCCTCCGCGACGGGGGCGAAGGCGGCGCCGGATCCCCGGCGGTTACGGTGAACGGCATGATCGAAGGTGAATCGCCCCGGCGTGGCACCGCCGCCACCGCCATCCTCGACTGGCGCCACCCGGGCGTCGCGGCCCTGGCCGGACGGCTCCCCCGTACGGACGCCCCCGCGACCTGGTACGCGCCGCCCACCGCCTGATCGCCGAGACCATCCGCCCGGTCTACGCGATGAACGACGAGCAGCCCGTCGGAGTTGTTCGACGGCCTGTGCGAGACCTCCGGTTTCAGCAACAGCGGCTCCGAGACCCTCTTCGACGCCGTCACCCGGACCGTCGTGGACTGGGACGGCGGGTCCTCACCCCGATGCGACCTGTCCGCCCGCGTACGCGCCGACCTGGGCTACTTCGACTCCCGCGACGAGCTGTTCCGCCTGCACGGTCAGACGTTGTGCCAGGTCGCCCGGCTGGTCGCCGACCCCCTGCTGAGCCGCCGTTCCGCCTGACCGCTCTAGAACGGCACTCCTAGCGGGCGCACAGGGCGGTGTCGAAGGCGGCGATCAGCCGCTCGCGGGCCTTGCCGCCGTTGGCCGAGCCGGTGGCGTAGACGGTGACCGTGCGGCCCGCGCGGTCCCGGCCGCTGAAGGTGGACACGCCCGGCACGTCGCCGCCGTGCCCCCACAACTTCCCGCCGCAGCTCAGCGGGATCTCCATGACGCCGTACCCGTAGCGGGCGCCCTTGGGCCAGCCGGGCTGGGCGACCGCGACGTACGAACCGGACTTGACGGACTGCGCCCGCCAGAACGTGTCGAGGTCGCGCGGCGTCGAGACCAGCCCGCCGCTGGCCCCGAACGCGTAGCCGGGCAGCCGGGTCACGTCGACGATCCCGTCCTTGGGCCGGAGCGGGTGCACGCCGTAGGTGTGCGCGTGCGGGCCGCGGATCCCGTCCTCGCCCTTGGCCGGCCAGTACGTGTCCCGCATGCCCAGTGGCCGCAGCACCAGGTCGCGGCTCACCTCGCGGAAGTCGCGCCCGGTCACCGCCTGCGCGACCAGGCCGAGCACCATGTAGTTGGTGTTGGAGTAGGCGAAGCGGCCCCGGGGCGTCGGTTCGAGGGTCAACGCGAGCTTGAGCAGGTCCTGCTTGCCGATCTTCGACCAGTCGGCGGCGGGCGTGAAGTCCGGCAGGCCGCTGGTCTGCTGGAGGAGCATCTTCACGGTGATGTCCCGCCCGTCGATGCCCTCGCCCCTGATGACCCCCGGCAGGTACGTCTCGACCGGTTCGGCCACGTCGATCTTGCCCTGGTCGATCAGCTTCAGCACGGTGGCCGCGATGATCGACTTGCTGACGCTGGCGATCCTGAACCGGCCGTCGGCGCCGGGCATGGGCTGCTTCGTACCGCGTCGCGCGGTGCCGGAGACGATCGTCGCGGTCCTGCCGTCCGGGTAGCGGATGTAGGCGATCGCGCCGGGTATGTCCGGGGAGGCGGTGAGGGAGTCCAGTCGTGACTGCACTGTGGGCGTACGTTCGGCGGTGGCGGCGAACGCCGGAGCCATCGGCGCCAGCGCCAGCGGGACGATCACGAGCAGGGCGAGCGCACGCCGGGACGTGGAGGACGGCATCGGGACTCCTTCGAGTGATCGATCAAGGTATGTCCCAACTCTGGCGAAATGTCGGCTGTGTCGCAGTCACGACACCACCCGTGATCATGCGGGGGCTGTCCCTACCACCCGGACCGCACCGGCACGCCGTACCTAGCGTGCGGAGCGGCCCTCGGCGAGGGCGCGGCGGACGAGGGCGGCGTTGCCCTCGGCCGGGCCGCCGTCCGGGTCCAGCAGGGTGTCCTCCCGGCCGATCCGGGTGGCGAGGCCCAGCCGCGCGGCCTCCGTCACGAGCGGCCAGGTCGCCGGACCCTCGCCGTGCAGGAGCCGGGGTACGGGGGAGCCGTCCAGGCGGTCGAGGACGGCCGCCGCCCGGGGGACCGCCTCCTCGGACGGCGCGTCGATCACCTCGACCAGGATCCGCGTCATCCGCCCGGCCAGCCCCGAGGCGGTGAGCGTCGCGGCGTCGGACGGCGACCACACGCCCGCCTCGACCCCGATCCCCGCCTCCAGCAGCGCCCGCGCCAGGTCGCCGAACCCCGGCTCCGACAGGTTCACCGAGGCGAAGTCCGGGCGGGCGGCGGCGGGCAGCCGGGCCCAGGCCGTCACCGCGTCCAGGCGGGCCGGCACGTCGCCGCCCGTGATCCACAGACCGGTGGACACGCCCACGGGCAGGCCGGGCGCCGCCGCCCGGATCGCCGACGTCGCCGCCCCGACGTCGGTGGCCGCCAGCGACTCCCGCCCGGCCGCGTCACGCGGATGGACGTGCACCGCGCCCGCCCCCGCCCGCCGTACGGCCACGGCGTCGGCGGCCAGTTCGTCCGGCGTCAGGGGCAGCCGCGGGTGCTCGCCCGCCGCCCGGCTCCCGTTGAGGCACGCTTTGATGAACATGCGCCCATCCTTCCCGAGCGAACCACCCTCAGACGGGCGGCCCGGCGGGCGTCAGGGTTCGCTGGTGTGCGGTCCGGCGTGCGGTCCAGCGGTCTGGCGCTCTAGCGGTCTAGTGTGCGGCGTCGAGACGGGCGCGCTGGTCGGCGGTCAGTTCGAGGTCGACGGCGGCCAGGTTCTCCTCGAGCTGGGCCACCGACGACGCCCCGGCCAGCGGGATCACCGGCAACGCCGAGCCGATCTGCCAGGCCAGCACCACCTGGTTCATGCTCGCCCCGCACTCCTTCGCCACCTCGCGCAGCACGGCCAGCCGGGCCGGGGTGCCGGGGTGGTCGTAGTCCGGCGGCACCTGCTTGTCCTGCCGGGTGTAGGCGCCGCCGAGCAGCGGCGAGTAGGCGACCAGGGTCAGGTCGGGCTCGGCGCGCAGGTAGCTCAGCAGTTCGGCGCCGGCGTGCCCGAGGCTGCCGTCCTCGAAGATCGTCTCCGGTACGTCGAAGCGCGGGCGCAGCAGGCTGTGCTGGTACTGCAGCACCTCGTACCCGGCGACCCCGGCCGCGGTGGCCAGGGCGCGGGCCCGTTCCACCCGCCAGATCGGGTGGTTGCTCACCCCGAGCAGGCCGACCGTGCCCTCGGCCACCAGCGCGCCGAAGCCCTCGACGGTCTCGGACAGCGCCACCGTACGGTCCTCGATGTGGGCGTACAGCAGGTCGATGCGGTCCACGCCGAGGCGTTCGCGGCTGCGCTCGGCCGATTCCCTGATCGTCTTGGCGGACAGTCCCTCGGCGTTGTCGACGTAGCTCGTGCCGGGGGCGAGGGGGCGCGCGCCCAGCTTGGTGGCGATCACGATCTCGTCGCCGACGCCGTTGGCGCGCCGCCAGCGGCCGAGCAGCTCCTCGCTCTGGCCGCCCTGGCCGCCGTCCACCCAGAAGGCGTAGTTGTCGGACGTGTCGATGAACGTCCCCCCGGCCTCGACGTAGCGGTCGAGGATGGCGAACGACGTCTTCTCGTCGGTCACCGAGCCGAACAGCATCGCGCCGAGGGCGAGCACGCTCACGTCGCGGCGGGTTTCCGGGCTGGTGCCGATCGTCCGGTACTTCATGCTCACTCCCCAGTTCGACCCGTCCCGTACGGGCCACGGAACGGAGTCTGGGTGCTGGAGCGGACTCCAGGTCAAGCCGGGCCGGAGACCTCCTTGAAATTAGATCATTTCTCTAGAAAAATGCTCCGATATGTCGATCATGGTGGTGACTGGTGGCAACCGGGGCATCGGTTACGCGGTGTGCGAACGGCTGGCCGCCGAGGGCCACAAGGTGCTGCTGGTCGCGCGGGACGCGGAGCAGGGCCGCGAGGCCGCCTCGCGGATCGGCGGCGACGTCCAGGCCGTGGCCGGACGGCTCGACACGGCGGCGTCGGTCCGGCGCCTGGCCGCCGAGCTGCGGGACCGGTGCGCGCGCATCGACGTACTGGTGCACAACGCCGGGATCTGGCCCGCCCGCCGCACCCTGACCGAGGACGGGCTGGAGGAGTCGTTCGCGGTCAACCATCTGGCGCCGTTCCTGCTCAACCACCTGCTGGAGGACCGGCTCGGACGGGTGGTGCAGGTCACCGCCGGCCTGTACGCCAAGGGCAGGGCCGAACCCGGGCGCACGTCCGTGGGCGCGTCCTTCTCACCGATGCGCACGTACGCCGACACCAAGCTGTGCAACCTGCTGACCGTGCCGCTGTTCGCCGAACGCTGGCGCGCGGCCGGGACCACGATCGACGCCGTGCACCCCGGCGTCATACGTACCGGGCTGGGCGACCGCGGCGGCCTGCTCGGCCTGCTGCTCAAGGTCGCCAAGCGCACCTGGGCCGCGCCGGAGGAAGGCGCGCGGCACGTCGTCGCCCTGACCGGCGCTCCCGGCACCGGCCGCTACTTCGACCAGGACCGGCAGGTCCCGTTGCAGGGCCCTGCGCTGGACGCCGAGCTGGCCCGCCGCATCTGGGACGAGGCCGAGACGCTGACGGCCGCCCGATGACCCGGCACCGGCGCAGCGAGGAGACCGTACGCAGGCTCCTGGACACGGCCCTGGAGGTGTACCCCGCCGACTTCACCCTCCGGGCCGTGACCACGCGCAGCGGCGTCAGCATGGGCAGCGTCTACCACCACTTCGGCAGCCTGGAGGGACTGGCCGCCGCGCTGTACAGCAGGTGCATGGACGAGCTGCTGGACACCCTGATCGCCGCCGTCGGGCCGGCCGCGGACGCCCGCGACGGCGTGCGCCGCGCGGTGACGGCCTACCTCGGCTTCACCGCCGCGCACGCGGCCGAGGCCCGCTTCATCCACGCGGCGCCGTACGCGCTCGACCTCGGTCCGTACGCCGAGCGCATCGCCGCGGCCAAGGCGTCCCGGCTGGCGAGGCTGAACGCCTGGATCGGCGCCCACATGGAGGACGGCTCGGTCGCGCGGCTGCCGGCGGCGCAGGTGGAGATGTTGCTGATCGGGCCGGTGGCCGAGGTGAGCAGGCGGTGGCTGGCGGGCGCGCCGGAGATCGACCTGGCCGAGGCGGCCCGGATCCTGCCCGACCGCATCTGGTTGTCGCTCGCCGGCTGACCGGGGGCCCTCGGGATGAGCACGACGGGATCTGTCGGAGTCGATCTCTAGGCTGCCGCGCATGACGAGTGCGGCAAGCTCATCGACCTCCACGGAGGCGGCCTGGCAGGACATCCGGCGGCTCGTCGGGATGCGCGCCCTGAAAGACCTGGCCGACCGGGTGCTCGCCCTGACGGACGACGAGCGGGCCGACGCGGCCGACCGACTCCCGGGGCTGCTCGGCGAGGCCCGGCGGACCACCACCTCACGCGCCGAGCCCCCGGCCCCCGAGAGCCCCGCCTCCGAGGTCGGGGTTTCCGGTTTGGGGCAGGCGGGGGTGGATGCCGACTGGATGCGTGGGCTCGGGGGCCGGATGGGGGTGTCGGACAGCGATCGGGTCGGCGGGTTCGGGGAGGCGTTGCGCGTCGTGGGCGCCGGCACGCTGCCGGGGCCGGCCGCCGTGGCCGCGTGGCTGGGGCGACGCGAGTTCGTCCCGCGCTGGGGCACGCCGCCGCACCCCGCCGAGGTGATCTGCGTACTGGCCGCGCGTCCGGTCGCGTTCCAGGCCGACGTGGCAGCCCGGGTGGCCAGGAAGATCCGTACGGCCGACGACCGGCTGGCCCCGCTCGCACTCGCGCTGCTGCGGGCCTTCGGCGGCACCCCGCTCGACCACGATCCGCTCGTCACCGCCTGGCTGGCGGCCTGGCCGGTCCGTCCCGACCCGTTGCTCGTCCCGCTGCTGCCGCGCGTCTTCGAGGCGGAGGGTGTCGGCCGCGTCCTGCGCGGCGAACGGCTTGACCCCGTGCCCACGCCCTGGCTCGCCCTGATCAAGCGGCTGCTCAACGCCGGGCGGGTCTCCCGCGAGGAGCTGGCCGACGGCTGCGTACGCCGCTTCCTGCGCGGGGGCGACCCCGCCGACCTGCGTTTCTTCGTGCGGCTGCACGAGCTGGCCGGTCCGACGCGGGAGGAGGTCGCCGTCTGGTCCCGCGACTACCTGCGCCTGCTGCCCGCCGCGCCGGGGCCGGTCGCCGAGCTGGCGCTGACCCAGGTGCGCCGTACGGGCCCGCACGACGACGGCGACGTGAGCGAGGCGATCGCGGCGCTGACGTTCCGGCCCGAGGCCGGGCTGGCCCGCGCGGGCCTGCGATGGCTGGAGGAGGAGGTACGCCGTGCCCCCGCGCGGGCGGCGGACCTGGCCCCCGCGCTCGCCACGGCCTCTGGCCACGACTCGTACGAGGTCCGGCGACGAGCCGCCAGGATCGCGGCCCGCCACGCGACGGCGTTCACACCGGCCGCAGACGTGCTGTCCATCGAGGTGCTGGGCACGGAGGTGGCGGCCACGGAGGTGCCGGTGCCCGACCCGCTACCGGTGTTCGAGCCGTTTCCGGAGCCCGGGTTCGGGATGGGGCGGGACGGCTGGGTGGGGGGTGAGCGATGGCTGGCGGCGCTCGTCGCCGGGATGGCGGGTGACCGGGAGGCCGTGCGCGCCGAGGTGGCGGCCGAGTTCGACGGCACGTACACGCAGCTCTACGACCACGACCGCTGGGTCGGCGCCGACTTCTGGATCGCCGCCCTGGCCAAGGAGGTGCTGCGGCCCGGCGGCGACCCCGTCGCGGAGCCGCGCCTGCCGGAGCCCCGGCACGTCTCGCCCCCGCACCTGTTCCTGCTCCGCCGCTTGAGCGAGGTCTACCAGGCACTCCGGGCGGGGACGCTGCCTCCCGTACTGCTGGCCACCCCTACGGCGCTGAACGGGCACCTCGACCCCGAGGTGCTGGTGGACCGGCTGGAGACGACCGTCGCGATGGGCGCCGAGCCGCTGTCCGCCGACCTGTGCCAGGCGCTGCTGCGCCTGCCCAGGGGCGGCCATCCCGGCGCCGCGGCCCGCGCCGCCCGGCTCGGCCGGCCCGCCGCCGTGGTCGCGGCGTGGCTACACGCGGGCGGACCGGCCGATCCCGAGACGGGGGTGCGGTGGTCGTACATCGAGGACGACACCGAGCACCTCTTCGACGAGCGGGAGCCGGTGCGCCTGACCAGCCAGGTCCGCCTGGTGCCGGTGCTGCGCGCGCGGCCGACCGGGCACGTCCTGATCGACGAGCTGCTGGCCGAGCCGTCGCGATGGCGCTGGAACGACCACGGGCGGGCGATGGACTGGTGGGCCGCCACCCTGCCGTCCCATCGGGAGGTCGTCGCCGTCAACCACCTGCCCCATCTGGTGCACCTGTGGAACCACCCCGGCGTCCAGGTCTCCCACTTCGTGGAGCTGGCCGACGACGACGGCCCGCCGGGGGAGGCGTTCGCGCTCGTCGTGGCCTGTTTCGTGGCCGGTGGCGACGTACGGGCGCTGCCGGTGGTGCTGCGGATGGCGGCCAGGGGCGAGCTGCCGGGCGAGGCGGTCGGCAGGCAGCTCGCGCTGCTGGTCCGGCGGGCCTCGTTCCAGGTACGGCCGATCCTGCGCGCGCTCGGGGAACTGGCCGGGCAGGGGGCGGACGAACCAGTGTGGCGGATGTTCACCGGGCTGCTGCCCGGCCTGCTGCCGGGGCCGGGGGAGCGTCCGACCGTGACCCACTCCGACGCGGTGGCCCTGGCCGCCGACGTGGCCGGGCGGGTGGGGGCGCGCGGCGCGATCCCGGTGGTGTCGGCGCACGCGGCGAGCGGCCGCGACACCCGCTTCGTCCGCGAGTGCGGCCGTCTGCGCGACCTGCTCGGCTAGTTGCCCCCGCGGGCGATGTGCGCCGGGGAAATGGTGATGCGGCGGCGCGGCCGGACGGGGACGCCTACGATCCGGCTATGGACGTCGTACTCGGTGAGTGGTCCATCGGCGAGGAGCTCGGACGCGGCGGCATGGGCGTCGTGCACGCCGCCACCCGCCGTGACGACGGCACGCCGGGAGTGGTCAAGTTCATGCGGCCGGACCTGGCCGAGAAGGAGCCGCAGGCGGCGGCGTACTTCGACCGCGAGATGCGGGCCGGCACCGCGTTACGCCACCCCCACCTCGTGCACGCCACCGCCGTGGGCGAGACGGACGGCACCCCGTTCATCGTCATGGAGCTGTGCGCGGGCGGGAGTCTCGCCGACCTGGTGGCCGAGCGGGGGCCGCTCACCTGCGAGCGGGCGCTGCCGATGTTCGCCGGGCTGCTCGACGGGCTGGCGTACGCGCACGCCGCCGGGTTCGTCCACCGCGACATCAAACCGCGCAACATCCTGCTCACCGCCGACGGCACGGCGAAGATCGCCGACTTCGGGCTGGCCAAGGCGTTCGAGGCGGCCGGGTGGAGCGGGCTGACCCGTACCGGCGCGCTGCTCGGCACGCCGTCGTTCATGCCGCGCGAGCAGGTGCTCAACTACAAGTACGCCCGCCCCGGCGTGGACGTCTGGGCCATGGCCGCGACCCTGTACTACGCGCTCACCGGCAGCACGCCGCGCGACTTCACCCCCGGCCGTGACCCGTGGCTGACGGTCTGCACCACCAGGCCCGTACCCGTCGCCGAACGCGACGCGGGCGTGCCGGCGGCCGTCGCCCGCGTGCTCGACCGGGCCCTCGAGGACGCCGACGGGCTGCCCCATTCCAGCGCGGACGAGCTGCGCGCCGAGCTTCAGGAGGCCACGCATGACGACTGACTGGCGGCCCGGCGAGGTCGTGGCCGGCGACTTCGTCGTCGAACGAGACCTCGGCCGGGGCGGCCACGGCCGCGTGACCCTGGTGCGCAGCCGCCGCTCCGGTGAGCGCTACGCCGCCAAGCGCCTGGTCAGCGAGGACCTGGTCGAGCAGGGACGCCTGCTGGCCGAGGCGCAGCGCTGGGTCGTACTCCCGGCCCACCCGCACATCACCGCCTGCCGCTTCGTCCGTACGATCGGCGACGAGGTGGCCGTCTTCAGCGAGTACGCGCCCGGCGGTTCCCTGGCCGACCGCATCGCCCGCCGCGACCTGACCGAGACCGCCATCCGGACGGCCGCCGCGCAGGCCGCCTGGGGCCTGGACGCCGTCCACGCCATGGGCATGCTGCACCTGGACGTGAAACCGGCCAACATCCTGTTCGACGCGGACGGCACCGCCAAGATCGCCGACTTCGGCCTGGCCGCCAGGCACGAGGTGCCGCCGGCCCAGACCGCCCAGCTGGAGGCGGTGATCGACTACATCGCGGGCGACCTCGGCGAGGCGGCCAAACACGTGTTGTGGACACAGCTCGCCGGGGAGCAGGACACCATCGCCGCGGTGCCGGCCGGCGCCACCTCCGCGTACGCCTCGCCCGAGCAGGCCGAGGGGCGCGCGGCCGGTCGCGAGGCCGACCTGTGGAGCTGGGCGGTCACGGTGCTGGAGATGTTCGTCGGCGAGCGGACGTGGCCGTCGGGCACGGTCGCCCCGTTCGTGCTCGACGCCGTCGCGGGCGGGCGTCAGGCGTGCCGGGTGCCGCTGCCTCCTGACGTCGCGGACCTGCTCAGGGCCTGTTTCGCCCTCGATCCCGCCGACCGGCCGCGGTCATTGGAGGAGGCGTCGCGGGTCGTGGGCGTACCCGGCCTGACGGCGCCGGGGCGGCCCTCGGTGACGGCGTCGTCCGAGCCGCGCAGCAGGAGGTTCGGCGAGGGCGCGGGGTGGGAGGACCCGCGCGGCTACCTCCGCTTCGCCTACGAGGCGGCCGGCCGCGACCCCGACGAGGCGATCGCCCGCTGGCCGCGCAGGGGCGGCGGATTCGCCGCCCACGCCCTCGCCGACCTGCACGCCTTCCAGGACGCGGCCACCGTCCTACGCGAAACCCTCACCGAAGGCCGGAACGCCGAGGACCGGACCGCCGAGGACCGGAACGCCGAGGGGCGGCAGGCCGAGGGAAGGCAGGGCGAGGGGCGGAACGTCGAGGTGCTGGCTCGGGTTCTGGTGAGTCAGGCGCGGGTCAGGCAGGCCCTCGCCGACGACGGCGGCGCGATCGGCGACCTGCGTTCGGCCGCCGCGCTGCTGGACACCGCCACCCCGGCCCACCGTGCCATGCGCGCGTGGACGCTCCACTGGCTGGCCATCGCGCTGCGCGAGCACGGCGACCTCGCCGAGGCGCGTACCGTCGGCAAGGAGGCGATCGCGGGCGCGGACGACGTCGGCGACCCCGAGGACGCCGCCCGGCTGCGCGGCTCGGCGCTGCTCGCCCTGGCCAACACCATGATCGCCGACCGCTCGGGAGACCCGTTCGAACCGCTGGGGGCGGCGCTCGACGAGCTGCGCGCGGCGCGGAACGTCGGCGGCCAGGCCCGGGTGCTGGCCGCGACGGCGGCCCTGCGCGAGCGGCGGGGCGACGGCGCGGCGGCCGCCGCGCTGTGGGACGAGGCCGACGCCCTGCTCACCGCCGCCGGTGAGGACGAGGACGACGCGCCCACCGCCGAGAGCGTCCCGGTCGTACGCGCGCTCATGGCCATGAACCGGGCCACGCTGGCCTCCGGCATGCCCGAACGACTCGTCCACGCCACCCGCGCCGTGGACCTCCTGACCCCGCTGGTCGAACGCCAGGGCCGCCACGACCTGTCCACCGAGCTGGCCGCGGCCTGCGTGAGCGCCGCGTACGCGTACGAACACCTGGGCAGGCCGCAGGAGTCGCTGGCCGCCTACCGGCGCGGCCGGGAGCTGTACGAGCGCGCGGTCGTCCGCGACGGCCGCACCGACCTGGCCGACGAGCTGAGCGAGTGCCTGGAGTTCGAGTCCACGCTCACCTTCAACCTGTACGGCGCCGAGCAGGCGCTGGAACCGGTGCGCGCGGCGGTCGAACGATGGCGTCGCCTGGCCGAGCTGGAGGGCATGGACCGGTGGGGCAGGCAGCTCATCAGGGCCCGCGTCCGGCTGGCCATCACTCTGGAGGACGCCGCCCGTCCCGGCGCGCTGGAGGTGCTGGACGAGGCCGCCCGCGACGCCGCCGCGCTCGGCCCTGCCCGTACGCCGTGGTTCGCCACCCAGATCGCGACGATCCACCGCGAGCGGGCCGTCGTGCACCGCAGGTCCGGCGACCTCCAGGCCGCCTTCGACGAGTGCGAGGCCGCCCTCGCCGTCCTGGACGAAGGCGGCGACGAGGCGACGACCACGCGGATGCTGACCCTGGAGACGCTCAGCGCCGTCCTGGCCGAGGCCGGTTACGCCGACGAGGCCCTGAACGCGCTGGCCGCCGCCACCGGCATCGCCGAGACGCTGGCCGCGACCGGCGGCCGGGACGCCGCCGCGCTGGCCGACTCCCACCGGCGCCTGGCCTCGCTCCTGATGGAGACGGGACGTCCCGAGCAGGCCGCGCAGGAGGGCGCCACGGCCGCGGCCCTGTACGCCGAGGTCCTGCCCAACCGCCCCGACCTGCGCTTCGACGCCTTCCGCTGCGCCTATCTGACCGGATCCGCGCTGCACATGCTGGGCCGCGTAGAGGAGGCCGCCGACGCCTACCGGCAGGCCCGCGCGTCCGGCGGCGGCCTGGGCGACGACGACGTGTCGATGAGCAGGCTCAGGAGCCATCCCGGCATCGCCCGCCGCCTGTACGAGTCCACGGGCGCCGAGCCTCCCGACACGGCCACTCTGTTCAGGGTGCTGGACGGCCAGATCGCCGAGCTCGACGCCCTGCTGGCCCTTCCGCCCGAGCGCCTTGGCGAGCGGCTGGCCGGGATCGAGGCGTCGATGGCCCAGGCGGGGGAGCTCGGCCGGTCCGGCCACACCCACGAGGCGTCGCGGCTGCTCGAACCGCTGCTCGGCAGCGCGCTCTGGCTGAGCCGCAGGCATCGTGGCGAGGCGGCCGCCGTACTGGCCGGTGAGCTCGGCCTGAGCCTAGGTGTCACCGCGCTGCACGCCCAGCGGGACGCCCCGGCGCTGCGCGGCTTCCGTACGGCGGTCGCGAGTTACGGCGAGCTGGCCGGGCGGAGCGGCGGGGAGCGCCACCGCGAACGCTGGTTCGACGCCCACATCGGGCTGGCGACGTGCCTGACGGTGGTCGGCGACGCCGCCGGGACCGAGGAGGTCGCCCGCGAGCTCGAACGCCAGGTCCGCCGGTGGACGCCCCACCGCGTCGGCCACTGGCGCCGCCGCCTGCGCACCTCCCTTGACGGCCTGCGCAGCTGACGGCCTGCACGGCTGACGGCCTGCACAGCCGGCGGGAGCGCTGATCGGGCTAGCCGGCGGCCTTGGCCAGCGGGACGATCTCGCGGCCGGAGGCGGTGTCGACCGAGACGCGCCCGGCGGCGATCAGCGCGTCGAGCACGCGGGAGAACTCGAAGAGCTGCAGGCCCGACAGCGCCTGCAACTTGCGCGGCTCGGACCCGCCGTTGGCCCGGAGGGCGTCGAGCAGCACCTGCTCGGCGGGCGGCGTCTGGTCGAGTATCGGCCGCAACGAGGCCACCAGCTCCATCAGCACCTTCTCGCCGACCAGCGCCTGCAACGACAACCCCAGCACGTACGACTTGACCTGCTCGGGCAGCGTGGCCTCGCGGCCCGAACGCAGGGAGGTGATCCGGTCCTCCACCACCTTGGTCTCGGCGGGCGTGAAGTTCTGCAGGGCCGCCATGCTGTACTGGAACAGGGCGTCCGCACCGCGCTCGAACGGGAACCCGGCCATGATCTCGCCGACCACCTTCGACCGGATCCGCGCCCGCCCTCGATCGACCGCCCGGTCGGTGGCCGACAGGATCACGGTGAGCACCGCGCTCGGCCCGACCCCGATGACCTGGTTGCCCGCGGTGACGTTGAACAGCGAGCTGCGGAACAGCGCGCCCGACCCGAACCCGGCCACCAGCACCTGCGTGAACGCGACACTCTCCCCGGCCGCGCCGAACGTCCACCGGAACTGGGTGACCATCCACAGGGCCGCCACGGCGCCCCCCGCGTTGACCGCCAGATAGAGCGCGGCCGGGACCGACAGCAGCGCGCCCGAGGGGTCGTCGCGGTAGCGGGACACCAGCTCGGCCAGCGCCACCATCGCCCCGATGAGCGCCACCGCGGCGTACGAGATCCACATGGCTCAGGCCTCGCGGTAGAGGTGGACGATCTCGTCGCCGGGCGGGCCCGTCACGGTCACCAGGCCGTCCTCCGCCAGCTCGGCCAGCATCGCCGTGAACTGCAGGAACGGCATCCCGGCCCGGCTCTGCAGGTCGGCGATCGGCAGCTGGCCGTCGGCGTCGACCAGCGCGCGCACGGCCTCGCGGCTGCGGGGGGAGCTCAGGGCGCGGCGGAAGGCGGAGGCCGCCTTGTCCTCGCCCGTGGCCACCGAGTAGTCGGCGGCGTCGCCCCGGCGTGGTGGCGGCGGCATGCTGTTCACTCCCGGAAGCTCGCGCTCGTTCGACATGGGCGCCCCCTCCTGTCGGCCTGGGTTCACCTTGGTGCAGGTCGCGAACCCTGTCAACGACGGGGCTCGGTCGGGGCCGCCGGTATGATGAGGGCGGCTCCCCGTGCCGGGAGCCGCGGCGGTGGGGCCCGCCGCCCCCCGTCCGGTCGGGGATGACCGCGGCGTCGGCCGCCAACGGTCCCTGCCAGAGATGTGTCACGCTCACGTGCTGGTAGGAGATGCCTCATGACTCACGCCCGTCCCGGCAGGCCCGATCCCGCCGCCGTGTCCGCCTCCGAGTCCGCCTCCGAGGAGGAACAGCTCGGAGGGGCGCACGCCGCCGGGGAGGAGCCGTTCGGCGGGGCGCACGCCGTCCGGGCGGAGGTCGATCCGGGCGCCGCGGTCGACCCCGACATCGACCTCCATGTGCCCGCCCAGCGCAGGGAGCTGGCCCGGGCGCCGGTCGCCACCCTCGCCGTCATCGCGGCCGGCGGCGTGCTCGGCGCGCTGGCCCGGTACGCCGTCCTGACCGCCTTCCCGGTGCCGCCCGGCGGCTTCGCCTGGCCGACGCTGGCCGTCAACGTCTCCGGATGCCTGCTGATCGGGCTGCTGATGGTGGCCATCACCGAGATCTGGCAGGCCCATCCGCTGACCCGGCCGTTCCTCGGCGTGGGTGTGCTCGGCGGCTACACCACGTTCTCCACCTCCATCGCCGACGCCCAGGGGGCCCTGGCCGCGGGGGAGCCGCGCACGGCGCTGGCGTACCTGGCGGTCACCTTGGTCACGGCGCTGGCCGCGGTGTTCCTGGGGCAGGCGCTCGGACGCGGGCTGTTCGGCCGCTTCGGCGCCCGCGCCTCCCGGGAAGGAGGGCGGCCGTGACGACGCTGCTGCTGGTGGCGCTCGGGGCCGCCGTGGGCGCGCCCGCCCGCTACCTGGTCGACCGCGCCGTCCAGGCCCGGCACGACAGCCAGTTCCCCTGGGGCACCTTCACCGTGAACGTGGCCGGGTCGGCGCTGCTCGGCTTCCTGCTCGCGCTGCCCACTTCCGACGGGGTGCGCGCCCTCCTCGGCACGGGCCTGTGCGGGGCGCTGACCACGTACTCCACCTTCGGTTACGAGACCCTGCGGCTGCTGCAGAACGGCGCCCGCACCTACGCCGCGCTCAACGCCGCGGCCAGTGTCGCGGCCGGCCTCGGAGCGGCCTGGTGCGGCATCGCCCTGGCCCAGGCCGTCACCGGGTGAGCGGCCGGCGCGTTTGACGATCGATCGACGGGAAAGCTGAAGAGGGCCGGCGTACCCCATCCCGACGCCCGATAGACGAGACGATCATGCGTGTGGAGTTCGAGCTGCGCTGTCCCATCAGCGCCGATCTTGCGTTCATCCGCGACCTGGTGCGCATCCACGGTCGCCACGGCGGCCTGGCCGGCGAGCGGCTGGAGGACCTGGTGCTCGCGGTGAACGAGGCCGTCACCAACGTCCTCGACCACGGCGGCTCGGCCGGCCTGGTCACCGCGACCCGGGACGCGATCGGCGTGTGCGTGGAGATCCTGGACACCGCGGGCCGCCTGTCCCCTGACCACCTCGACCCCGGCGGCGTCGACCCGACCGCCTCCCACGGCTTCGGCCTGTGGGTGATCCAGCAGTTGTGCGACTCCGTCGCGCTGGAGCAGACCGGCCTCAGCTCCCGGCTGCGGCTGCGCATGCTGACGCCCTCCGACGCCTCCCGCGATCGTGGGAGGCGTCGGATCGACGCCATGGCCGGCGCCTTCCCGTGGTCCTAGCCCCGGCACATTCCTTCTACTCGAAGCCCGCATGTCAGTAATCATCCGATAACGTAGTGTGATGATGGCTGATCGGGGTGACATCGCACACCGTCCGGACGGCTCCGGCGGGCAGCCCCAGGAGTGGCTGCTGCGCGCGGCGTTCGACGGCACGGGCATGGGCATCTACCTCACCGATCCGGCCGGCCGCATCACGTGGGCCAACCCCGCGGCGGCGACCCTGCTGGGCTTCCCCGCCGACGAGCTGCGCGGCGCCGACGCGCACGACATGCTGCACCGCCGCCTCGACGGCACCCTCCCGCCCCGCTCCGGCTGCGAGCTGGTGACGGTGTGCCGGGAGGGCCGGTCCGTCCGCAGCGAGTTCGCCACCTTCGCCACCGCCGGCGGCTCGCTGCTCCCGGTGTCCTGGCTGGCCTCGCCCCTCGACCCGGACGGCGAGCCGGCCGGTGTGGTCGTCGTCTTCATAGACATCGTCGAACGCCTCGACGCGGCCGGCCGGCAGGCCGAGCAGCTCGTCCGCGCCCAGAAGCTGACCGAGCAGTTCCGCCTGCTGACCGAGCTCAGCGCCGTCCTCACCCAGACGCTGGACGTACACGAGGCGATGACGCGGCTCGGCCGGCTGCTGGTGCCGCGCCTTGCCGACTGGGCGGCCGTGGACATGTTCCTGGGGCCGCGCGACCTGCGCCGGCTGGCCGTCGCCGCGTCCGGGGTCGAGCCGGTGGACCCGTCCTGGTTCGCCGAGTTGCCGTCGCTGCCGAAGGGCGCCTCCCGGTCGGCGCTGGTCCGGGTGTTGCGCGGGGAGCAGGCGCTGCTGCTCGGCCCCGAGCAGATCGCCGCCCCGCCCGACGGGCCGCTGGCCGCGGCGCACGACGCCCTGTTCAACGTGCTGGGCGGCTCGTCGGCGATCGTGGCGCCGCTGCGTACGCCGCGTCGCGTGCTGGGGGCGCTGACGGTGGCGCGTACCAGCGCGACGCGGCCGTACACGGAGGCGGACGTGGACCTGGTGGCCGACATCGCCCGCACCGCGGCCCTGGCGGCCGACAACGCCTGCCTGTTCGGCCAGCAGCGCGACATCGTCGACACCATGCAGCGCCACCTGCTGACCCCGCTGCCCCAGGTGGACCACCTCCAGCTCGCCGCCCGCTACCTGGCCGCCCCGGCCGGCTCGCAGGTGGGCGGCGACTGGTACGACGCGTTCGTGCTGCCCGACGGTGTCACCGCGATCGCCATCGGCGACGTCGCCGGCCACGACCTGGAGGCCGCCGGGCAGATGGCCCAGCTCCGCAACATGTTGCGCGCCCTGGCCTGCGACCACAAGGAGTCGCCCAGCCTCATCCTCGACCGGCTCAACAAGGTCATGGCCGTGGCCAGCGACGTCCCCACGGCCTCGGTGATCCTGGCCCGCATCGAGCCGCCTCAGCCCGGCGGCGAGCCGGACACGCGGATGTTGCGCTGGACCAGCGCCGGTCACCTGCCGCCGCTGCTCGTCACCGCGCACGGGCAGGCCCGCTATCTGGAGGAGGGCCAGTCCCTGCTGCTGGGCGTGCACCTCGACGACGTGACCCGGCACGACGCCCTGGTCCCGCTGCCTCCGGGCAGCACGTTGCTGCTCTACACCGACGGGCTGGTCGAGGTGCCCGGCACGAACCTGGACACCAGCCTGGCCCGGCTGCGCCGCCACGCCGGCACGCTGGCCCGGAGCTCGCTCCACGACTTCTGCGAGGAGGTGCTGGCGCTCGCGCCGTCGCCGCGTACGGACGACATCGCGCTGCTCGCCCTGCGCCTGCCGCCTCCCGGAAGGTAGGACCCGGCGGTCAGGGGGCGGTCAGGGCGGCGTCGATCGCCACGGCGTGCCGCTCCAGCCACGCCTCGCGCCGCTTGATCCGGTCGCCGACGCCCTCCTCCCACATCCGGGCCCAGCCGCCGCCCTGCTCCTCGGCGATCTGCCGCATCGAGAACCACGACCGCCGGGTACGCAGCAGGGCCACCTCGACCAGGCGTGACCGGTCGGTCTCCGACATCCCGTAGGCGTCGGCGAGCAGGCGGCAGCGGCGCGGCACGTCCACCTCGTGCAGGGGCGGATCGGCGTCGGCGGGGTCGGCCAACGGCGCCCAGTACACCATCGCGTTCATCAGCTCGTCGACCCGGCTCGTCGGCCTGGCCATGTCGAAGTCGATCAGCCCGGCGGCCTCGCCGTCGCGGAACACGATGTTGTCCGGCGTGTAGTCCAGGTGCCCGACCAGCTCCGGCGGGTACGGCGGCGCGGGCGGCATGCCAGGCGGCTCACTGAACCCGAAGTCGGCCCGTACGCCCTCGGGCAGGACGAACCCCGCCACCGCCTCGTGGTAGGCGCGTACCAGCCGGCCCACGGAGGCCAGCCGTTCCTCGTCGGCCAGCCACGCCGGCCTGGGATGCCCGGCGACCTCCCCGGGGACGAAGGTCAGCACCTCGCGTCCCGCGGCGTCGATGCCGAGGAAACGCGGCGCGCCCGCGAACCCGGCCTCCTCCAGGTGCCGCAGCAGCGCGTGGACGAGCGGGGAGTTGGTGCCCACGGGGCGGCGTACGGTGTCGCCGACGCGGACGACGCCCGCGGTGACGTCGCCGCCGGCGAGCGGGATCTCGGGTTGGGGGTCGGCGGGTTCGGTGTAGGTCAAGGAGTTCATCGTTTCCTGACGTTCTGGGGGAGTGGGCCGGTCATGATCTCAGGTGCGGGCGGGGGCGGACAACCGTCCGGGACGTACCCGCGGGCGATCTGCCGGACGATCTCCGCGACGGCGGCCGGGTGGGTGAGGTGCGGGTGGTGCCCGGCGCCCTCGACGGTGGTGACAGAGGCTACGGGGCCCGGGTCGCCGGTCAGCGGGTCCAGTTCGCCGGCCACGAGGTGCACGGGGACCGGGCCGCCGAGCAGCGTACGGAGGGCGGCGCGTTCGGCGGGGCGGTGCGCGGCCCGCAACACGCGCGCGGTGCGCCGGGCGACCCCGGGACGCCGCAGCCCGGCCGCGGCCCCGGCCAGCGCCCGCCGGGCGCCCTCGTCCGGGGTGGCCGGGCCGAGGAGGGCGGTCGTGAGACGGTCGGCGCCGCCTCTCCTGAGGAGGGGGCCGGCGAGCAGCAGGGTGAGCCGGGACGGCTTCCGCTGGAGGAAGTAGGGGGAGAGCAGGACCAGGGCCGCGACCCGGCCGGGGTGGGCGGCGGCGTAGCGGAGCGCGGGCGCGGCGGCGGCCGAATGGGCGACGATCACCGGACGGGTGCGCACCGGCGCCAGCAGCCCGGCCAGCCACTCCAGCGGGCTCGCCGCGGTGGGCGACGAACGCCCCAACCCCGGCAGATCGGCGACCAGGGCGGATGGGGTGCCAGGCAGTTCGTCGAGCAGGGCGTGCCAGGAGTCGCCGTCGAGTGGGAGGCCGTGCAGGAGCACCAGATCCGGCGAGGTGCGGTCCCCGGCGACGTACGTACGCGACCCGGCCACGTCGTGGAAACCCCCGGGACGCGCGGCCGGTGCCGCCCCGAAGCGGTCCGCGACCAGGCGGTCGGCCCAGCGGCGCAGCGCGTCCCCGGCGGGCGGCTGCCGTAGCCCCGCCGAGCGGGCGACCCGGTCGGCCGAGCCCGTGTCGTACCGGTCCTCGGTCAGGAAGCCCAGCGTCTCGGGATCGGCGCCGGTCAGCGCGGACGGCAGGCGGCGGACCAGGGCCACCGGCACGCGGAAGCGCGGCGCGGGCACGCCGAGGTGACCGGCGAGCAGCCGGATCAGGTCCGGCAGGCCGGGCGTGGCGGGGTCGAGCACCCAGTGCAGGCCGCCGGGCTCGGGATCGTGCTCGGGCACGGCGGCCATGAACCGGGCGAAGTGGTCCACCGTCACCACAGGCACGAACGTGCGGGCCCCGCCCGGCAGCGCCGGCAGCCGTCCGGTCCACAGGTCGCGGACCAGCGCGGCCAGCCCGAGGTACTGGCCGGCCTCGCCGGTGCGCGAATGGCCGATGACGCTGCTCGGGTTCACCACGGTCAGCGGTACGCCGAGCCGCGCCGCGCTCACCCGTACGGCCGCGTCCCCCTCGGCCTTGGAGCCCTCGTACGCACCCTTTGTCCGGTACAGGGCCGCCAGTTCGGCCTCCGGGAGCGGGTGGCGCGGGTGGGGGTCCAGTCCGACGCGATACCCCGACACGTGGACCAGCCGGCGCAGGTGGGGCCGGGTGGCGGCCCACTCCAGCACGTTGAGCGCGCCCTCGACGTTGACCGCCCTGGCCTGCTCGCGTTTCATGCCGAAGCGGTAGAGGCCGGCGGCGTTGAACACGTCCCGCGTGCCGGTCAGCCGCCGGTCGTCGGCCGCGCTCAGGCCCAGGCCGGGCCCGGCGGTGACGTCGCCCTCGACCAGTACGAGCCGCGTGGCGTCCACGCCGTGCCCGCGCAGCCAGTCGTGCAACGCGTCGTCCCGGCGGCGGACGACGGCCGCCACCGTACGGCCCTGGTCCAGCAGGTGCAGGACCGTCCATCTCCCGACGAAGCCGGTCGCGCCGAACACCACGGTGTCTTCCATCAGCAATCCTCTCTAGACCGATCTGCATATTCTGCGGGCACGGAAAACCGCCCGCTCACGCCAGCAGCCTGACGAGCTGACGGCGGGCCCGTTCGACAGGAAGGCGGCTACGGCCCGCGCGGGCCAGCACCAGCGAGCCTTCGACCAGTGCGAG
This sequence comes from Nonomuraea sp. WAC 01424, assembly GCF_003947315.1. Taxonomy (NCBI): domain Bacteria; kingdom Bacillati; phylum Actinomycetota; class Actinomycetes; order Streptosporangiales; family Streptosporangiaceae; genus Nonomuraea; species Nonomuraea sp. WAC 01424. The sequence goes on from NZ_QHHZ01000006.1 coordinate 343,890, forward strand.
CACGGTCGCCGCGAGGTCGTCGGCCGCCTCGTGCCCGCCGCCGCGCAGGGCGTCGGCCAGCCGCCGTTGCCAGCCCTCGTAGATGCCGCCGCAGATCCGCTGCAAGTGCTCGTTGGACGAGGCGACCTCCAGGGCCACGGTCGCCACCGGGCAGCCCTTGGCGTAATCGGCCGCGACCATCCTGTCGGCCAGCGCGTCCAGGAGGGCCGGGACCAGCTCGCGGACGTCGGGGACCGTGTCGGCCAGGTCGGCGATCATGGCGTCGACCTCCCGCCCGGCGGCGGTGAGCGCCTCGCCGACGAGTTGGTCCTTGCCGCCGGGGAAGTGGTGGTAGAGCGAGCCTCGGGGGGCGCCGGCCACCGCGAGCACCTCGTTGAGGCCGGTGCCGTGGGAGCCTTGGGCCTCCACCAGCGTCCGGGCCGCCGCGATGATCCTTGCCCGCGTCTCGTCGCCTTTGACCGCCATGCGGCTCATACTAGACCGGTCTGCATATTTCTGTCCAAGCGGGCCCGGAACCGGCCGCCCGCGCCGGGGGACGCGGGCGGCCGGCCCCGGTGGTCAGGCGGCTTCCTGCCGGCGCTGGCAGTTGATGCAGAAGCGGGCCAGCGGGCGGATCTTGAGCCGTTCGAACGGGATGCCCGCCTCGCAGTGCGAGCAGCGGCCGTACGCGCCGGTGGACAGCCGGTCGAGAGCCTGGGTGAGCTCGGCGATGGCCCGGTCGGCGGTGGCGAGCGAGACCAGCAGCTCCTGCCAGGTGCCGTCGGCGCCGCTGCCGTCCTCGGCCGCGGCCTGGAGGCCCAGCAGGTGGCGGGAACGCCGCTCCAGCTGCTCGTCGATGTCCTGACGCAGGGACTGGAGCTGCACGGTGCTGAGGTGGTCGGTCATCGAATGTTCCTTTCCGCGGGTGGTGCGGGGATTCAGAGGGCGATTACGGGCGCCGCCGGGCGCAGGCACAGGCGCAGCAGGCCGCGGATGGTGGCGTGCTGAGGCTCCGGCGTGGCGTTGACCTGCGTACGAAGGGCCGTGTGCAGGCGGTCGAGCAGCCGCGTCTGCAGCGCGCCCCCGCCCGTGACGGTCAGGCCGTTGGCGCGGGCCGCCGGACGGAGGTGGGCGGGCTGGCGGCGCAGCAGGCCGGCCGTCATCTCCACGACGCCGTCCAGCGCGTCCGGCAGCAGGCCGGTGCTGGTCGTTGCGCTGAGCTGGAGCGCCGCGGCGTCGGTGACGACGCCGCCGCTGACGACGACGACCTCGACGATGCCCGCCCCCACGTCCAGCACCAGGTACGGCCCGGGACCCGCGATGTCCACACCCGCGCCGGCGGCGGCCGCCAGCGGCGCCTCGACCAGCGTCACCTCGCAGCCGGCCGCCTCCGCGACGGCCGTGCGCACCGCCTGGCGGTCGCTGCCCGTCGCCGCCCTCGGCACCCCGGCCATCACGTGCTCCAGCGGCCTGCCTCCGGAGAGCCAGGCGTCCTGCAGCACGAGATGCACGAGCCGCAGGCAGGCCCCCGGGTCGACGACCATGCCGCGCCGGATCGGGCGGACCGGCATCCCGGCCGCGCTCTCCGGCGACGGGACGACGACCGCCGAGGGCCGGTCGGCGATGGCGAACCCGTCCAGGGACAGCGAACGGGTGCGCGAGGTGCCCAGGTCGAGCACCACATGGGCGCGGTGGACCGCGGGTGGTCGCGGTGAGTGTTCATGGACTGATCCGACGTCGGACATGACGATGATCGCTCCTTGCTCGTACGCGGAAGACTCGTACGCGGGACTCGTACGCGAAGGACGAGAGAAAGGGCGTGTCCCGTATCCGGGAAACGCCACGGCGGCGCCCTCGGGCCGTACGGGAACCCGCGGGCGCCGGGCAGCACGAGCACCCGGCACGCGAAGGCCGGGCACACGCGACGACCGGCCCCGCGGCGCGCTTGGCACGGCCGGGAGGCGGCGACTCGTGAAGGAGGAGAGCTAGATCAGCGGCGGGCTGCGCGAGCCCGCCGTGCGGTGCCCGATCTGCTGCGGATCGCGGATCGCGGCCGCGTCCGTGCCGGGCGCCGGGAGCAGCGTGAGATGGGCGGCCTCGGCGTGGCGCATGCCGCGCAGCGGCGGCCAGAGCGAGAGCATGTGGTGCTCACGGCCGCTGGACGCCTGGGGCGGCAGGCTCGGCATCCGGTCGCCGCCCTTGTCCGGGTTCCACTCGTGGCCGGAGGAGAAGGGGTGCGCGGATGTCTGGTCGTCGGCGTAGGAGGGGCCGGCGACCAGCAGGGACAGCAGAACCAGGCCCACCACGCAGCACAGCGCGATGGGGCCTCGTGTGGTTCTCCACGGTCCCGTCATAAGGCCGACCATAGCCCAGGCGGTGAGAAAAGGCATTACCGTCCGTTTCCCGATTCGCAAGGACGGTCCGCGGGGGGCGGGAAGGCGCTTCGGGTGGGGCGCGAGGGGGCTGGGGAGACGCTTGAGGTCTGGCGGGTGGGGTGGCGGACGGGGTGTTCTTGGCGGGGGTGTCGGAGGGCTTCGGCCTGGGGTGAGGTGCGGTCGGGAGGGCTGCTGTCGGCGCTGGCGGCGGGGTTCGCCGGGAGACGTGGCGCGTGGCCGGTCACCGGACCGGGAGCCGGTCTTCGTCCGGTGGCCGGTATGCGTCATGTCGCCGGGGAACCCCGCCGTTTCAGCGTGCGGATGTCTCAGCGGGAACGTCGCCGAGGACTGGTTCAGAAGCCCCCGTCGAAGTTCTCGCCCCACTCGCCCCAGTCGTCGTCGTCCCCGTGGTGCCCGCGGTCGTCCTTGTCGTTGTCGTCGACGTGGTCATTGTCGTGGTCGTGGTCGTGGCGGTCCTTCACCGGCCGGCCGGGAGGGCCCTGCGGACCGCGCTCGCCCTGCGGACCGCGAACGCCGTGGTGGTGGCCATGGTCGTGGTCGTGGTCGTGGCCGCCGCCCCACCAGCCGCCCCAGCGCGGACCCCACCACCAGCGAGGACCGCAGTGGCGCCAGCCGCAGTGGCCCCTCAGGACCGGCTTCTCCCCGGTCGGGCTCTGATACGACGCGGTGGTGGCAGTGCCGGCCTGCGCCGGCATCTGGCCGCCACCGAGCAGCAGCAGCGCGCTCGTGGCGAGCACCGCCGCCGGCTTCTTCATAGTTGATTTCATCGCACTTTCCGTTCAGAGGTTTTGGGAACCGCCGCGGGACATGTCGACTGCCGTCGGTCTCCGGCATGAGCAGTCTTACCCGCGCATTGAGTTCCGAGTTCTGACAAGACAGGCATGAGCTGCTAAAGCTTGACCAGATTTACGAGGGCCCTACAGCCGACTTGTCCAGTTTTTTCGGCATAAGAAGCGGTGGTGTCGCTTTACTGTGACTCGATAAATCCCTAGCACTGTCGTCCATAAGACGCGGCCCTGTCGGAGCATGCGCCGCGAGCGGCCGGCGGGCCGGGCGCCCGGGTGCCGGTTTAGCCGTACGTCCGCTATCGTCACTGTCGTACGCGAACTAGACAGTGAGGTTCGGATGGTGAATCGTACGGAAGTACGGCTGGAACTGATGACCGGCGACGAGGCGCTCGGGCGGCGCGCGGAGCTGATGGACCTCTACCGCGAGGTGTTCACCGGGCCGCCGTGGAACGAGGGCGAGGGCGAGGTCGCCGACTTCGGTGACCGGTTCGCCGTCGACGCCGCGCGGCCGGGTTTCCGTGCCGTACTGGCCTTCGGGGACACGGGGCTCTGCGGGTTCGGGACGGCCTGGACGACGGCGTCGCCGCTGCCGGTCGCGCGCAGCTACGGCAAGGTGCTGGCGGCGCTCGGTCCGGAAGGGGTGGACCGGTTTCTCGTGGGGGCGCTGCAGGTGGACGAGCTGGCGGTGGCCCCGCACGCCCGCGGACGGGGGCTGGCGGGGCGCATCCTGGACCTGCTGTGCGGCGGCGACCGTAGCTGGTTGCTGACCTCGACGGGCGCTCCTGACGCCATTCGCCTTTATGAGCGGCTGGGGTGGCGGCGGGCCGGTGAGAATGACGGGATCGTGGTGTTCACCAACCCCGAGTAAACACGAAGTATCGCGATATCTGGAGCGAACAGGGTGGGTGTCGAATAAGTCGGACATTGCGGTACCGATGAATTACGGTGAAAGGCGGATGAATTTTCCGTAGAGCCCAAAGAATGGCGGTCGAGTGATTTGGGCGATCAGATCTGACTATCTGGGTAGATGTCAGATTTGCCTTTGAGCGCGCTCGAACTCCTATGGTTCACCGCATGACGAACCTTGACACCGGAACCCACCGGGAACAGCAGTACGAGCACGGCCTGAAGGTGCTGCGGGAGATCGACGGCGAGGCCGGGCAGCGAGTCGTGGACTCCCTCGCCGACGTCTCGCCCGAACTGGCCCGCCAGGTGGTCGGCTGGGCCTTCGGCGAGATCTACGACCGTCCCGGCCTCGCCCCCCGCGACCGCCAGTTGGTGACCCTCGGCATGCTCACCGCGCTCGGCGGCTGCGAACCTCAGCTTGACGTGCACGTCAACGCCGCGCTCAACGTCGGCCTGACCCCTGTTGAGATCACCGAGGCCCTGCTGCACTCCGCCGTCTACTGCGGCATGCCGCGCGCGATCAACGCCACGTTCGTGGCGAGGAAGGTCTTCGCCGACCGCGGCCTGCTCCCCGTCGGAGGCGGGGAGGTCGGCGGCAGGGGGTGACGGGCGCAGGGTGACGGGGGCTCGGGGGCTCCCTTCCGACCGGCCGGTCTGTCATGATCGATTGCGATGAGCGTGCAGGCGTTACAGGCGACGGATCCGTCCGAGATCGGCGGTCATCGGCTGCTCGGACGGATCGGCGCGGGCGGCATGGGTGTCGTCTACCTGGCCAGGAGCCGCCGTCGGGGCCTGCTGGCGATCAAGGTGATCCGGCACGACCCGGCCGACGCCGAGGCCATGGAACGCTTCCGCCGGGAGGTGGCCACGCTGCGCGGCCTGCGCAGCCCGTACGTGGCGCCGCTGGTGGACGCCCGGGTGACGACGCCGCCGTACTGGCTGGCGACCGCGTACGTGCGGGGGCCGACGTTGTTGCGGGCGGTGTCGGAGCGGGGGCCGCTGTCGTACGGGCTGTGCCTGCGCCTGCTCGCGGGGCTGGCCGCCGCGCTGGCCGACGTACATGGGCACGGCGTGCAGCACCGCGATCTCAAGCCGCACAACGTCATCCTGTCGCCCGAGGGGCCGCGGCTGATCGACTTCGGCATCGCGCGGTCCCCCGGCCAGAGCACGATCACGACGTCGGGGGAGATCGTCGGCACGCCGGGCTACATCGCCCCCGAGGCCGTACGGCGTGAGCCGATCACGGCGGCGGCGGACGTCTTCGCGCTGGCCGGCACGATCGCGTACGCGGCCACGGGCCGTCCGCCCTTCGGCCGGGGCGAGCCGATGGCGGTGCTCTACAGCAGCCTGAACGCCGACATCGACGTGGGCGGCGTGGATCCGCGACTGGCGGAGCTGATCGGCCGCTGCGCCGCCCGGAACCCGGCGGACCGAATCACCGCCGACCAGGTGGCATCCCTCGCCGCGAACACCGCCGGGGAAGCCGCTGGGCCGTGGTCCTGGGGTGATGACGAGGAGTATCAGGCGCTCGTGGGGGCCGTAGGCCTTGAGGAGGACGTACCGACGGGGGCGGTGACGCGGCGTGCGGGGGCGTCCTGGGCGGGGCGGGCGCTGGCGGCGGGCGCCGTCATCGCGGCCGTCGGCGCGACCGCCGCGATCATGCTCCCCCGCCTCACCAAGCCCTCCACTCCCAACCCCAGCACCGCCACCAGCACCACGACCGCCACCAGCACCACGACCGCCACCAGCACCACGACCGCCACCAGCACCACGACTGCCACCATCGCGCCCGCCGGTGCCACGCCGACCTCCGTTGCCACGACCCCGGCGACCCCGGCGACCGCGTCCGGGGCCCCCGGGGGCGGCGTGGTGACGCAGCCTCCGCCCGGGCCCGCACCCACCGGCCCCGTACGGTGGAGCGCCGTGCACGGGCCCCGATGCGTGGCGGAGTGGTTCTACGCCGACCCCGCCTGGCGTCCCGTCGGCGGCGGCTGGAAGCGCGACGGCTGCGAGGGCGCGGCCCTGGCGCTGCGGGTCGGGAACGAGCCGGCCCACTTCAACCAGGGCGTCAACTGGTACTTCGACACGCGCGGCGGCGCCCGCTGCACCATCGACGTGCACATCCCCGACGACCCCCGCTCGACCGGCCTCGCCTTCTACTACCTGGACGACAACAACACCAACGCGCCGCACCTCGGCCCGCCGGTCACGGTGGACCAGCGCGCCTACCGAGGCCGCTGGGCCCCGCTGGGCACCTGGACGGTCCCGGCCCCCGGCCGGCTCACCGTCCTGGTCGGCAACCAGCCCGTCAAGGCCGACGACACCCACGAGGTGACGGTCTCCGCCGCCCGCGCCCGCTGCCGGTGGTGACAAACAGGACGGTCGGCGCAACGCTGAGGCCGCCGCCGTCTTCGGCCGACCGGCGGCGGCGCAGCCCACCCCCGGGTGTCAGCGCAGTGTCTTGCCCAGGGTGAGCGTCTCCGGGTAGGAGTACTTGACCCGCAGCACGAGCTTCGGCTTGCGCGGCTGGCTGCCGGCGTAGGCCAGCAGGCCCGAGAAGAAGTCGAGGCCGTCGGCGTTCACGCCGACCTCGATGCAGCCGTGGCTGTAGCCCTTGTGTGAGTTGTGCAGGTAGAAGCCGCCGCGCCCGAACATGTTGCCCTTGATCGGGGTGAGCCGGACGCGGAAGGTGCCCCAGTCGGGGAAGACCGGGCCGTTGCCGCCCACGGGGAGGAACTGCAGGCCCTCCTCCGGGTTGGCGACGGCCTTGTCGCCCCGCTGGTTCGCCGCCTCGATCGAGCCCTGGCGGGGGTCGATGTGGGTGAGGAACGAGTACAGGCCCTCGGGCAGCGGGCCGTGGTCCTTGCTGTTCTGCATGGTGCCGATCTGGTGTCCCACCAGGCCCGAGGTGGCGGCGTACAGGAGGGGGCCGGCTCCCCGGAGGGCGGCGGGCATGGATCTGCGCCAGTAGAGGAACTTGCCGGTGTAGACGAGGTCGGCCTCGGCAACGGCGTCCCGGACGTCGAGGTCGAACTGGCCGAGCGTCCTCAGGGCGCCCGTACGCGGCACCTCGACGGCCTCGAAGCGGCCCGATCCCGGTGTCCTGCCGGTCAGCGCGAACACCCGGTACGAGCTTTGCGGGTTGTAGGAGGCCCGGGTCTCCTCCAGGAACACCCGCCCCGGGTCGTGGTGGAAGAGCACGGCATGCACGTTGTCATCGGGTTTCTCCCCCTTCCACATCATCGGCTGGGTCTCCTCGCCCACGTTGAGCGAGACGCGGGAGACCCGGTCGTTCTGGCTCCTCTGGAAGCAGAAGTACGTCATCGGGCCGGCCGCCCTACGAGATCGTCGCGAGGTTGGACGTGAGCGCGATGTCCGTGCCGGACGACGGCGTGTACTCGTGCCATTCGGCGATGAGCGCGCCCTTCTCGCCCGGCTGGAGGATCGGCACGGGGGACTGCGTGCCGCGGTGGGCGAAGCTCAGGCGTTCGACCACGATGTGCGTGGCGTCCGGGATCGCGACGACGACCTGCGCCTCCTGGATGCGGCGGTCGTCCTCCACGTCCAGTACGACCGGCAGCCCGACGACGAACGCCGAGCTGTTGCCGACCTTGATGTTCACCGGGTTCGGGCTCGGCGCGAGGTCCGACGACGACGTGGTGAAGGCCGCGTCCTGGATCCGGGTGGCCGCCCGTTCGGGGTTGGCGGGCGGGATGCCGGGATAGTTGCGGTCGTCGTAGGCCGCGATCTCCTGCGCGATCGTCAGGTACGGCCCCGGGACCGGCGCGCCGACCGCGCCCCCTTCGGCGAAGCGCATCCACTCCTCCTCCCAGCCCTTGCGTACGGTGAGCACGATCCGCGCGCTGCCGGCCCGCAGGAACGCCTGCCTGGTCGGGTCGGGATGCCGCAACTGCCGGATGAACGGCCAGCTCGGCGGTACGTCCCAGAAGTAGGAGTAGAGGAACGTCACCACGTTCTCCCACTCGATCGCCTGGTTGATGAAGCGCACCAGGTCCTCGTGCCGCCGCAGCAGCGACCACTGCTCCGGGCTGAGGCCGAGGCTCGGGCCGTCGAAGCCGATGCCGTGCTGGAGGTCCACGTGCGCGGCGAGGAAGGCGGCCAGGACGTCGGCCGGCATGAAGTCGAAGTCGCTCCCGAGGATGAACCGCAGGACGCACTTCATGATCTCGTCGCTCTCCTCGCGCCGCAGCGTCAGGGTGTCGACGTTGGCCAGCTTCTCCTCGATGGCCGCGATGCGCGCGGCGATGTCCTCCTGCTCGGCGAAGTACCTGGTCTGGGCCGCGTTGTAGAGCGTGTTCCAGACGTCGGTGCGCCACTGCTCGACGGCCTCGGAGGTGAGGTCGAGCCGTACGCCGAGCCCGACGAACACCCGCTCGGAGTGGTGGAAGAAGAAGGTGATCTTGTGGCGGCCGGTGAAGCCGCGCATGTAGGGCGTCGTGCCGTCGAACGACATGATCCGGTGGTCGCGGATGATCAGCGCGTCCGACAGGTTGCGCCAGGTCGGCTCGGAGCGGGCGCCGATGACGTCGAAGTTCATCTTGTCGTCGGAGTCGTCCTTGCCGACCTGGGCGTCCAGCATGATCTCCCGGATGTGCGTGCCGCCGGGCACGTCGAACTCCAGGTCCAGGAACCACCAGTTGCCGTCGGTGTTGACGTGCGAGCTGACCGTCAGGGGCGTCGGCTCCTCCGGGTGCGGCCGTACGGTGACGCCGTGCCGATCGGCCAGCCACTGGTACTTCGGGACGCCGGTCGGGGACGGGTCGCCGTTCTGGTCCACCAGGTCGGTGGTGATGTCGGAGTGCCTGACCGGGAACACGAACGGGCCCTGCTGCGCGCGCAGCAGTTCGAGCTCCGCGTACGCCCGCCGCATCGACGCCCCCGGCTCCGGCACCGCGATGTCGTACGTCAGGCGCAGCCCGTACCGGTAGAGCCTGACCCGCCACTTGCGCATCAGGCTGAAGTAGTCGATCCGGACGGGGTCGTTCCCCGTGTTCTTCAGCACGCGGGTCGAGGTCTCCTCCGAGCCCGTCACGGTGGTCGTGGAGATGGTCACCTTGTGCTCGCGGCGGGAGCGCGAGGACGCCTTCTGCGTCGTGGCGCGGGCGTGCTTGATGCTCTCGGCGGCCGAGGCCGACTCCGAGCTCTGCGCGGTGAACCCGGTGGTGCTGGAGCCGGAGATGATCGGGATGCCGCCCTGGACCGTGCCGGTGATGTTGAACTGGTTGGAGTGCTGGCTCTGCGACGACGTCGACTGCGACAGGTCGGTGTTGTCGGTCACGCCCGTCTCGCTGACCTCCTCCAGCGAGTCCGTCACGATGGTGGTGAACTCCTTCGAGGTGACCGACCACTCCTTGTGCGTGACCGCCGTCTGCTCGCCGGGGGCGAGCGGGATGGTCGAGACGAGCTCGCCACGCTGGATCCCGATCGGGACCATCTCGATGCGTTCGAGGTTGAGCAGGCCGATGGGCGGCGCGGCGGTGTTGACCGTCAGGCCGCGCAGGGCCACCGCGGCGGTGTTGAGCGCCTGCGCGGCCCGGACGGCCGCGTCCCGCTCGCCCGCGCTCTCCGCCTCGCGCAGGCGTTCGGCGCGCAGCTCGATGAGCGTCCCGGCGAACAGGGCCAGCTCGGCGGCCGGCACCCGCGACAGCGCGGCCGGGTCGGGGCGCGGCGCCGCGACCGGCTGCCACTCGAAGCCCTTGAGCAGGTCGAACGCCTCCGCCGAGACGCCCGGAGGTGTGCGCCCGGCGCCCTGGAGGCGGTCGCGTACCTCGTCGGTGTCGCCGGGGGACAGCGCGAGCTGCCGGACCGCCCCCAGCTTGACGATGCCGCCGCCCGCGTCGTCGTGCGCCGTGGGCACCCGCAGCGGTACGAGCGTCCCCTTCAGCACCTCTCGCGCGGAGTTGTCCAGCACCGGCGCGGTAGGCGGGGACGGCGGACCCGCCGCCGCCCCGCTGTGGATGTCTGCCATGGTCGTCCCCCCTCGTGGATGAGCAGCTGTCCCGCCATGGTCGGGCCGCGTGCCGATGGACGGCATGAGTAATCGCTACTCAAAAGGGGTGGCCCGCGCCGCCGTCCGAGATGGCCGACGGAGGCGCGGGCCGTACAGATGATCTTGTCAGGAGCTGCGCCCGCGCAGGACGCGGATCGTGATCCCCGCGCCGAGCAGGACCACGGCGCCCACGACCCAGGGCAGGGGGGTGCCCCCCGGGCCGGGGACGCCGTAGCCGCCCGCGTAGCCGTCCCTGGCGTAGGCGCTGCCGGGGAGCTTGGCGGCGTAGCGCTGTTGTGCCAGCCGCCGGTAGTCGGCCACGGGGACGCCCGCCGGGCCGAGCGACTGCGTGGCCTCGGCGTTGAGCGGTACGACCCTGCCGTCGCGCAGGGCGTACCAGGCGTTGAGCTGCGGCTCGCGGAACACGGTGCCGGTCTGGCTCCCGTACGTCTGCTCGTCGCTGCCGCCGGCGATGTTGCTGACCACCCACGCGCCCCGGCGGTCGCGGGTCGTCCAGACGGAGGCTGTCTGGCCGTCCGGCGCGGTGGCCTGGGTGGCGAGGAAGGCGAACCGGGCGATCTGCGTCGACCGCCCGGAGACGAAGTCGGGATTGAGGTCGTTGACGGCGACCGTGGGCCCGTCGAAGCGCGCCGCCACGGGGGCGAGGCTGGTCTGCCGGCCCTGGCCGGCGAAGAAGCGGCCGACCGTGTCGCCGGCGCCCGCGGCGGCGGCCCTGGCGGCGTCGATGTCGGCCTGGGTGGGGGCGCCGGGGTCGGGCAGCGCGGGGCTCGGGACCCACAGGAACAGGGCGGTCAGGGCGGCGACCGCTGCGAAGAGCTTCATACCGGTGGCCTCCTTCACGCGCCGATGTAGTCGAGCGAGTGGGTCCAGAAGAACGAGGAGTTCGAGACGTAGTAGCTGTAGGTGGACCAGTTGTAGCGGGTGCTGGACGGCCACGGGTTGCCCCAGTACACGTACGACGAGGTCTTGTCGTAGCCGTAGATGACCTCCATGTGGCCGCCGCCGCTGGTCCACTGGATGCGGGCCATGATCGGGCGTTCGGCGTCGATCTCCCTGACGATGGCGGCGTAGGTGAGGTAGTCGTAGACGTACACGCCGGGGTTGATGCCGATCTGGCGGAAGGCGGTCTGGTCGTTGCCGAGGGTGGCCTGGTTGTTCGGGCAGCTCGTGTTGACGCCGCGGTTGAAGGCCAGGTTGCAGAACTGGTTCTGGCTGTAGGAGTACCCGTAGTAGGCGGCGACGGAGTTGCCCGTCGCGGCCCAGCACCAGTTGGAGTACTGCTGCGACTGCTGGGTGAAGTTCAGCTTGTACGAGGTCGCGGCGTCGGCGGGGGCACTGCTCGCGATCCAGGTGGCCGCCGCTAGGGCGAGGGCCACGGCCAGGCGGAACATAGGCGCTCCTTCTGCTGGGGGGTGCTGCGAAGGATGTTCGACCTGCGGTGATGGCCGTACAAGGGGGAGCGGATTTCCCTGACAGATCACTGTGGAAGGTGACATTTCATGACGTTCATGAAGTGATGACGAATCTGTGGAAATCTGTGAACATTCACAGCGTGGCGGATGAGCTCCAGGCCGCGCTGCGCGCGGGCCCCTTTCACGTAGCCCTGCGGGCCGCGGTCGGAGCGCGCGGGCTGACCCTCGAACGGTTGCGCCACCGGCTGGGGCAGCGCGGCCTCCACGTCGGGGTGAGCACGCTGAGCTACTGGCAGCAGGGCCTGCGACGGCCCGAGCGCGAGGAGTCGCTGCGGGCCGTACGGGCCCTGGAGGACATCCTCGACCTGCCGCCGCGCTCACTGATCGAGCTGCTCGGGCCGCCGAAGCCGCGCGGCCGGGCGCCGGGGGTGGCGTACTCGACCCTGTTCCGGCCCGCGCAGGTCGTGGCCGCCATGCTGGACGAGCTGGACGCGGTGGCCGACGACCGCCGCCTGCACATCGCCGTCATGTACGAGTCGCTGCGCATCGGCCCCGACCGCAGCCTCACCGTCCGGGAGACCACGCAGGTGGTGCAGGCGCACGAGGAGGGCGCCGACCGCTACATCATGATCTACCGCGGCGACGCCGGCTGCGACGTGGACCGGGTCACCGTCGCCGCCCTGGAGGACTGCCGCGTCGGCCGCGTCACCAGGGACGGCGCGACGGCGACGGTGGTGGCCGAGCTGCTGTTCGACCGCGCGCTGCGGGTCGGGGACACCCACGTGCTGCGGTACGAGATCGCCGACCGCAGCGGCGCCGAGTCCTGCTTCTACGAGCGCGGCTTCCGCTTCCCGGCCGGCCAGTACGTGCTGCGCGTGGCCTTCGACCCGGCCGAGCTGCCGGTACGCATCCACCGCTTCGCCCGGCGCGGTCCGGGCGGCGACGAGCTGACGGCGTCGGAGCTGACGCTGAACTCCCAGCACGCCGTCCACCTGATGGCCGCGGCCCTCCAGCCCGGCCTGGTCGGCATCCGCTGGGCCTGGCCCTGACCGGCGCGTCCCTGTCACACCTCGGCCCGCTGTCCCGTCCTGTCACCGATGATGACGATGAACGACGGAAGGCGATGACGATGAGAGCAGCACGCGTTCACCGGCCCGGCGGCGAGCTCGTCCTTGAGGACGCGCCCATGCCGTACGGGGCCACCGGCGACGTGGTCGTGCGGGTGCACGCGGCCGGTTTCGTCCCGGACGAGCTGGACTGGCCGGGCACGTGGACCGACCGGGCGGGCCGCGACCGCGCGCCGTCCGTACCCGCCCACGAGGTCGCCGGCGTGGTGTCCGAGGTCAGGTACGGCACCACCGGCCTGTCCGCCGGCGACCGTGTCTTCGGCCTGACCGACTGGCACCGCGACGGCTGCGCGGCGGAGTACGTGGCGGTCGAGGCCCGCAACCTGGCCCTGATCCCCGAGAGCCTGACCTTCATCCAGGCGGCCGCGCTGCCGCTGGCCGGGCTGACCGCCTGGCAGGGCCTGTTCACGCACGGCGGCCTGGAGGCGGGCCGGACTGTCGTCGTCCACGGCGCGGGCGGCGGCACGGGCACGCTCGCCGTCCAGCTCCCCGGCGGGGCCGGGGCGCACGTGATCGCCACCGGCCGGGGGAACGTCGCGGGCCTGGCGGCGGAGCTGGGCGCGCACGAGTTCGTGGACCTGGAGCGGCAGTCGTTCGCGGAGGCGGTCGAGCCGGTCGACCTGATCTTCGACACGATCGGCGGCGACCTGCTCGCCGGGTCGGCGGCGAAGGTCAGGCCGGGTGGCGTGCTCGTCTCGATCACCGCGCCGCCGCCGGTCGTGCCGGAGGAGGGGCGGGCGGCGTTCTTCATCGTCGAGCCAGATCGCGTCCAGCTCGCCGAGCTGGCCAGGCAGGCGGGAGCGGGCCTGCTGCGCGCCCACGTGGGCGCGGTGTACCCGCTGGCCGAGGCGGGGCAGGCGTTCCGGGCCAAGCGCGGTGTGCCGGGGAAGGTCGTGATCGAGGTCTGAGGCCGTCGCAAATGTGCGGATATTTCGGGTCATTGAGGAAACCTTGACCGGCCTGCCGTATGACCGTCCGGGCCCTGGGCACGCGCAGTTACGGAGCCGAGCGACCCGCTGACTCCCCGTATCGAAGGAAGGAACCGTCATGCCGCAGAACAAGGCCCGTAAGACGAAGAGTAGCGACAAGGACAAGGACAAGAGCCGGAACTCCTCGACACAGAGCCGCAGCACCACGGAGAAGAAGCCCTCCGGGGCCAAGCCCCAGGACTGGAAGAACGCTCCGGGGCACCAGAGCTGAGCCTGACCGGCACGACGGCGTGACACCCGGCCCGCGGGCCGCGGGTCACGCCGTCTCCTTCTGTCGGGGTTGTTCCTGTCTGATGACAGATGACCAGAATGAGGAGACAGTTCCCCGTCCCTTCAGTCTCTCCATGCACAACGTTCACCCGTGCGCTCCAACGTGTCCGCTCGAAGGGCACGCCGGAATCATCGGCTGCCCCGTGAACGTCATGGAAGGACCCGATGCAGCCGATGGCAGCACGACAATTACTGGGCGGACTACGGCGTAAGGGACGGCTCGCCGCCGCCACCGCCGCCGCCGCGGTGCTGGTGAGCAGCATCGTGACGGCGGCGTACGCCGACCCGGGGGAGCAGGGCCGAGGCCGCCCGACCCCCACCCCCACGAGCACCCCCGCCGCCCCGCCCGCGCTCACCCCCGCCACCGGCTCGTACCTGGAGGGAACGGCGAAGGTCGCCGCGGTCCCGGTCACCGCCGGGGACAGCGTCACGAAACTCGACATCGACGGCGCCCCCGTCGAGGCCACGAAGACGGTCGGCGTCTCCAAGCTGGCCTTCGAGGTCGGCTCGAACTCCACCGAGGCGCAGTACCACAGCTACGTCCTGGTCAACGGGTCGTACAAGGCCGAGATCGGCGACTTCGTCAACCAGCGGGCCACCATCGAGATCCCGAACGCGAACCTGGTCAAGGGCGAGAACACCGTCGAGATCGTGGTCGGCACGATCCAGTCCTCCTGCGGGCTCAACCACGACGACTTCGTCCTGTCCGACGTGGGCCTCGAACTGCTCGGCGAGGTGGCCGACGGCGAGGACAACCCGTACACCTTCAACTTCGGCGACGGCTCCTGCGGCAGCAACTCCACGCTGCTCAAGCGCGCCACGCTCAAGTTCTTCACGCAGTCCGACCCGCAGGGCACCACCGGCCTGGCCGCCGACGTGGACACCACCAAGCTGTCCAACGGCGAGCACGTGATCGCCGCCGCCACCGCCGCGGGCGCGACCGTCAGGAACACCGTGACGGTGAACAACGCCCCGGCGGGCGCGCCGCGGCTGATGCCCACCGACGGCACGCTCGTGGCCGGCGCCAAGACGGTGTACGCGACCGTACCGGCGGCCGGGACGGGCGGCGTCGAGTCGCTGACCGTCGACGGCGCCAAGCCGGTCACCAGGCCCACCCTCGGCAACGGCGCCGCCATGCTCGCCTTCGACGTGGCCGCGGACCCGATCGAGGACAAGTACGACAACTTCCTGCTGGTCAACGGCAAGCGCATCGACCTGGGCGGCACCTGGACGAGCCGGCGCGTGACCATCGCGGTCCCGGCCAGGTTCCTGATCCCGGGCGAGAACACGATCAAGGTCGTCACCGGCGACTACAAGGAGTCCTGCGGCGTCAACCGCGACGACTTCACGATCGCGAACCTCGCCCTCACCCTCGACGGCGCCACCGTGACGGGCAAGGACATCAAGCCGTCGTACGACCTGGGCGACGGCGACTGCGGCAGCGACCAGGCCCGCCCACGCGAGGCCGAGCTGCGCTACACCCTCGACGCCCCCGCCGTGCACGTCGTCCAGACGCTCGGCTCGGGCCAGGCGACGCTCGGCTTCACCGTGGGCAGCAACTCGATCGAGGCGCGTTACCAGAACTTCGTGCTGGTCAATGGGCAGAAGGTGGTGCTCGACGGCGACTTCGTGAGCCGCCGGGTGGACCTGCCGATCCCGAACGAGTACCTGGTGCCCGGCTGGAACACGATCGACTTCGTGGCCGGCACGTACCCCACGTCCTGCGGCGCCAACCGGGACGACTTCACGATCTCCAACATCAGCCTCACCCCGGCGCAGGGCACCGCCGCCGGCCAGATGCTCAAGACCTCGTACGGCATGGGCGACGGCAACTGCGGCGACACGGTCAACCCGCTGACCGAGATCGACCTGGAGTTCCTGGTGGACGCCCCGGCCCGTGGCCTGCGCGCCGACCTGGACACCACCGCGATCAAGGACGGCCGGCACACCCTGGCGGCCAAGTCGTCCAGCGGCGAGACGGCCAGTCGTGTCCTGATCACCGACAACTCCGCGCCGAAGGTCGCGCGCAGCGTCCCCGCCGCGGACGAGCGGATCACCGCGTCCGTCATCCTGGACGTCACGCTCGACGACGCCTCCGGAGTCGTGTCCGGCCCCGACGTCAAGCTCGACGGACAGCCCGTGGAACTCGGCGTCCAGATCGGCCCCGGGCTGAAGGCGGGCCGCCACACCCTGGCCGTCACCGGCGTCGACGGGCTCGGCAACACCGCCGCCCAGGAGATCGTCTTCGAGTCGGCCGGCATCCCCGACGTCCCCGCTGAGCTGACCCCCGCCTCCGGGACCGCCGACGTGTCGGACCCCGTCACGCTCTCCGCCAAGGTCGGCGAGCCGGGCGGGGGCCAGGTGACGGCCACGTTCTCCGAGGCCAAGATCCTCAGCCCGGACGAGGCGTACCAGGGCACGGCCCCGGCGCTGCCGACGACGTTGCGGGTGCCGGGCGAGCAGCGGGTCAAGGCCGACGGGCTCGAACCCGGCGACGGCCGTACGCTCGACGCCCCCACCGGCCGTGACCTCGTCTACCAGCGGTACGACGTCAAGGTGCAGGGCCACGTGGACCAGCCCGTCCTGCGCTGGGAGGGCGTCGCCGACCCCGAACGACTGGTCTCGCTGCGGGCGTGGAACACCAAGGCCAAGGCGTGGGACCTGCTGACCAGCGCCCGCGGCGCGGCCGACGGCAAGACGGTCCTCACGGCCGTCGTCGGCCAGGACCACGTGGACCGGCAGCAGGTGCACGTCATGGTGACCGCCGAGGACCCGTTCGCCGACGACATCGACGCCGGTGACCCGAACGGCTTCGCCGACCCCGCGACGTACGACTTCTCGCTCGTGCACCTCACCGACACCCAGTACATCTCCGAGGGCGCGGTGGAGCAGGAGACCGCCGAGGAGCGCGCGGTGTGGGAGTCGGCCTACTCCGGCATCGTCAACTGGATCACCGCCAACAAGGACCAGCGCAAGATCTCCTACGTCGCCCACACCGGCGACATCATCGAGAACAACATCAGGAAGCCCGCCGACGAGGCCACGCAGCGCGAGGTCGTCGGCGAGTTCGAGGTGTCGTCGAAGCAGCAGCGCGTGCTCGACGAGGCCGGCATCCCGAACGGCGTCATCGCCGGCAACCACGACAACCAGTCGGGCACCGAGGACGGCCCCGGGGCGATCTACAACAAGTACTACGGCCCGTCCCGCTACCAGGACGCCTCGCGCGGCTGGCAACACGCCAAGTACGGCGGCCCGTGGAAGGAGGGCGACAACCAGAACCACTACGACCTGTTCTCCGCGGGCGGCCTGGACTTCGTGGTCGTCGGCCTGTCGTACGGCGTGACCAGGGACGAGGCCGAGTGGGCCGACTCGATCTTCAAGAAGTTCCCGGACCGCAACGGCATCCTGCTCTCCCACGACTACCTCGTGCCGAGCACCAACCCCGACGGCCGCGGGGCCGGGTTCTCCGCCCCCGACGGCTCGATGCTCTACAAGACGGTGGTCGAGAAGAACCCGAACGTCTTCCTCATCCTCGCCGGTCACGAGCACGGCGTGGGCACCAATGTGAAGCCGAAGGTGGGCCAGGTCGGCAACGGCGTGGTCGAGCTGCTGGCCGACTACCAGTTCTACACCGTCTCGGCCGACCGGCTCGGGCTCACCGAGATCGGCGGCTACAAGCCGGACGACCAGCTCCAGTTCGGGGCGAGCTACTTCCGGCTGCTGCAGTTCAACGTCAAGCGGGCCGAGCTGAGCGTGGACACCTACTCCCCGCTGCTCGGCGACTTCGGCGCCGGCGAGTTCGACCCGCTGCGCCGCTACGACGGGCGCGAGGACAACATGGTCCTGCCCGTCGATCTCACCACCCGGACGACGAGCTTCCAGACCGACTCCCTGGCGCTCTACAAGCCCACGAAGATCATCGGCAGGAGCACCGCCGCCTCGGGCCAGGTCGCCTCGGTGACCTGGAAGCACCTCAAGGACGACACGGCCTACGCCTGGTTCGTCACGGCACGCTCCGCGGGTGGCGGCGTCACCGCCTCCGAGCCGAGCGTCTTCGTCACCAAGGACGAGCACGGCCGCCCCGGCAAGTGGGGACCGGACTCGCCCATGTACCGCTGGTTCACCCGCTGATCCGGCTCCCTCCGCCGCCCCGGGCCTGCGCCCGGGGCGGCGCCCTTCCCCCTGACCTGGAGAGACCAGACATGCCTCGCTGGCGCTGGCCGTACGCCGTCGTCCTCGCCGTCATCCTCTGCGGAGCGCTGGCCGACCTGCTGCACCCGGCCCCCGCGGCCGCGCACGACGCCACCACGAAGGCCCACGCCGAGGTGACCGGCACGGCCGCCGACGTCAGGGTCGTGCTCGACCTGGAGTACGACCTGCTCATGAAGTCGGCCTGGCTCTACGCCGAGGCGTACGAGGCCAAGGAGCGCGCCGAGCAGCTCCGGCAGCTCGCGGCCAACCGCGACGCGGTGTTCGGCTACGTCACCCGCCGCTTCGCCGTCGCCCGCGACGACCGGCCGTGCGCCCCCAGCCAGGTGGGCGCGGCGGACGTGCACCCGCGCGGCAAGGCCGCCTTCGCGACGCTGACCCTCGCCTACACCTGCCCGGCGGACGGGGGCGAGGCGGCGATCTCCAGCGCCCTGTTCCCCGACGCCGAGTCGTTCGTCCACAGCACCCAGACGCTCCTGCGCTACGACCTCGACGGCAGCAAGGGCTCGGCCGTCCTGACCGCGCAGAGCCCGACCCTGCGCGTCGGGGAACGCGCGGCCACCGGCCAGATCGGGGAGTTCTTCCTGCTCGGCGTCGAGCACCTCGCCCTCGGCCTGGACCACGTCTTCTTCCTGCTCACCTTGATCATCGGCGCCCGCCGCCCGCGTGACGTCGTGCTCACCGCCTCCGCCTTCACGGTGGCCCACAGCATCACGTTCCTGCTGGCCGCGATGGGCGTCGTGAACGTGCCCAGCCAGATCGTCGAGCCGGTCATCGCCGGGTCGATCGTCGTCGTCGCGCTCGCGAACCTTCTCGGCCGCGACCGGCCGGGCGCCTGGCGGCTGCCGGTCGTCTTCGCCTTCGGCCTGATGCACGGGCTGGGTTTCGCGGGCGCGCTCGACATCCACGAGAGCGGGTCGTGGGAGCTGCTGCTGTCGTTGCTGAGCTTCAACGTCGGGATCGAGGTGACCCAGCTCGCGATCATCGCGGTGCTCTTCCCGCTGCTGGTGCTCCTGCGGCGGACGGCCGCGGCCCGCTGGGCGGTGGCCGCGGTGTCCCTGTCGATCGTGGTGGTCAGCGCGTACTGGTTCCTCGACCGGCTGCCGCTCCCGCTCTGAGCGACCACAGGCGGCCGGCTCCCCAGGCGAGCAGGGCCAGCACGCCGACCAGCAGGTACTCGATGGCCGGGATCCTGACGGCCTCGTTCGTGCCGGCGTCGTCGCCGCGCAGGGCGTACACGGTGAGCAGGGCCGTCGCGTAGCAGCCGGTCAGCACCCAGCGGGCGGCCCGCGACAGGCCCAGGCCGTGCATCTGCGTGATCACGAAGACGCCGAGGAAGCCGAACAGGAACATCGGCCACAACCCGTCCGGGCCGGAGGTCATGACGGCCACCAGCGTGCCGTGGACCACGACGGCCAGCTCCAGCGCCACCGTCCAGTAGCGGTTGGTGTGCGCCCTGGTGAGGAACAGGCTGCCCTGGAGCAGCAGCAGGAACATGTAGAAGAAGCCGATCAGGTGGCCGGGCGTGGACTCGGCCGGGTGGTACCAGAACGTGTAGACCGCGGCCCAGCTGAACAGGTAGCCGTGGTAGCGGCGGGCGAAGTCGACGATCTCCCGCTTGATGGGCGCGGGCCTGCCGAGGAACAGGCCGCGCCGCCGGTTCTCCATGATGAGGACGACGACCAGCAGGAGGATGACCGAGCCCTGGGAGCTGTAGATCGACACGTCCTGGGCAAGGCCGTCGTAGAACAGGTGGGTCTGCAGCGTGTGGAGGGCGATGAATCCGGCGTTGACCGCGAGGGCGACGACGTTGATCGGGTGGAGGCCCGTGGAGTAGCGGCGGACCCGGGTCTGGGCGTAGTGGATCAGCCACCAGAACACGATCTGGTGGGCGGCGTAACCGGCCCAGGCCGACAGCCTGGTCCACACGGTGGGCTCGGGCAGTTTCCAGTAGTACCAGGACGCGCCCTGGTCGGGCAGCAGCACGACGTCGTGCAGCCGCTCGCCCAGCAGCCAGATCAGGCCGGTCAGGACGGCGCTCGCGACCACCCCGGCGACCAGCACGACCTCGGGCCGGACCGCGTCTAACGTTTTCTTTCTATGATGGAATACTTCCACCATAGAAATATAAGGGGTGACATGACGGCGTACGACCTGATGGTCCTCATCCGCCGGCTCAACGTGGAGAGCGACCGGTTCGTCGAGGGATTCGCCGTGGCGCACCGGTCGCACCGGACCGACATGAACGCCTTGGTGGTCATCCTCGACGCCCACCTCGCCGGTCACCCGCTCTCGCCCGGCGAACTGGGGACCGCGCTCAACCTCAGCGCCCCCGCGACCACGGCCCTCCTCGACCGCCTGGAACAGGCCGGCCACGTCGGACGGCGGCGCGACGCCTCCGACCGCCGCAAGGTCGAGGTCGTCATCAACGAGCAGGCCGTCGAACTGGCGGGCACGTTCTTCGCCCCGCTGGTCCGCCACCTCACCGCGGCGATCGACGCGTTCACCCCGGAGGAACGGGAGATCGTCGGCAGATTCCTCGCCGGGGCGATCGAGGCGACCGTGGCGGCCAGGAAGGAGCACGAGGTATGAGCGGGGCCCGTTCGATCGTGATCACGGGCGGCACCCGCGGCCTCGGGCTCGGCCTGGCCCGCTCGCTGGTCGCGCTGGGCCACCGGGTCACCGTGTGCGGCACCGACCCGGACCGCGTGGCCGCCGCGGAGGCCGAGCTGGGCGTGCCCGCCCTCGTGGCCGACGTCACCGACCGCGCCCGCGTCCAGGACCTCTGGGACGAGGCCGTACGGAGGCACGGGCGGGTGGACATCTGGGTCAACAACGCCGGGATCTCCCACCACCGGCTCCCGCTGTGGCGGCTGCCCGCCGGCGAGGCCCGCGCGGTGGTCGAGGTCAACCTGCTGGGGACGGTCAACGGCTGCGCGGTCGCGGCGGCGGGCATGGCGGGGCAGGGCGGCGGCCACATCTGGAACATGGAGGGGCTGGGCAGCGACGGCCGTACCGTGGCAGGTCTCGGCGTCTACGGGGCGACGAAGCGGGCCGTGACGTACCTGACCGGGGCGCTGGCCAAGGAGGCCCCGGACGGTGTCACGGCCGGTCTGCTCAGCCCCGGCATGGTGGTCACCGACCTGCTGACGTACGGCTACTCGGAGGCCGAACGGGAGCGGGCGGGCCGGATCTTCGCGATCCTCGCCGATCCGGTGGAGGTCGTGGCGCCGTGGCTGGCCGAGCGGCTGGTCTCCCGGGCGCGGAACGGCGCCCACGTGCGCCGGCTGACGGCCGCCAAGATCGCCTACCGGTTCGCGAAGGCCCCCTTCGTACGGCGCCCCTGACCCCGTTTGTGCGGCCTGCTCTCCTGTTCGCTCAGCCGTTTGTGCGGCCCGCTCTCCTGTTTGCTCAGCCTTCCTGTTTGCGGATCAGGAATCCGCCCCGGCCGTCGAACTCCACCGCGTACACCGCGTCGAACCCGTCGGACGCACGCGGCCGGCGCAGCCGTCTGAGCGTCGCGAAGACGCCCACCTCCGGGACCCGCGCCCGGCCCATGCGCTCGGCGTTGCGCTGAAGCGAGCTCTTGACGTTGGGCGGGAACCAGTAGGCCACCACGCGCGCGCCGTGCTCCCGGCCGGCCACGATGAGCGGCTGCCACTCCTCGGGTGAGGCGTTGGTGTTGTCCACGGCCACGTTCCGGTCCTCCTCCAGCGCCTCGCGGATCAGCTGGAGCTGGCGGTGCTGGCGGCGGCGGGCGTTGGGGAAGTCGTCCTTGCTCACGTGCGCGTGCGTGGCGGCCAGGCAGCGCCGGTAGAAGGTGGACTTGCCGGAGGCTTGGAGGCCGATGAGCACAGCCACCTCCCGATCGATCATGGTTCCAGCTTATGGGGGTCCGGACCGGACCCGGGCCTGGACAGGCTAACGCCGTTAGCCTAGGGTTGTGGCTAACAGCGTTAGCCATGGAGGACATCATGACCATCGTGACCGTCGGGCGTGTGACCGGCCGAACCGCCTGGGCCCTGCTCGCCGCCTTCTTCCTCGCCTTCCTAGTCTTCGAGGTGGTCAAGCACGGGGGCGCCACGCCGGTCAGCTCGGTGTTGTTCGTGGTGCTGCCGTACGCGACCAGGTTCGGTGGGCCGGCCGTGGTGCACGACCTCGCGCATCGTCCGTGGATCCCGCTGGCCGTACTGGTCGGCTACTCGGTCTCGTCGCTCAACTGGGTGCCGGTCTTCACGGCGGGGCTGGCCTGGATGACGTACGTGGCGGTCGCCCGCGTTCTCGGTCACGGTCCGAGGAGTGCGCGTGGCTGACCTGACGCCGCGCGCGGGGCAGAACGTCGCGGCGGCGCGCGAGCTGGTCGAGGCGGGCGGGGTGGAGGCGCTGACCATGCGCGCCCTCGCCGCACGCCTCGGCATCCGCGCGCCGTCCCTCTACAAGCACTTCCCCGACAAGTCCGCCGTGGAAGCCCAGCTCATCACCCTCGCCCTCACCGAACTGGCCGAAACCTTGGAACGAGCCGAGGCCGGAGGAGCGCCGATGAGGTGCGCCGAGGGCGACGGTGGGGCGGGGGAGCGGGTTGAAGGTGGTGGGTTGAGGGAGCTTGGGCGGGCTTATCGGGCGTACGCGCTGGCTCATCCGCACCTGTATCGCCTGATGAGCGCGGGGCCGTTGCCGCGTGGGCTGTTGCCCGCCGGGGTGGAGGAGCGGGCCGCACTGCCGCTGGTCCGGCTCGTACGCGGCGAGGCGGCCGCCCGGGCCGTCTGGGGGCTGGCCCACGGCCTGGTCATGCTCGAACTCGACGGCCGCTTCCCGCCCGGCGCCGACATCGACGCCGCCTGGGCCGCCGGCCTGTCCGCCTTCACCCCACTCCCGGCCACTGTCTGACTGCCCCACCCAACGGTCACGCCCGTCGTACGGCCACACCGTCGTACGGCCACCCCGTCACCGGGTCGCGCCGTCCGCGGTCCGGGCCGGGGTCAGGGGGTGGGGGTCAGGAGGCCGGTGAGGGTGAGGGTGAGGAGGTGGGTGGCGTGGGCCGGGTCGGGGGTGGCCTGGGCTATGCCGCCGGCCAGTGCGATGAGGTCGGCCGCCTCCACGTCCGCCCGTACGGCCCCCGCCTCCTGAGCCGGCCGCAGCAGCCGCTCGGCGGCGGCGTGCAGGGTCGCCCAGCAGTCCACCCCGGCCGCCTCCGGCGAGAGCATCATCCGCGCGCCGAGCCCCCGGTCGGTCATGGCGTGTGTGACCAGCGCCCGCAGCCAGTCCACCAGCGCCTCGGCGGGCGGCAGCGCCCCGCCCGCCTCCTCCGCCCGCGCGCACAGCCGGGCCAGCCGGCCTTCGTACACGGCCGCGAGCAGTGACTCGCGGGTGGGGAAGTGCCGGTAGAGCGTGCCCGCCCCGACGCCGGCCCGTTTGGCGACCTCGTTGAGCGAGGCGTCGGGCCCCTCCTCGGCGACCACGGCCATGGCCGCCGCCACCAGTTGCTCGTAGTTGCGGCGCGCGTCGGCGCGCATCGCCCGTGCCGGCACTGGCCACTCCCGCGGGTTGAATCGGAGAACTTCTCCGATTATAGTCCCCGACGTAACCGGAGAAGTTCTCCGTATAGACGGGACGGTGACCTCATGACCGGCAACTCTCACGACGACAGGCCCGATCTGGGCAGGGTGGGTGTGTGGACGTTCGCCTTCGACGCCCGTCCGGCGGGCGAGGCGCGCGACGCCGCGGCCGAGATCGAGGAGCTGGGTTACGGCGCGTTGTGGTTCGGGGAGGGGTTCGGCCGCGACTCGGTGAGCCAGTCGTGGCTGCTGCTCTCGGCGACCAGGCGGATCACGGTCGCGGCCGGCATCGCCAACATCGCCCTGCGCGACCCGATCACCATGGCCGCCGCCGAACGCGCGCTCAACGAGGCCCACCCCGGCCGGTACGTGCTGGGCCTCGGCGGCCACCGCGTCAGCGACCAGCCGATCCAGATGGACGGCTACGCGATCCCCAGCCGGGGCCGCGCGGTGACCACGATGGGCGCCTACCTCGACGCCATGGACGCCGTGCCGCTGGCCTCGCCGGCCCCGGAACGTCCGCCGCGCCGCATGCTGGCCGCGCTCGGCCCGAAGATGCTCGACCTGGCGGCCGGGCGCACGCTCGGCGCGCACACGTACTTCGTGACCGTCGAGCACACCGCGCGGGCCAGGGAGGCCATGGGCCCCGACGCGCTGCTGGCCGTGGAGCAGGCCGTCGTGCTGCACCCCGACGCCGCCAGGGCCCGCGAGCTGGCCGGTGAGCACGTCTCCTTCTACCGCACCGGCGCCGCCCACCAGATCGCCAGCCTGCGCCGCCTCGGCTTCGACGAGGACGAGATCGAGCACGGCAGCGACAGGCTGGTGGACGCGATCGTCGCCCACGGCGGCGTCGAGGCGATCGAGCGGCGGGTCCGGGCCCACTTCGACGCGGGCGCGGACCACGTCTGCCTCCAGGTGCTCACCGACCGTCCCGGCGAGCTCCCCCTCGCCGAATGGCGCGAGCTGGCCGCCCTGACGTCCCTCTAGAGGTCAGACGGGAGCGGGTGGCGGTAGCGGACCCAGATGTCGCCGCGGCTGTGACCGGTCAGCCGCAGCACGACGCCGTCGTCGGACGGCGGTTCGACCGGCTTGTCGTGCAGCTGGCCGAGCCCCGGGGAGACCAGTTCGTCGGCCCGTACGTGCCACCCGTGCGGCACCTTCAGATGCAGGTCGCCGAACCACGAGGTGATCCGGACGTGCACCAGCACCTCCCGGTGGAGGCACTCCGCGGCGCGGAAGTCCAGCTTCGCGGTGCCCCAGACGCCGAGCCTGACGTCGATGCGCGGCGGCACCACCCACCGCCCGTCCCGGCGGACCCGCCAGTGTTCGGTGTGCATCGTCAGCACGTCGGAGCCCGGGGCGAGCGCGGAGGAGACGGGCGGCAGGTCGGCGACCAGCGCGCCGAGCTCACCGACCGTCCTGGCCGCGTACGTGCGGTCGATGCGGTCGTGCAGCTCGTCGAGGCTGATGCGTCCTTCGGCGACCGCCTGCCGCAGCCTGGCGGCCACCTGGTCGCGATCGTGGTCGCCGGCCCGGATGCCGGCGTCGTCCGTCATGGCGACCACTCTAAGGATCATCGGGCGGCCGGGCCACGCGCGCGCGGCGCTCAGTCGCCGGCGGCCCGGTAACCGGCCGCGCGGAACAGGAACGAGGCCCACGACCGGTAGGGCCGCCACGACTCGGCGATCCTGCGGTAGGCGCCCGCCGGCGCGTCCTCGGGCAGCCCGTACGCCTCGCGCAGGATCGCGAACAGCCGCGGCTCGTCGCCGGGGAACGCGTCGGGCGCGCCCGCGCCGCGGATCAGGATCAGACCGGCCGAGAACGGCCCGACGCCGGGCAGCGCGCGCAGCTCGGCCAGGGCCTCCTCGGGGGCGAGCGCGCGCAGGTGCTCAGTGGTGAGCACACCGTCGAGCGCCGCCCTGGCCAGCCCGCGCAGCCACTCCTCCTTCTGCGCGGGCAGCCCGAGCCCGCCCGCGTCCACCAGGCTCATGGGCGGCGGGAACGCCTGGTACGCCTGCCCGTCCACGGTGACGGCCGCGCCGTACCGGTCGGCGATGCGCTGCTTGATCCGCGAGGCGACGAGCATCGACGAGCGTTGTACGATCACCGCCCAGCAGGCCGCCTCCCACGGGCTCCAGAAGCACACCGGACGCAGCCCGGGGCTGAGCCGCTGCACGTCGCCCAGCACCGGGTCGGCCGCGCCGAGCTCGGCGAAGCCGCCGGCGTCCACGTCGAGGGAGAGGATGCGGGCCACCTCGCCGCGGATCGCCGGACCGGTGGCGCGGGTGGTGGTGACCGCGACCCCGCCGGGAGCGGCGGTCACGCTCACCCCGATCGGCAGCCAGTCGGACTCGGCGCAGTAGGCGAAGCGCAGCGTCCGCCCGTCGGAGGGCAGCGCGCTGGTGGCCGGCCAGTCCTCGACGAAACGCAGCGTCGCGCCGAAGTCGTACGGGCCCTCCGCGTCGAGCCTGAACCCGTGTGTGGTGGTGGGCGTGGTCATGGGCCGTATGGTAGGCGGCCCCCGTGGCGGCCGGGACGCTCCGTGTGGTCCGGACCGCGAAGGGTAGGGCTAGCGCTGGCCAATCGCACACGTACGGGGGAGACAGGCATGAGTGCACAGGACTGGGTCAAGAAGGCCGAAGAGCTGGCGAAACAGCACCCGCAGCAGGCTGACCAGTTGCTCGACCGGGTCGAGGACGAGATCGAGGAGCGTACCGGCCACAAGTTCGACGAGCAGGTCGAGCAGGGCACGGACGCGGTGCGGCGCAGCTACGGCGGCAGCGGCGAGCGGGAGCGCAAGCAGGCCCGGCCGAAGGGCGACCAGCAGAAGTGAACCCCCGGGCGCCCGTCCCCGTCCCAGGGGACGGGCGCCCGCCGCGCCGGGGAGGGACGCGACACCATGTCCGAGCTGCTGACCGGGGACTTCTACGAGTTCGAGCACCTGCTCTCCGCCGACGAGCGGGACATCCTGCTGCGGGTGCGCACGTTCCTGCGGGAGAAGGTCGTGCCCGTCGCCAACGACTGCTGGGTGCGTGCGGAGTTCCCCCTGGAGCTGGTGAAGGGCTACGCCGACCTGGGCATCGCGGGCCTGGCGCACCCCGAATGCCCGGGGCCGAGGCCGAGCGGCCTGCTCAGCGGCTTCCTCGCCCTGGAGATGGCGCACGCCGACGCCTCGATGGCCACCTTCTTCGGCGTGCACACCGGGCTGGCCATGGGCAGCATCGCCGAGTGCGGCTCGGCCGAGCAGCGGCGGCGCTGGCTGCCCGCGATGAGCAGGATGGAGAAGATCGGCGCGTTCGCGCTGACCGAGCCGACCGGCGGCTCCGACGTGGCCGCCGGCCTGCGCACCACGGCCAGGCGCGAGGGCGACACCTGGGTGCTCGACGGCGCCAAGCGCTGGATCGGCAACGGCACGTTCGCCGACCTCATCGTGGTGTGGGCGCGGGACGCCGCCGACGGGCAGGTCAAGGGCTTCGTGGTGGAGAAGGGCACCCCCGGCTGCACCGCCACGAAGATCGAGAACAAGATGGCGCTGCGTACCGTCCAGAACGCCGACATCACGCTGACCGGCTGCCGGGTCCCCGAGGCCGACCGGCTGCAGAAGGCCGGCTCCTTCCGCGACACCGCGCGGATCCTGCGCCGTACCCGCAGCGGGGTCGCCTGGCAGGCGGTGGGCATCATGATCGCCGCCTACGAGATCGCCCTGGACTACGCGAAGGAACGCGAGCAGTTCGGCCGGCCGATCGGCTCGTTCCAGCTCGTGCAGGATCTGCTGGTCAGGATGCTGGGCAACGCCACCGCCTGCTGCGGCATGGTCGTCCGGCTGGCCCAGCTCCAGGACGCCGGCGTCTACCGGGACGAGAACTCCGCCCTGGCCAAGGCGTACTGCACGACGCAGATGCGCCAGGTCGTGGGCTGGGCGCGGGAGCTGCTCGCGGGCAACGGCATCCTGCTCGACTACGACATCGCCAGGTTCGTCGCCGACGCCGAGGCGATCTACTCCTACGAGGGCACCAGGGAGATCAACACCCTGATCGTCGGCCGGGCCGTGACCGGGTTGGGGGCCTTCGTCTGACATGATCGGCGGCCGTGGCGGGTAGACGCCGCGGCATGAGAGCCCCGGTGTCCCCTCGCGTCGCCCGGCCGGTGATGTACCAGCGCTGGTCGCGGACGACCTTCATGCACTGGCGCTATCCGCCCGGAACCGTCCAGCGGTTGCTGCCCGACGGGCTCACGGCCGAGACGTTCGACTCGACGGCCTGGGTCGGGCTGGTGCCGTTCGTCATGGAGGACGTCGGGGTCCCGGGGTTGCCGCGGATGCCCGCCTTTCCCGAGACGAACCTGCGGACCTACGTCCGCGACGACCGGGGCCGCAGCGGCATCTGGTTCCTGTCCCTGGACGCCGGGACGCTGCCCGCCCTGCTCGGGGGCCGTGCCGGGTTCTGGCTGCCGTACCACTGGGCGCGCATGTCCGTACGGTCCGAAGGCCCCCTCCTGCGTTACCGGAGCCGCCGCCGCTTCGGCGGGGTCCGCTGCGACGCCGACGTGACCGCGGGCCCGCCGTTGACCGCCGCCGGGCGCGACGAGCTGGCCCATTTCCTCACCGCCAGGTTCCGTCTGTTCAGCGTCGTCGCCGGGCGCCTGGCCGCAGCCGAGGTCGAGCATCCACCGTGGCCGCTGCACCACGCCCGGCTGGACGCGCTGGAACAGGACCTGACCGACGCCGCCGGGCTGCCCGCGCCGGACGGGCCGCCCCTCCTCCACGGCTCTCCCGGCGTTCCCGTGCGCGTCGGCATGTGGCGGCGGGGGCCCCGCGGCGCGGGCCGTCAGGGGTGATCCGGGGAGCGGCGCAGGATCGAGCGGGCGGCCACCACCACGCAGAACACCCCGAGCAGCAGCCCCCATGTCACGTCCGTGAAGAAGTGCATGCCGCGGTAGAGCCGGGAGAAGGCCACGATCAGCGGCGCCGCGACCCCGACCGCCCAGATGGCCACCCGCGGCGCCCGGCCGCGTACGTGCGTGCTCAGCACCAGGGCCATCCCGCAGTAGAACGCGACGGCGGCGCTGACGTGCCCGGAGGGGAAGCTGGAGGTGGGCGGCGCGGGGTCGAGGTGGGGAACCGGCGGCCGGCTCCGGCCGACGGGCTCGGTGGTGGCCAGGAAGACCAGCGACTGGCCCCACACCGCCGCGATCAGGAACACCGACTCCAGCCAGCGTTTGAGGACCAGCCGGAAGACGATCGCCGCCACCGCAGTGAACGCCACGACGTACGGCGTGTCCGACAGGCTGGTGCCGTAGTCGGTGAGCGTGTTCCACGGCGGCGTGCGGATCGAGGCCAGGCCCTTGCTCAGGGCCACGTCGCCGGGCTGGGGCACGCCGACGACGAGCAGCCCCATGCCGTACGTGACGGCGCCCATCAGCGCCAGGGGTAACACCAGCGACAGCGCGTAGTACCGGACCTGCTCAGCTCTGCTCATCGGGCACCTTCAGCGGCTCGGGTTCCAAACCTTCGGACAGCGGCGCGGTGGGCCTGCGGCCCGTGTCGCGGCGCCACGTCTCGAACGCCGCCGCCGCGGCCGCGATCACCGCCACGCCCAGCACGATCCCCGCCACGACGTCGCTCACCCAGTGCACGCCGAGGGCGATCCTGGTGAAGCCCACCGACACCACCACGAACCAGGCCAGCGTCCAGGCGAGCCGCCGTCCCCGCCGGGGCAACTGCGGCAACAGGAGCAGGGTGACCACCCCCGCGCCGAGGGTCACGTTGACCGCGTGGCCGGAGGGGAAGGAGTCGCCGGGGGCCAGCGCGACGGGATCGGGCAGGTGCGGACGCACCCGCGCGACGAGGATCTTCAGGCCGAGCCCGATCAGGCCGCCCGCGGTCACGGTCGCGATCGCCCACAGGGCCAGCCGGCGCCTGCCCCGCACCAGCAGCCACACGGTGAACGCGCCGACCGCGACCCGCCACGGCCACGGGCCGAACAGATCGGTCCAGACGATGAGCACCCTGGTCACGCCCGGATGGGCCAGCGCGTACGCGTGCAGCTCGCGGGCCACCCCGGAGTCCAGCCGGTTGAGCGGCATCTTGGCGACGACGAGCAGCAGGAAGAACGGGATCATGATGAGCGCGGCGGCGAACGCCGCGACCGTCAACCTCGGTCCCAGCCTGCGGAACGGGAACGTGGTCATCAGAACCTCCGCGATCTCCGGAGCCGCGGCGGCCGGCCGTCGGGGTCGACGGCGAACCGGTAGAGCGGCATGGCCATGGCCCTGCGGACCCAGGACAGACCGGGCGCGGGGTGCGGACGTAACCGGCCGGGCGGGCGCGGGCCCCGGCGGCCGGCCGAGTGCCACGCCTCCAGCCGGTCCGCCGACTCCGCGAACGCGTCGAACGCCGCGACCGGGTCGCACAGCTCGTCCAGGCCCGCCTGCGACTCCTCGTCCAGGTGCTCGGACATGAGCGTCAGCCGCAGGTCGCGGGCGAACTTCAGGGCGCCGTACGGCGGGCGCGGGTCCTCCCGTTCGTCCAGGACCGCGCAGCTCAGCTCGGAGTCGTACGTCCACGAGCGCAGGTTGACGTTGTCCGACCCGACCGAGGCCCACAAGTCGTCCACCACGCACACCTTGGCGTGCACGTAGACGGGCGTGCCCTGGTGGTTCTCCAGGTCGTAGACCGCCACCCGGTCGCCGCCGGCCCGCGTCAGCCGGTTCAGCGCCTCGACCCGGCCGATCAGGCTCGCGGGGCCGGCCAGCCAGCCGTCCTGGTCGGGGTGGCGCGGCACCACGATGATCATCCGCAGCTCCGGCTCGCGCTCCAGCGCCCGCGCGAACGGCTCGATCACGTCCGTGGACCACAGGTACTGGTCCTCCAGGTACACCAGCGACCGGGCCCGGCCGAGCACCTTGTGGTAGGCGTGCGCGATGCTGCGCTCGCCGTCGGGCGCGAACGGGTAGGCGCTGTGCCGGGCGGGGTAGGTGCGCAGGATCTGCACGTGGTGGGTGCCCGCGCGCGGGGGCGGCGGGCCCGGCTCGGGCAGAGGGGGAGCGTCGTCCAGCTTGCTGACGTGGTCGCGCAGGCGGCGCAGCGGGTCCCTGGTCTCGGGGGCCGGGTCCTCCCAGCGCTCGCAGAAGGTCTTCTCCACCTCGGCGACCGCCGGTCCGCGGATGGCGAGCTGGAGGTCGTGCCAGGGCGGGCGGGGGCCGTACACGCCGGGCATCGGGCAGGGCTGCGGGTCGCCCAGGTGGCGGGCGTCGTCGCGGCGGCTGTGGCACAGGTCGATGCCGCCGACGAAGGCGACGTCCGCCGAGGGGTCGCGGTCGTGGCGGATGATGACGAACTTCTGGTGGTGCGAGCCGCCCGGCTTGGTCCGCGTGTCGAGCATCGCCTGCCCGTGCGCGTCCTCGATCTCCTCGCCAAGGTGCCGGTTCTCGGCCGAGCTGAAGCGCAGCCGGTCCAGGTGCGAGCGCCAGATGAGGCCCCTGACCACGACGCCGCGCTTCGCGGCGGCGCCGAGTGCCGCGCCGACCGTGGGGCCGTCGTCGGTCAGGCGTTCGTCGGGGTCGCCCCGCCAGTCGGCGAACAGCAGCAGGTCGTCCTCGCGCAACGCCTCCAGGCGGGTACTCAGCTCCGCGAAGTACGTGGAGCCGTGGACGAGCGGGCGTACGTCGTTGCCGCTGGACCAGGCGTCGAGCTCGGTGGCCCGGTTGTCGCGTTCCTCCTCGGTGAGGAACCAGTCCTGG
Organism: Nonomuraea sp. WAC 01424; assembly: GCF_003947315.1. NCBI lineage: Bacteria > Bacillati > Actinomycetota > Actinomycetes > Streptosporangiales > Streptosporangiaceae > Nonomuraea > Nonomuraea sp. WAC 01424. The sequence goes on from NZ_QHHZ01000006.1 coordinate 375,292, forward strand.
ATACGCATTCGGCCACCGCTACCCGCTCGAAACCTACTCATAACCCTGCAAACCTCGGGTAGTGCGGGAGGCGTGTCCCCCACCATCGCGGTTGTCGCTCATCGTAAGAAGATCCTCGGCGCGGGCCTCGACCGGCTGCGCGTGCTGCTCAGCGAGCAGGACGTCGGCGAGCTGATCTGGCACGAGGTGCCCAAGAGCAGGAAGGCGCCCAAGAAGGTGCGCAAGGCCCTCGACGCGGGCGCGGAGCTGGTGTTCGTCTGGGGCGGCGACGGCATGGTGCAACGGTGCGCCGACGCCATGGCCGGGTCCGGCGTCCCGATGGCGATCCTGCCCGCCGGGACCGCCAACCTGTTCGCCACGAACCTGGGCATCCCCATCGACCTGGAGGAGTCCGTACGGATCGGCTTCCGGGGCCGGCGGGCCGAGCTGGATCTCGGCCTGCTCAACGGCGAGCACTTCGCGGTCATGGCCGGCGCCGGGTTCGAGGCCGAGATGATCGCCGAGGCCGACGGCAAGGCCAAACGGAAGCTCGGCAAGCTCAGCTACGTCAAGGCCGCCGTCCGGCACGTCGGCGGGCCGCTGGTGCCGATGACGGTGAAGGTGGACGGCGCCACCTGGTTCGAGGGGGAGGCGAGCTGCCTGCTGCTCGGCAACGTGGGCACGATCGCCGGCGGGATCGAGGCGTTCGACGACGCGCGGCCGGACGACGGCTGGCTGGAGGTCGGCCTGTCCACGGCCAAGGGGCCGGTCCAGTGGGCCAGGGTGATGGGCAGGATGGCCGCCGGGCGGTCGGAGGACTCGCCGTTCGTCCGCATCACCCGGGCCCGCAAGGTGTCGGCCCGGTTCGGGTCACCGCTGACGTACGAACTGGACGGGGGCGACCGCGAGGCCACCACCAGGATCAAAGCCGAGGTGGCCCCGGGCGCGCTGACCGTCTGCCTGCCCTAGGCGGCGCGGGCGGCGTCCATCACCCGCTTGGCGTCGCGCTCGAAGGAGGCACGGGCCCCGAGCGTCAGGAGGCCGCCCACGATCATAGGTACGACCAGCAGGTACATGCCGCCGATCAGCGAGCCGAACTGGTCGGAGGCGATGCCGACGACGAGCGAGCCGAACGCGCCGGCCGCCGTGATGAGCAGTTGCAGGACGGCGAAGCCGAGCCCGCGGGCGGCGGCCGGGACGACGTCGGCCAGGCAGGCCGTCATGTTCGGGATCGCGATCGACATCAGCGAGCAGGCCAGCAGGACCAGCGCGGTCATGGCGCCGATCGAGTCCATGGCGAGCGCGCCGGCCAGCACCGCCGCGCCCGCCGTGATGCCGCCGCCGCCGGCCAGCAGCCTGCCGCCCTTGCGGGTGCCGTGCCACTTGCGGCCCAGCCAGGAGCCGGCGAGGGTGCCGGCCAGCGTGCCGGCGATGGTGACCAGGCCGCTCAGCGAGCCGGCGGCGCCGACGCCGACGCCGTAGCCGCGGACCATGAGGGTCGGCAGCCAGTAGAAGATCCCGGCCAGCCCGAGGGTGAGCAGGCCCAGCCCGACGCAGACGAACAACAGCGTCGGGATGCGGACGACCTGCCCGAACTGCTGCCAGAAAGGCGCCTTGGGCTGCTCGGCGGGCTGCGAGGCGGGCTGTTCGGCGGGGGCGCCGGCCACCAGGCGGTCCAGGTCGCCGCGGCCCGGCTCGCGCAGGAACCAGACGAGCACCGCCGTGAGCACGCCGGGCACCACCATGACCAGGAACGCCGTACGCCACGAGAACGCCTCGGCCAGCACGCCGCCCAGCAGCGTGCCGACGCCGCCGAGGTAGGTCGTGACGCGGGTCAGGCCGTACGCCTTGGCCCGGCTGACCGGAGGGTAGTAGTCGGCGAGCAGGCTGCCGGCCGCCGGGTTGTCGATGTTCTCGGCCGCCGCGAGCAGCACCCGCATCAGGTAGAACATCACAAATCCGGTGGCCACGCCCGACCCGAGCGTGGCGACCGCCCAGACCAGGACGACGACCGCGATGATCCGCGTACGGCTGAACCGGTCGGCCAGGAAGCCCGCGGGGAGGGACACGATCGCGGCGGCCAGCGCCGCCGCCGTGGGGATCGAGCCGGCCGCGGTGTCGCTGAAGCCCCACTCCTTCTGTACGAGCGGCAGCACCCCCGACAGCAGGTTGTACTCGATCCGGTCCACGAGCCCGACGATGAAGAGCACGACCAGCGGCGCCCAGCCGAACGGCGCCCGGGTCTGCGCGTCGATGACGCCAGCGCGTGGCGAACCCAACGTCCCGATCATGCCCACCCTTTCCAGTAGAAAAATCTAGAATTACGTTCTAGGCGAACGTTCTAGCCAGAGTGGCAGAAGTCACACGATTCGTAAATGGCCCCTTTCTGGGAAATTTCGCAGTTTGGGGCTCATGTACGGTGATCGCATGAAAGCTGCGCAGGTCACGGGGGCGATGCTGGTCGCCGGAACCACGTCCGACGCGGGCAAGAGCGTGGTGACCGCCGGGATCTGCCGCTGGCTGGCCCGCAAGGGCGTGCGCGTGGCGCCCTTCAAGGCCCAGAACATGTCGCTGAACTCCTACGTCACCGCCGACCGCGGCGAGATCGGCCGCGCCCAGGCCATGCAGGCCCAGGCCGCCGGGCTCGAACCGGTCGCCGACATGAATCCCGTCCTGCTCAAGCCGGGCAGCGACCGCCGCAGCCAGGTCGTGCTCATGGGCGAGCCCGTCGCGGACGTGGACGCCATGGAGTACGGCGCCCTGAAGGACCTCCTGCGCTCGGCCGCCCTGGAGTCCCTGCGACGCCTGCGCGACCAGTACGACGTGGTGATCTGCGAGGGCGCCGGCAGCCCCGCCGAGATCAACCTGCGCCGCGGCGACATCGCGAACATGGGCCTGGCCAGGGCCGCAGGGCTGCCCGTCGTCGTGGTCGGCGACATCGACAGGGGAGGCGTGTTCGCCGCCTTCTACGGCACGGTCGCGCTGCTGGACGCCGCCGACCAGGCCCATGTCTCCGGGTTCGTCGTGAACAAGTTCCGGGGCGCCCGCGAACTGCTCGAACCCGGCCTCGACATGCTGCGCGAGCTCACCGGCCGGCCCGTGTACGGCGTGCTGCCCTGGCTCGACGGCCTGTGGATGGACGTCGAGGACTCCCTCGCGCTGGACTCCCGCCGGGTCGCGACCGGCCGGCCGCTGGGACGACAGACGCTGCGCGTGGCGGTCGTCCGGCTGCCCAGGATCTCCAACTTCACCGACCTGGACGCGCTGTCCGCCGAGCCCGGCGTGGTGGTGCGCTTCGTGACCGACCCGGTCGAACTCGACGACGCCGACCTGGTGGTGCTGCCCGGCTCCCGGGCCACGGTCGAGGACCTGGCCTGGTTGCGGCGCACCGGGCTGGCCGACGCCCTCCTCGCCCGGCGCGGGCCCGTACTGGGGATCTGCGGCGGGTTCCAGATGCTGGGCCGGGAGATCGTGGACGAGGTGGAGTCGCGGGCGGGCCGGGTGGACGGGCTCGGGCTGCTGCCGGTGCGGGTGGAGTTCGCGGCCGGCAAACGGCTCGGCCGGCCCGTCGGGCAGGCGTACGGGGAGCCGGTCAGCGCGTACGAGATCCACCACGGGGTGGCGACGGTCGAGGGCGGCGAGCCGTTCCTGGACGGGTGCCGCGCCGGCGACGTGTGGGGCACGACCTGGCACGGCGCCCTGGAGAACGACGCCTTCCGCCGGGCCTTCCTGGCCGACGTCGCCGACCGGGCGGGACGCGCGTTCGTGCCCGCCCCGGACACCGACTTCGCCCGCCTCCGCGAGGACCGCCTGGACGCCCTGGGCGACCTGATCGAGGCCAACCTGGACACCGACGCCCTGCTGCGAGTGCTCCGCGACGGTCCGGCCCCGGTGCCCTACCTGCCGCCGGGCGCCCCCTCCGCCTGATCCCGGGGCGAACGCCCGCGCTGGGCGGTGATCCAGGCGTCGATCTCCTCCCAATGGGAGTACAGCCAGCGGACCTGCTCCTCGCGGTCACGGGGCACCTCGGACGCGGGCACCCGCCACCACTTGGCCGTGATCCGCGCCGCGTACGGCAGCCTGCGCCACACGTCGCCGATCGTGATGAGGTCGTCGAGGCCGGTGTGCGCGACGAACACCACGTCGGCCCGCGGGCAGGCGCTGATCGCGGCGACGGCCCCGCCGGGCCGGGGCGGCAGGAGGTGGTCCATGCCGCGTGCCCGCTCCGCCTCCTCGGCCAGGCCCTTCTCCTCCAGCCGCCGGATCGCCAGCCGGCGGCGGCGCGGGGTGAAGTTGCCGCCCTCGGGGAAGATCACCAGCGCGTCCCGGTCGTCCATGGTCGCCGCGAGCCGCCGGATCTCCTCGATCACCCGCCGGCGGCCGGACCGGCGCGGCACGAAGGCGTTCGGCAGGCGGTTGATCACGACGTCGAGCGACGGGTCGTACTGGAGGGCGGCCTTCATGACGATGCGGGGGCGGCGTTCGTACAGGGATAAGAGGTGATAGATCAGCAGGAAGGAGTCGCCTGGGCCGGCGTGGCGGGAGAGCACCACGATCGGGCGGCTCAGCCGGGCCGCCTGCTCCTGCGCGGTGGGCGGGGGCTCCTCGACGTCCAGGGTCAGCCGGAAGATGCGCACGGCCGCCGCGTACACCTTCGACAGGAACCACCGGATCAGCGCGTAGTGGCGCTCCTGGTGCCGGGCCCGCCCGAACGCGCCCGACAACCACAACCCCAGGCAGGTGATGAGCACCGCCGACTCCAGCGTCAGCCACGCCACCCCGAACCAGACGAACCGCAGCCCCCTGCGCTGCGGCGGCGGCAGCCGCAACGAGGCCCCGAACGTGACCGCGAGCCACAACGGCAGCGTCACCAGCATGAACACGGTGACCACGATGACGAGCGGAGCCAGGACGATCCGGCGCACGATACGCGGGGGGAGCAACGGCGGCCTCCCTGGGTCAGCGTCCCTGAGGTCGGGCCTTCATCCTCCTCTTGTCCGCAGATAGCGGGAAGAAGCCTCGTAGGCCCGGTCGATGTAGGTGGATATCTGGGACAGGTCCCGGTAGCGCAGAGGTGACAGCGGCTCGGTGGCCCCGGCCGGCAGCACGTGCACCTCCACCCCCGGCGGCAGCGTGGCCATCTCCTCGGCGAACCGGTGGCGGCGGGCGATCTCGAACGCCACCATCCCCACCTCCCAGAACCGCCTGGGCGCGGTCAGCGGCCGTTCGATCCGGCCGACGTGCAGCACGTAGACCCGTTCGGCCCCGAGCCGCACGGCCCGGCCGACGGGGATGCTGTGCACCAGCCCGCCGTCGAAGAAGTGCTCCCCGCCGATCGCCACGGGCGGCAGCAACCCCGGCACCGCGCACGAGGCCAGCACCGCCTCCACCAGCGGCCCGCTGCTGAACCAGTGGGCCGCGGCCAGCCCGACCGAGGCCGCCACGCACTGGAACGGCACCTCCAGCTCCTCGATCAGCTCCGTGGGCACCGTCGCGGCCAGCACCTCGCGCAGCGGACCGTTGGAATGCAGATGGGTGCCGGTCCTGGCCAGCGTGGACAGCCGGGCCACCCACGACCCGGCGAACGCCGTGCGCACGACGTCGGACCGCCACAACGAGGTCAGCCGGGCGACCGCCCGCGCGGGGTCGGCCGCGACCAGCGCGCCGTTCAGCGCGCCCACCGACGTGCCGACGACCAGGCCGGGCCGGATGCCGAAGTCGTCGAGAGCCCGCAGCATGCCCACCTCGTGCGCGCCGAGCACGCCGCCGCCACCGAGCACGAACGCCGTCTCCACGCATCCCACCCTGCCGCATCTCCGTTGCCGTGTCCCGGAAGGCAACCGGGCCGCGACGCTGCCGACATCGGCCAGTGACCCGGCGGGGTGCCGGCGGGACGATTCCGGCATGACAGCAGCGGTTCAGGCCGAAGGGCTGACCAAGTACTACGGCGACCGGCGCGGGCTCGAAGACCTCACGCTGGAGATCCGGCCCGGCGAGATCTTCGGCTACCTCGGTCCCAACGGCGCCGGCAAGACCACCACGATCAGGTTGCTGCTCGACGTGATCAGGCCCACCCGCGGCTCGGTGCGCGTGCTGGGCGAGGACCCGCGTACGGCCGCCGTCCGCTCCCGGGTCGGCTACCTGCCGGGCGAGCTCGCGCTCGAAGGCCGCGACCAGGCCCTCGACTACCTGCGTTTCCTCGGCCGGGTCCGCGGCGGGGTGCCGGGCAGCCGCATCGAGGCGCTGGCCGAACGGTTCGACGCCGACCTGTCGGTGCCGATGCGCAAGCTCTCCAAGGGCAACAAGCAGAAGGTCGGGCTGATCCAGGCGTTCATGCACGAGCCGGAGCTCGTCATACTCGACGAGCCGACCAGCGGGCTCGACCCCCTCGTCCAGCAGGAGTTCCTGGCCCTGGTACGGGAGGTGCGCACGGCCGGCCGGACCGTGCTCATGTCCTCGCACGTGCTGGCCGAGGTGGAGAGCGTCTCCGACCGGGTCGGCATCGTCCGCCGGGGCCGCCTGGTGGCCGTGGAGAACGTGGCGGCGCTGCGCGAGAAGGCCGTACGCCGGATGGAGCTGCACTTCGACGCCCCGGTGCCGCGGTCGGCGTTCGAGGGCCTGCCGGGCGTGCGCGACCTGCGCGTCGAGGGGGCCAGCGTCCGGTGCACGATCGACGGCCGCCCGGACGCCCTGGTCAAGGCCGCCGCCCGGTTCACCGTGGTGCACCTGGTCAGCGCCGAGCCCGACCTCGAAGAGATCTTCCTGACCTACTACAGCGAGGAGGAACGGCACCGTGATCGCCAGGAGTCTGCGTGACCACCGGCGGGCCCTGATCTGGTGGACCGTCGGCATCGGCACGTTCATGGCCCTCTACATCAGCCTCTTCAGGAGCTTCAGCGAGGACCCGACGACGTTCAACCAGCAGGCCCTGGCCAAGTACCCCGGCCCGCTCAGGGACCTCATGGGCGGCATGCCGGACCTGGCCTCCGGCGTCAACTTCCTCCAGACGGTCGTCTACCAGCTCTTCGTCCCGATGTTGTTCGTCGTGCTCGCCACGATGCTGGCCAACCGGGCGATCGCCCAGCCGGAGGAGGCCGGGACGCTGGAACTCGTCGTCACGCTCCCGGTGGACCGCAGGCGGCTGGTCCTCCAGCGGTTCTGCGCGCTGGCACTGGCGCTGCTGGCGGTGTTCGCCGTCACGCTGGCCGTGGCGTGGGCGGCCGGGGACGCGGCCGGGATCGGGGTGCCGTTCGACCGCGTCCTGGCCGCGCACACCGGCGTGCTGCTGCTCGCGCTGTTCTTCGGCGCCGTGGCCCTGGCCGTGGCCGCGGTCACCGGCCGCAGGATGATCGCCTCGTCCGTCGTCGGCGTGTGGGCGGCGGCCGGGTACATCGTCGTCACGCTCGGCCGCAACGTGGCGGCCATCTCGTGGCTGAAGTGGGTCTCGCCGTTCCACTACTACGCCGAGGGGCGGCCCCTCTATGAGGGCCTGCCGGTCGGGGACTACCTTGTGCTGGCGGGAGCGACGGCCGTGCTCGTGCTCACCGCGATCCTGTCCTTCGACAGGCGTGACGTAGGAGTGTGATGGTGCTCCCCGAGATGCCCGCCGACCTGCTCGGCGGGCATTGTCAGGCGCTGGCCGCCGCCGCGACCGGGCGCCTGCCCACGCGCGCGGCGCTCGACGCCTGCCGCGCCGACGGCACGCGCGCCGCCGAGCGGGGCGTCCCGCTGCGGACGCTGGTGGACGGCGCGCTCGCCGCCGCCGAGGGCCTGCCGGACGTGCTGCCCGCGCTGCGCAGGACCGTCTCGGCGCTCATGGAGGGGTACGAACTGGCCCAGCTCGCCGCCATCAGGGGCGAGGAGACGGCCCGCAGGGAGTTCGTCGACGACCTGCTCCAGGGACGGGCCGAGCGGCTGGCCGAGCGGGCCGAGCACTTCGGGCTCCGGCTGGCCGAGTCGTACGTGGTGGCCGCCGCCCGCGGGCTGCGCGAGGGCGACCAGGACCGCATCGAACGCGACCTGATCGCCCGGTTCGGCTCGCACAACGTGCTGGTGGCCGTGCGCGAGGGGCTGCTGGTGTGCGTCGTGCCCGCCACGCTGCCCGCCGCCGTGGGGGAGTTCACCCATCACGTACGCGCCCGCTTCCCGCCCGGCTGGCGGGTCGGCGTGGGCCGGGCACATCGGGGGCCGGGCGGTGTCGTGACCTCGTTCAGGGAGGCGGGCGGCGCGCTGGAGCTGGCCGACGCGCTGCGGCTCGACCTCGACGTGGTCAGGGCCGCCGACCTGCTGGTCTTCCCCGTGTTGCTGCGTGACCGGGGCGCGATCGAGGACCTGGTGACCAGCGTGCTGAGCCCGCTGCTCCGGGCGAGGGGCGGGCACGAGCCGCTGGTCGAGACGCTGGAGGCGGTCTTCGCCGCGCACGGCAACCAGGCGGCGGCGGCCCGCAGGCTGGGGATCAGCCCGCGGGCGGTGACGTACCGGCTGGAACGTATCCGGCGGCTGACCGGCTTCTCGCCCGACGACCCCACCCAGCGTTTCACCCTGGAGACCGCGGTGCTGGGCGCGCGCCTGCTGGAGTGGCCCTGGGATCAGTCGTGAAGGGCGAGCCGCAGCCCGAACCCGACGATGACCACGCCGGTCACCCGGTCGAGGACCCGCCGTACCCGGGCCGACTTGAGGACGTCGCTCATCAGCGAGGCGAACCCGATCAGCACCGCGCTCCACACCAGCCCCTCGGCCACGTGCACCCCGGCCAGCAACAGGCCCATCAGCGCGTGCGGCGCCCCGGCCGGGATGAACTGCGGCAACATCGCCACGTAGAAGGCCCCGACCTTGGGGTTGAGCAGGTTCGTGAGCAGCCCGCGCCGGAACCCCTTCCCGAACCCGAACGCCCGCTGCCCGGCCTCCTCCTCACCGGCCGCGCCCTTGGCCAGCAGCATGCGCACCCCCATCCACACCAGGTACGCCGCCCCCGCCCAGCGCAGGACGTCGTAGGCCGTCCGCGAGGCCGCCAGCAGCGCCGACAGCCCCGCCGCGGTGAGCACGCCCCAGGCGAGCGTGCCGAGCTGGATGCCCAGCACCACCCCCCAGGCCGCCCGCCTGCCCACGAGCAGCGACGTGCGCAGGGTGAGAGCCGTGTCGAGCCCCGGGGTGAGCGTCAGGAGCGCGACGACGGCAGCGAACGACCAAACTGCCGTATTGATGTCCACAAAGGGCGAGCGTAGCGCTAGGGGATGAGCAGCAGTTTTCCGGTCGTACGCCGGGCGGCCAGGTCCTCGTGCGCCCTGCCCGCCTCGGCCAGCGGGTACCGCTGGGACACGGTGATCCTGAGCTGCCCCGAGGAGATCCAGCCGAACAGGTCGGCGGCCCGCCAGAGAAGTTCCTCGCGCTCGGCGATGTAATCGACGAGCGTGGGCCTGGTGAGGAAGAGCGAGCCGGCCCGGTTGAGCGCCTGCGGGTCGACCCGCGGCACCGGGCCGCTGGCCGCGCCGTACAGGGCCATGAGGCCGCGCGGGCGCAGCGCCTTCAGGCCGCCGTCGAAGGTGGTCTTCCCGACGCCGTCGTAGACGACGTGGACGCGGCCGCGCAGCTCGTCCCCGAAGTCCTCGTAGCTCAGCACCTCGTCGGCCCCGGCCGCGCGGGCCAGCTTCTCCTTCTCGGGCGTGGAGACCGTGCTGTAGACCTTGGCGCCGCGGAGCTTGGCGAGCTGGATCAGCAGCTGACCCATGCCCCCGGCCCCGGCGTGCACCAGCACCTGGTCACCCTCCTTGACCTCGTACGTGGAGTGGGTGAGGTAGTGGGCGGTCATCCCCTGCAACATCGTCGCCGCGGCCATCTCGGCCGGCACACCGTCGGGCACCGGCACCAGCCGGCCGGCCGGCACCACGGCCTTCTCCGCGTAGCTGCCCAGCACGCCCGCCCAGGCCACGGTGTCCCCGACGGCCACCTCACGCACCCCGGGGCCGACGGCCGAGACCACTCCCGCCCCCTCCGACCCGATCGGGCTGGGCAGGGAGAGCGGGTAGGCGCCGGAACAGTGGTAGATGTCGATGAAGTTGACGCCACTGGCCGCGACGTCCACCACGACCTCCCCGTCACCCGGCGCCGGGTCGGGACGCTCGACGTACTCAAGAACCTCTGGACCGCCCTGGGCGGAGACGATGATGGCATGCATGCCCCCAGTCAACTCCGCCCGTGACCATCAGTGCCACCCCGGGGGGCTGGCCCCGGGGTGTCGTCACCGGACGCGGGCCAGCGCGCCCGCCTCCAGGGCCACCCAGATCGCCCCGTCGGGCCCGACCGTCAGCCCGTGGGGCTCCGAGCCCTTGTCGCCGGCCGCCGACGAGGGCACCGAGGGCAGGTCGTGCTCCTCGATCGCGCCGTCGACGGTGATGCGGCCGAGGCGGCCGGCCGCCCACTCGGTGAACCAGAGCGCGCCGTCGGCCCCGGTGACGATGGCGTGGGGACGGCAGCCCCGGTCGGGCAGCGGGAACTCGGTGATCCCGCCGGCCGGGTCGATCCGCCCGACCTGACCGGCGCCGATCTCCACGAACCACACCGCGCCGTCCGGCCCCGCCGTGATGCCCACGGGGGCGGCCCCCTTGGTGGGCAGAGGATGGACGGTGACCTCGCCCGACAGGGAGACCCGGCCGATGGCGTCGCCCTGGTTGATCGAGAACCAGAGCGCGTCGTCGCTCCCCACGGTGATGAAGGCGGGCATGCCGCCCTCGACCGGCACGTCGAAGTCCGAACGTCCGCCCGCGCCGCCGATGCGCCCGATCCGGCCGCTGCCCATCTGGGTGAACCACATCGCCCCGTCGGGCCCGGCGACGATCCCGTACGGCGAGTCGGCCTCGTACGCGGTGACCTCGCCGTCGGCGGTGATCTGGCAGACCCGGCCGCCCTTGCCTTCGGTGAACCACATCGTGCCGTCGTGGCCGGGCGCGATGACGCCGGGCTGCCCGTCGGCCGGGTCGAGCTGGTGGATCACCGGCTCGTGACCCGGCACCAGCCTGCCGACGCGGCCCTGGTGCACGAGCGTGAACCAGAGTGCGCCGTCGGCGGCGGTGGCGACGCCGTAGGGCGCGCCTTCGGCGATCGTGATCAACATATGTGTCCCCCTGCCAATCGGATTTCGGTGCCTCGGAAGTGCCGCCTCAGCGCCCGGTCATGCGTGATCATGACCACCGCGCCACGGTAGGCGGCGATCGCGTGGTCGAGTTCGTCGGCCAGGGCCGGTGACAGATGGTTGGTCGGCTCGTCGAGGAGCAGCAGGTCGTGCTCCCGGATCAGCAGCCCGGCCAGTGACAACCGCCGCCGCTGGCCGACCGAGAGCGCGCCCACCTTCTGGCCGAGCACGTGCGGCGGGAAGAGGCCGGTGTCCAGCAGGGCCGCGCGCCGCTCGTCGGCGTAACCGTCGTGCCCGAAAGCGGCCGGCACGGCCAGGCCGGGGTCGAGGTCGTCGTCCTGCGCGAGGTGGCCGACCCGGCACCCGGCCCGCTCGGCCATGACCCGCAGCAGCGTGGACTTTCCCGCGCCGTTGGGCCCGCTCACCAGCACCCGCTCGCCGGGCCGGACGGTCAGCGACCCGACGTGCAGCCGGTCGCCGACGTGGACGTCCCGCAGCTCCACCAGGGGCCCGGGCACGCCCGTGGCGTCGGCCGCCGGAGCGGGAGCGCGGAAGGCGGCACGGAAGCGCAGCGGGGCCGGCGGGCGCGGGACCGGGTCGTCCTCCAGGCGGCGCAGGCGCTCGTGGGCGTTGCGCACCCGGGCGGCCACCGAGCTCTGGACGCGGCCCGCGTTGCGGTCGTAGGCCATCTTGTTGTTGTCCTTCATCGCCCGCCCGGCCGCCACGCGGTGGGCGGTGGTGGCGGCGTGCTCGCGCACCTGCCGGACCTCCTCGCGCCAGGCCGCGTACGCCTGCTCCCACCGGGCCCGCGCCGCCGCCTTGGCGGCCAGGAAGCCGCTGTGGCCGCCGCCGTAGCGGGTGACGGAGCCCTCCTCGACCTCCAGGACGGCGGTGGCCACCCGGTCGAGGAAGACCCGGTCGTGCGAGACCACGACCACCGGCCCCCGGTGCCCGCGCAGCCGCTCTTCGAGCCAGGTCAGCGCCGGCTCGTCGAGGTGGTTGGTCGGCTCGTCGAGCAGCAGCGTGGCGGGGTCGGCGGCCAGCACGCAGGCCAGGCCGAGCCGGGCGCGCTCGCCGCCCGACAGGCTCGACAACACCCGGTCGCGGGCGACGTGCGCCAGGCCGAGGCCGTGCAGCGCCCTGTCGATCCGGGCGTCGGCCTCGTAGCCGCCGCGGGCCTCGTAGGCGGTCAGCAGCTCGCCGTACTCGTCCATGACGTCGTCGGTGAGCGCCGACTCCAGCTCGCGCAGCCTGCGTTCCATGGCCCGCAGGCCGGCGAGCGCGTGGTCGGCCGCCTGCCGGACGGTGTGGTCGAGCGGCAGGCCGAGGGTCTGGCCAAGGTGGCCGACGTCGCCGGTCACGGTGATCTCGCCGTCGTCGGGCCGCTCGACGCCCGCCAGCAGCCTGAGCAGCGTGGACTTGCCCGAGCCGTTCTCCCCGACGATCGCCAGGCGCTCGCCGGGCCCCGCGGACAGGGAAACCCCGGTGAGCACGGCGCGGTCGCCGTACGTCTTGCTGATGTTCCGGACGTTGATCAGGATGGAACTCCAATCGCAACTGTTGTAGCTTTAGTGTTGCACAGTCGAAGCCGCAAACGCAACTGGAGTAGTTTTTGGAGACGAGCAGGCGTCCTGGAGGGCGCAGCGCGCGGGTGCGTGACGCCGTGCGCCAGGCGACCCTGGCCGAACTGGCCGAGCACGGTTTCCGCGGCCTGACGGTCGAGAACGTGGCCGCGCGCGCGGGCGTCCACAAGACCACGGTCTACCGGCGGTGGGGCAGCGCGGAGGGCCTGATCTCCGACGCGCTGGAGCTGGCCGGGGGCGAGCCGTGGCCGATCCCCGACACCGGTGGCGTCGAGGGCGACCTGCGCGGGGTCGTCCAGCTCGTACGCAGCGGGTTCGCCGATCCCGAGCTCGGGCCGGTGTCGTCGGCGTTCGTGGCGGCGGCCGTGCAGAGCCCGGAGGCGGCGCGGGCGCTCCACGACTTCTTCGCCGCCCGGCACGACCAGTCGGCCGAGGTGGTGCGGCGGGCGATCGTCCGCGGCGAGCTGCCCGGCGGCGTGGACGCGCGGGAGGTGATCAGGGTGGCCGTCGCGCCGGTCTACTACCGGCTGTTCGTCGCGCACGAACCGGTGAGCGAGCAGGACGCCGACCGCGCAGCCGACGCCGCGGTGGCCGCCGCCCGCGCCGGGGTCCTGTAGAGGGCGGGGGAGGCCGCCTACGGCTCCTTCTGCCCCCGCAGCTCGAAGTCGTCGAACGTCATCTTCAGCATCGACTCGCTGTCCTTGGGCGTACGCGCGAACACGCCCACATGGCCGTTGCCGAGCCCGTTGGGGTCGTCCACCTGCTGCACCCGCTTGTCGTTCACCCACATCGTCAGCCGCACCCCCGAGCCGCGCTGCTCGCACGAGGCCACGACGCGCACCCGGCCCTTCAGCCCGTCCACCTTGGCGGGCTGGGTCAGCGTGCCGCCCGAGCCGTCGTACACGCGGCGGATCCGGGTGTTGCCCGCGGTGTCGAGCCCGAACTCGTAGGAGGTGTCGTCGTTGTCGGAGCTGTGACAGTAGAGGCCGTACTCGCCGTTGCCCGTCGACTCCCGTACCTCGGCGGTGACGCCGACGACCACCGACGACGGCAACATCGGCGTGGGCGTGGCCGAGGGGTCGGGGGTGCCGGTCGGCGTGGCGACGAGGAAGGGGATGGGGGCCTTGGCCCGCTGCTCCTCGCGGTCGCTCCCCACGTCGAGCCCGTATGTGCCGTCCGTCCGGTAGCCCTTGCTGCCCGTCGTGTCGGCGTCGTACGTGCCCGCCCAGCCGCCGGAGGTCTGCGTGAAGTCCTCGCGGTAGAGCACGCCCAGGTCGTCGGGCGGCCCGCTCGGGGCGAGCAGCGCCCAGCCGGCCAGGCCTCCCGCCACGAGCACCGCCGCCGCGGCCGCGCCGATCCCGGCCAGCCGCCCGCGCCGCCGCGCCGCGGCCGGCCGGCTCTCGGTGAACGGCGTGGTGGCGTGCTGCCAGGCCACCTGCACGGTGTGCGCGGCCTGCTCGGGCGCCGCCGAACGCCCCACGAGGTGGTCGAGGAGCTGCTGGGCGGTGGGCCGCGCGGCCGGGTCCTTGCGCAGCGCCGCCCCGACCAGCTCACGCAGGCCGGGATCGACGTCGTCGAGGTTCGGCTCGGTGTTGAGCACCTGGTAGACGATGGCCGGCAGCGTGTCGCCGCCGAACGGCGCCCGCCCGCTCGCGGCGAACGCGACCAGGCAGCCCCACGAGAACACGTCGCACGCGGGCGAGACCGGCTCGCCCCGCAGCACCTCGGGCGCCATGTACCGGGGCGTGCCGACCAGCTCGCCGGTGCCGGTGACGCCGCCCAGCGTGTCGAGCGCCCGCGCGATGCCGAAGTCGATCACGCGCGGCCCGACGGGGGACAACAACACGTTCGACGGCTTGAGGTCCCTGTGCACCACTCCCGCGCCGTGGATGGCGGTGAGCGCGGTGGCCACGCTGACGGCCAGCGCGTCGAGGCTGGACCCGCGCAGCGGCCCGGACTGGCGTACGGCCTCCTCCAGGTTGGGGCCCGGCACGTACTCGGTGACCACGTAGAGCAGGCTGCCGTCGAGCGCGGCCTCGATCACCGCGGCGGTGCAGAACCGGCGTACGCGGCGGGCGGCGTCGGCCTCCCGGCGGAAGCGCATCCGGAACTGCTCGTGCTGGCTGAGTTCGGGGTTGATCACCTTGATGGCGACCCGCTGACCTGCCGGGTCCTCGGCGAGGTGGACGGTGCCCATGCCACCTCGTCCGAGCATGCTCAGCAGCCGGTAGCGTCCGATCTGGGATATTTCACCGCTCACGGCGGCCCAGCTTACCGATTGGCGGCTATCTGCCGCAGATCTCGCACGCGATGCGCGTACGCCGGGCGTACGACCAGGCCGCGACGGCCATCCCGGCGCCCCAGATCACGTACCCGGGCACGGCCACCCAGAAGAACGCCTCGGGCAGATCCCCACCGGAGAACGGCACGCCCCCGCCGAGCCGTTCGGCGACCATCTGCCCGAGCCCCACCCCGAAGTAGGCCAGCAGCCCGCCGGACACCGCGACCCCCGGCCACAACACCAGCGGACGCGGCACCCGCCGTCCGGCCAGCCAGGGCACCCACCCCGGCCACACCCGCCCGAACCGATGGACGAGCGCGAGCGGCAGCAGTGTCCCGGCGAGCAGGAACTCCACCTCGAACATGACCGCCCCGGCCCGGTACGGCACCATCTCGAACCCCACGGCCGCCTGCGCCGCGACGCGCCCCAGGCACCCGGCCACGGAGACGTAGGCCGCCGCGAAGGCCCACCCCGGCGTACGGGCCAGCGCCCTGGACGAACGCCGCCCGCACGCCCCGCAGGCCCCTTCGACCCGCCGCCGGTAGGCCCCGGCGGTCCGCCAGAGCAGCACCCCCGAGCCCACGCAGGCCGCCTTGCTGAGCGCCCCCGTCCACGAGAACGGGACGCCGAGCCCGGGGACGACCACGGCCACCACGTCGAGCAGCAGCAGCGCCCCCGACACGACGAGCGCGCCGCCCACCGCCCACGCCAGCGCCGGCGGCGCCCACCGGAGCGGCCCGGCCGGACGCCCGCTGGTCGTCATCACGGCCGTCATCACGACCAGCAGCGACGCGGCGGCGGCGCACAGGGCCACCGCGCCCCAGCCGGTGAACACGATCAGATCGGACCCGACCGGCGACATCCGCTCGGGCATGTGGCCGAGCTCCCAGTAGACGCGCAGACCTCCGTAGAGGACCACCAGCGCGAGCGCCGCGGCGGGCGTCCTGACGTTACCCATGATCGGGATCCTGCCGGGGCTGGCGGGGCCCGTCCCTCCCCTGCGGGGGCCGTCCTCATCCCCCGTGCGGGGGAGCGCCGCGCAGCGAGGCGCGCACGCGGGCGAGCCCGTGGCCGGGGTCCACCACCAGCACGCGGCAGCCCGCGGCGGTGGCGGCGGCGACGCCCACCGGGCTGTCCTCGACGGCCACGCACCGCGCCGGAGCCACCCGCAGCCTGCGGGCCGCCTCCAGGTACGGCTCCGGGTGCGGCTTGCCGCGCGCCGTGTCCCCGTCGGCGATCACCAGGTCGAAGGTGTGCCCGAGCCTGGGCAGCACCAGCTCCACGATGCTGCGGGGAGAGGCGGTCACCAGAGCGGTCGGGACGGCGGCCGCGGCCAGCTCGGCCAGCAGCTCCGGCGCCCCCGGCACGACGGTCAGCCCCGCCCTGACCCGCTCGGCGAACGCCTCGGTGAGCGCCGCCGCCACCTCCCGCACCCCCAAACCCTCGGGGACCGGCGCGGAGGTCGCCTCGGGGGCCGCTCCGGGGGGCGCGGCGGGTCCCGCTCCGGGGGGCGCGGCGGGTCCCGCGACCAGGTGGGCGGCCGTGTCGCCCACCGCGCGGCCCGTCACGTACGGCGCGTCGGCCGCCGCCAGCGGGCGCCCGAGCGACCGGGCCACCGCCGCCACGGCCTGCCACCAGAGCCCTTCGGTGTCCACCAGCGTGCCGTCCATGTCGAACAGCACCGCGTCGAACAGCACCGTGTCGAACGGGACCGCGCCGGCGAGCGCCTCAGGCATCGGCGGACAGGACCGGCGCGGGCGCCGTGACCGTACGGGCGGCCACCAGCACGGGCCGCTCCACCAGCCGGACCGTGACCCGCGCCCCCGCCCCCAGCCGGGCCGCCTCGTGCCCGGGCACGTCGGCCAGGACCTCGCCGCCCGCCAGCGACAGCCGCAGCCGCACCGAGGCGCCGCGGAAGGAGGCGGCCACCACCTCGGCCGCGCCGTCGGGGTCGGGCGTGACCCGTACGGCCTCGGGCCGGATCAGCACGTCCACGTCGGGGTCGGCGGGCACCGGGCCGTCCACGGGCAGGAGCTGGCCGAGCACGGTCACGGCGTCCCCGGAGACACGCCCGGCCAGGTGGTTCATGGCCCCGACGAACTCGGCGACGAACGGCGTGGCCGGGCGGTCGTAGACCTCGGCGGGCGGCCCGCACTGCTCCAGCCGCCCGTCGCGCAGCACCGCGACCCGGTCGGCGATCGACAGGGCCTCGGCCTGGTCGTGGGTGACGAAGACGGTGGTGATGCCGAGGTCGAGCTGGAGGCGGCGGATCTCCTCGCGCAGCGCGACCCGTACCTTGGCGTCGAGGGCGGACAGTGGCTCGTCCAGCAGCAACACGCGCGGTTCGAGCGCGAGCGCGCGGGCCAGGGCGACGCGCTGCTGCTGGCCGCCGGAGAGCTGGTGCGGGAAGCGGTCGGCGTGCGAGGGGAGCCCGACGAGTTCGAGCAGCTCGGCGGCCCTGGCGTGCCGTACGGCCGCGGGCGCCTTGCGTACGCGCAGGCCGAAGGCCACGTTGTCGCGGGCGTTGAGGTTGGGGAAGAGCGAGTACGACTGGAAGACCATCCCGGCGTCGCGCTTGTTGGCCGGCACGTTCGTGATGTCCTTGTCGTCCAGCAGCACCGCGCCGGAGTCGGGCCGCTCGAACCCGGCCACGCAGCGCAACGCGGTCGTCTTGCCGCAGCCCGAGGGCCCGAGCAGGGCCACGAACTCGCCGGGGGCGATGGTCAGGTCGAACCCGTCGAGCGCGACCGTCCTGCCGAACACCCGGCGCAGCCCGCGGAACTCCACCTGAGCGGTCATGATTTCTTCCTTCCACTGAAGACGGTGGAGACGGCGAGCAGCAACGCCCAGATGAGCAGCAGGCTGAGGATGGAGACCGCGACGGACAGCTGCCCCTTGGAGCCGGAGACGGTCACGATCCAGACCGCGAACGGCTCGTACCCGAGCAGGCTGGCCACCGTGTACTCGCCGAGCACCAGCGCGAGCGTCAGGAACGACGCGCTGGCGAGGGCCGAGCGCAGGTTCGGCACCACGACCCGCAGCAGCACGTGCGGCCAGGACGCGCCCAGGTTGCGGGCGGCCTCGACCAGCGTGCGCACGTCCATGGTGCGCAGCCCGGCGTCCAGCGAGCGGTAGACGAACGGCAGCACCAGCACCACGTACGCGAGCACCAGCACGACGGGGAACCCCGGGTCCTGGATCGCGATCAGCGTGCCCCAGAACGGCGTCGGCGCCAGTATGTCGGCCCCGTCACGCAGCGAGGTCGTCAGCCCGGCCACGAACGTGATCGGCGGCACCACCAGCGGCAGCGTGCACAACACCTCCATCACCGGCCGCAGCCGCGGCGCGAACAGCCGTACGGCCAGCATGGCCGGCAGCGCCAGCAGCAGGACCAGCACGATCGTCGCCGCCGCGAGCGAGAGCGACATCAGCAGCGAGCGCGTGAAGCCCTCGGCCGTCAGCAGCTCGCCGTAGGCGGAGAACGACACCCCGGTCGCCGGATTGTGGATCGTGTACCAGAGCGAGGCCCCGAGCGGGATCAGGAAGTAGGCGGCGGCGAACAGGAACACCAGGCCGCGCCACCAGCGGGGCCGCGCGGGCGGCTTCGCCGCCGCCGAGACGACGGGCTCCAGCCCGGTCAGCGCAGCCATCGCGAGCTCCTCCTCTGCAGCGGCAGGTAGATCGCCATCACCAGCCCGGCCACCACGATCATGTCGAGGCTGAGCGCCAGCGCGATGTTCTCGTAGCCGACCAGCACGTCACCGGTCAGCGCGCTGGCGATCTTCAGGGTGACCAGCGGCACGACGGTGCCGACCATGGCGTTCGCGGTCGCGTACGCCGAGAACGCCGAGCCGAACAGCAGCACGACCCCGCCCAGCATCGCGGGCGTGAGCACCGGCAGCGCGACGAAGCGCCAGTAGTGCCAGGCGGTCGCGCCGCTGTTGGCGGCGGCCTCGCGCCACTGGGGACGCAGCCCGTCCAGCGCCGGGGCCATGACCAGCACCATCAGCGGGATCGCGAAGTACAGGTAGACGATCACCAGCCCCCAGAACGTGTACAGCGACCCCGAGGGCAGCCCCACCAGGCCGCTGATCACACCCGAGTTGCCGAGCGTGGCGATCCAGAAGAACGCCAGCGGCACCCCGCCGAAATTGGCCAGCACGCCCGAGGCGGTCAGCACGGCCTCGCGCAGCAGCGTGAAGCGCGAGGTCACCACGGCGTAGGCGAGGAACGTGCCGAGGACGGCCCCGGCCAGCGCCACCACGGCCGACAGCTTGACGCTCCCGGCCATGGCGACGAGGTAGCCGCCCTGGAGGCTCTGCGCGAGGTTGGCCAGGCTCGGCCGCCCCTGCGCGGTGAACGCCCCCGCCACCAGCGCGATGGCGGGGACGCCGAAGACGAGGGCGAAGAAGGCCAGCAGGGGCACGGCCCCCGTCCAGCCCCTGGAACGCGAGCGGGTCATCCCGAGATCGCGGCGTCCCAGCCGCCGGCCAGCTTGGCCTTGGCCGCGTCGACCTGCTCGGGCGTGGGGAACTCGGGCGTGCCCTCGACCTGGGGCAGCTTCTCGGCCAGCGCCTTGTCGATCGTGCCGTCGGAGGTCATGGACGGCAGCAGCACCGGCCGGGCGAAGCCCTTGAGGTAGAGGTTCTGGCCCTCGGCGCTGTAGAGGTACTCCTGCCACAACCTGGCCGCCGCCGGGTGCGGGGCGTCCTTGTTGACGGCCTGGGCGTACATCTGGAAGTACTTGCCGTCGGTCGGGACGTTCACCTTCCAGTCCAGGCCCTTGGCGGCCATCTGGGGGGCGTAGGCGGCGTTGTTGTAGTCCCAGTCGATGCTGATCTGGGTCTCGCCCTTCTCGATGGTCGCCGGGGTCGTCTCGACCGGGTTGTAGTTGCCGGCGTCCTTGAGCTTCTTGAAGAAGTCGATGCCGGGCTGGATGTCGTCGAAGGAGCCGCCGTTCGCGATGGCGGCGGCGTACACGCCGGCGAAGGCCGAGCCGGACTTGGTCGGGTTGCCGTTCATCGCGACCTTGCCCTTGTACTCGGGCTTGAGCAGGTCGGCGTAGCTGGTCGGGCAGTTGGCGATCTTCTTGGCGTCGCAGCCGATCGAGACGTAGCCGCCGTAGTCGTTGGTCCAGAGCCCGGTCGGCTCCTTCTGACCCTCGGGGATCTTGTCGAACGCCTGCACCTTGTACGGCGCGAACAGCCCTTCCTTGGCGCCGCTGATCGCGAACGACTGGCCGAGGTCGAGCACGTCGGGGGCGCGGTCCTGGCCCTTGCGGGTCTTGACCGCGTTGATCTCGTCGGCGCTGGCCGCGTCGGGCGTCTCGCTCTCGATCTTGATGCCGTACTTGGCCTCGAACGACTTGATGATCTCGCCGTAGTTGGCCCAGTCGGGCGGGAGCGCGATGACGTGGAGGTTGCCCTCCTTCTTGGCGGCCTCGACGAGCTTGTCGAAGCCACCGACGGCGGCGGCGGAGGCGGCGGTCGCCGCGTTCGTCCCGCCTTCTGTCGCCTTGCTGGTCTGCTGGCTGCTCGGAGCGGCGCCACACGCCGCGGTGACTACGGTAAGGGCCGCGATGACGCCGGCCGTACGGGCGCGAGGTGTGAACACGTCGCCTCCACTCTCCGGGGGGTGTGGAAAGAACTTAGGGGAACTTGTACAAACAAGCGAGCACTAGTAAGTCGCATAAACATTGCTGTTTCGTGAATGGAGAAGGTCGCGAATGGTTGCGCGCTATGAACGGATAGCCGATGAGCTGCGGGATGACATCCTCGCGGGCGCGTACCCGGTCGGTTCCCAGCTGCCGAGCGAGGCCGAGCTGGCCACCCGCCACCGGGCGGCGCGCGGGACCGTACGGCAGGCGGTGGCCGTACTGGTCGCCGAGGGGCTGGTGGGGTCCAGGCAGGGCGCCAGGCGCATCGTGCTCGGCAACGCGCGCAGCCAGAGCTTCGCCGAACTGCACAGTTTCGCCCAGTGGGCCAGGGCCAACGGCTACCGCATCGGCGGCCAGGTGATCTCGCAGCGCCGCCGGGCCGCCACCGCGCCGGAGTCCGTCAGGCTCGGCGGGGAGGACGTGCTGGAGGTGTTGCGCCTGCGCTCGCTGGAGGGCGAGCCCGTCCTGGTCGAGCGCACCGTCTACGCCGGATGGGTGGCCCCCGCCGTCGAGGCGCTCCCCGCCGACTGCGCGTCCGTCACCGAGGCCCTGTACGACTCCGTCGGCCTGGTCTTCGCCTACGGCGAGCACCTCATCGACGCCGTGCCCGCCGGGGCCGAGGACGCCCGCCTGCTGGCCGTGCGGCGCGGCAGCCCGCTCCTGCGCCAGCGCCGCGTCACCACCACGCACGAGGGCCGGCCGGTGGAGTCCTCCGACGACAGGTACCGGGCGGGCAGCGTCACCTTCAGCATCCGCAACTCGATCGGCGCCAACCCGCTCACGAGACGGGCGGGCGACTTGCGCTTCGGGCCGTAAGAACATATGTTCGATACATAAGCGCCCGTCTTCCCCCGGGTGGCTCAGCATACGAACCAGAGCCGCGGGGAGAAGCGTCTTGAGCAGACTCTATGGCGATCCGATAGAGGTGTGGACCAGAGACGGCGAGCCGACCCAGTTCGTCTGGCGCGACCGGCTCTACCTCGTCCGCGGCGTGCTCGACCACTGGGTCGTGGCACGCGAGTGGTGGAAGACCGGCGAGGGCGACCCCGGCGAGCGCCGCTTCTGGCGGGTGGAGGCCAGCCCGGGGCGCGAGGTCGGCTCGTACGAGCTGCGTTACGACACCGCCGGCGACGGCTGGCTGCTGCTGCGGGCGTGGGACTGATGGCGCCCCCGTTCCCGCACCTCAACGTGGCCTCGGCGTACTCGATGCGGTACGGCACCGCCTTCCCGCGCGCCCTGGTGGACCGGGCCTCCGAGCACGGCATGGACATCCTCGCCCTGACCGACCGCGACGGGCTCTACGGCGCGGTCAAGCACGCCCAGGCGTGCGCGGAGGCCGGGATCGCCCCCGTGCTCGGCGTGAACCTGGCGCTCGACGTCCCGGCCTCCGCCCCGGTCGCCGGTCTCCGCCCGCCGCGACCGAGGACCGGGCCCGGCGCCGAGGACCGGGTCACCGTGCTGGCGCGCTCCGGCGGCTGGTCGCGGTTGTGCCGCCTGGTCACGGCCGCCCACCACACCGGCGAGCGGGGCACGCCCAAGGTGACCCGCGAGCTGGTCGGCGCCTGGGCCGGGGCCGACGGCGGCGACCACGGGTTCGGCGCAGAGGACGGGCTCGTCGTACTGCTCGGGCCGCGTTCCGACGTCGGCCGCGCGGTGGCCGAACGCCGCGACGAGCACGCCAGGACGCTGCTCGGCCTGTGGCGCGCCGCGGTCCCCGGCGTGGTGATCGAGCTGGTCGACCAGTACGGATTCCGCGACGCCACCACGGCCGTCCGCATGCTCGGCCTGGCCGAGTCCGCCGGCGTGCCGGCCGTGCTGACCAACGCCGCCCGCTACCTCGACCCGGCCGACCACCAGGTCGGGGACGTGCTCGACGCGGCCCGCGTGCTCGTCCCGCTGCACCCGCGACATCTGGAACGCACCACCTCGCACGCCTACCTCAAGAGCACCAAGGAGATGTGGCAGGTGGCGGCCAAGGTCTGCGGCGCCGACCGGGAACGGGTGGCCCGGCTGCTGTTCACCACCAGGCGCCTGGCCGAGGCGTGCTCGATGGACCCGCTGCGGCTGCTCGCGCTCAGGAACGACCCGCCCGACCTCAACCTGCCCGAGATCGGCCGCGACCCCGTGCCGCTGCTGCGCAACCGCGTCGAGGACGGCCTGGTCAGGCGCGGCCTGGACCGCTCGGCCGAGGCCAGGGAACGCCTGCGGGCCGAGCTGGACGTCATCGAGCGCAAACGCCTGTCGGGCTACTTCATCGCCGTGGCCGGCATCACCGACATGATCCGCGGCATGGACATCCGCTGCGCCATCCGCGGCTCGGGCGCGGGCAGCCTGGTCAACTACCTCATCGGCATCGGCGAGGTGAACCCGCTCGAACACGGCCTGCTCATGGAGCGTTTCCTGTCGGAGGGACGCATCGGCCTGCCCGACATCGACGTGGACGTGGAGTCCGCCCGCCGGCTCGACTGCTACAAGGCCATCTTCGAACGTTACGGCGAGGCCCGCGTGGCCTGCGTGTCCATGATGGAGACCTACCGGGCGCGCAGCGCCATCAGGGACGTCGCCGGCGCGATGGGCCTGCCGCCGCACGAGATCGACGCGATCGCCAAGGCGTTCCCGCACATCAGGGCCAGGCAGATCACCGCGTCCCTGGCCGACCTGCCCGAGCTGCGCGAGAGCCGGCTCGGCGAGGCCGGGCTCGACCGGGTGTTCCGGCTGGCCGAGAAGCTCGACGGGCTGCCCAGGCACATCGCGCTGCACCCGTGCGGCGTGCTGGTCGGCAACTCGGCCCTGCGCGACAGGACGCCGGTGGAACGCAGCCTGCTGGAGTTCCCCATGTCCCAGTTCGACAAGGACGACGTGGAGGAGGCCGGGCTGCTCAAGCTCGACGTGCTGGGCGTGCGGATGCAGTCGGCCATGGCGTACGCGCTGAGCGAGATCAGCCGCGTGGACGACATCGAGGTCAGGCTGGACGAGCAGAGCGGCGACGACCCCGGCATCGAGTACGTCCCGCACGACGACCAGGACACCTACGACATGATCTGCGCCGGCCGCACGCTCGGCTGCTTCCAGATCGAGTCGCCGGGCCAGCGCGAGCTGGTGGCCAAGCTGGAACCGCGCAGGATGCACGACCTGATCGTGGACATCTCCCTGTTCCGGCCGGGGCCGGTCAACTCCGACATGGTCACCCCGTACCTGGAGGCCAGGCACGGGTGGCGGCAGCCGTACTATCCGCACCGGCGGCTGCGCGAGGCGCTGAAGGAGACGCACGGCGTGGTGGTCTTCCACGAGCAGGTGCTGAAGATCATCTCGGTGATGACGGGCCGCGACCTGTCCTTCGCCGAGACGTTGCGGCGCACCCTCGCCACGCCGGAGGGCCGCGACCGGGTGCGTAAGACGTTCGTGCCGATGGCCAGGGCCAACGGCTTCGACGACGCGGCCGTGGAGCGGGCCTGGAAGGTGCTCGACGCGTTCGGCGCCTTCGGGTTCTGCAAGGCGCACGCGGCGGCGTTCGCGCTGCCCACCTACCAGTCGGCCTGGCTCAAACGGCACCACGCGGCGGCGTTCTTCGCCGGGGTGCTCACCCACGAGCCCGGCATGTACCCGCCGCGCGTCATCATCGACGAGGCCCGCCAGTGCGGGGTCGAGATCCTGCCGCTGGACGTCAACAGGTCGGGCCGCGACTGGCGGGTGGAACGGCTCGGCCCGCGCCCGGCGCTGCGGCTGCGGGTGAACCCGTCGGAGCTGAGGGAGGAACGACGCCCGGTGCGGCAGGAGTTCGAGGTCGGGGAGATCGGCCGCGGTTACGCGCTGCGGGTGCCGTTCTCGGCGATCAAGGGGGTGAGCGAGGCGGAGGTCGAACGCATGGTGGCCGGGCAGCCGTACACGTCGCTGGCCGACTTCTGGGACCGGGCCCGGCCCTCGCGCCCGACCATCGAGCGCATCGTCCAGGTCGGCGGCCTCGACGCGCTGCACGACCTGCGTCCGGGCGGGCCGCGCTGGCGGCCCGGCGAGCTGACCCGGCGCGACCTGATCGCCCAGGTGGGCGCGCTGGAACGGGCCTCCTCGATCGGGGTGCGCTCGGCCGCGCCCAGGTCCAGGCGCTACACCGCGCCGCCGCCCGGCCCCCGGGCCGAGCAGCCGTCCACGCAGCTCCCGCTCGGCTTCAGCGAGCACCTGCCGCCCGGCGAACTGCCCGAGATGACGGAGACGGAGATGGTCGAGGCCGAGCTGGAGATCCTGGGCATCGACGTCAGCCGGCACATCATCAGCTTCCATGACGAACTGCTCGACGCGCTCGGGGTGGTGCGCTCCAGAGACCTGCTCGCCCAGCGCAACGGCGCGGAGGTGCTGGTCGCCGGGGTGAAAGTGGCCACCCAGACGCCCGCCGTACGGTCGGGGCAGCGGGTCATCTTCACCACGCTCGACGACTCGACCGGGCCGATCGACCTGACGTTCTTCGAGTCGGTGCAGGGCAGGTGCGCGGCGACGGTGTTCGGCTCGTGGCTCATGCTCGCCAGGGGAGTGGTCCGGCGTACGGGGGCCCGCGCGGTCTCGATGCGCGCCGTGGACTGCTGGAACCTGGCCGACCTGGACGCGCTCTGGCGCGCGGAGGGCGTCGAGGCGGTCCGCGCCCTGCTCGACCAGGCCCCCGAACAGCGGGCGGGCGTCGGCGGACGCCGCATCGAGTACGCCAACGGTTTCAGGCTCTCGCCCTACTCCGACCTCGGCCCGGCCATCGCCACCCCGCCCCGGCAACTCTGGCACGCCAGCTCCGGCAGCTCCGGCCCGACAGCGGCCTGACCCTCCGGGCCGGCCCCCGGTTCGGCGCGATCGCTAGCCGGCGTGGCCGAACGGCGCCGACCCCTGGGCGGGACGGGTGGCCAGGCGGGTCACGACCTCAGGGCCCGCCGCCGCCTCCGCGACTGCCTCGCGCAGGCGGCCGGCCACGTCGAGCCGCTGGACGCGGTTGACCTCGCGTACGGTGGCGGCGCACAGCAGGGCGGCCACCACCGCCGCGCTCAGCTCCAGCACCCCCACCCCGGTCAGCCCGTCGGACGAGGAGTCGAGCGGCAGGCGGACCGTGACCAGCGTCAGCATGGCCAGCCAGCTCAGCCACCATGCCGCCAGCAGCGCGAGCCACCGCCCGCGCCGCCCGGCGGGCGGCTTGGCCCGCCGCCACACGTCGTGGACCAGCAGCGCGGGCGCGACCAGGTTGACGACGGGGATCAGCCAGGCGGCCGCGACCGGCCCGGTGGGGGTGGAACGGTCCTTCATCTGGCGGGCACGCACCAGCCAGGTCACGTACGCCGCCGCGGCCGCGACGGAGGTGCCCGCGACCAGCATCATCAGCACCGCGAACGTCGTCACCGCCCCCACGACCGCCTCCGCCTGCGCCCCTTGGGGACGGCCGCCGAACGAGGCGAGCTGAAGGGCGAGCTGACGGCCGCGGGAACGCTCGAAGACCACGAGGGCGCCCAGGGAGAGGACCTGCGCGGCAAGCGTCACGTATACGGCGGAAGCGGCTCTGGTAGGCGGTGCCTGGGCGTAGCGCACGATGTTCTCCCCCCGGGCCATGCGCTGAGGTTCTGATTCACTTGTATCCCGCGAGCACCGCTGTTAATCAGCTCACCACGCCGGATTCCCACGCCCAAGCTGCGATTCCCACTCGATTTCGGACACCGAGCTTGGCCTGGATGCTGCCGAGATGCGTCTTCACCGTCGACAGCGACACGAACAGCTCGGCGGCCACCTCCTGATTGGTACGTCCCCTGGCCACCAGGCGCACGACGTCCAGCTCGCGGTCGGTCAACGGGCCGTTCGGCGGCTCGGCCACCCGCTTGGGCTGGGTCAGGTGCTGCAACAGCCGTACGGTGACCGACGGCGAGACCAGCGCGTCCCCTCCGGCGGCGGCCCTGACCGCCTCGATGAGCAGCGTGGGCCCGCTGTCCTTGAGCAGGAAACCGGTGGCCCCGGAACGCAGCGCGCCGTAGACGTACTCGTCGAGGTCGAAGGTGGTGACGATGACCACCCGCATCGGGTTCTCCACGCCCGGCCCGGCCAGCACGCGGGTCACCTCCAGCCCGTCGAGCTTGGGCATCCTGATGTCGAGCAGGCAGACGTCCGGCCGCAGCCGCCTGGCCTCGGCCACGGCCTCGGCGCCGTCGGCCACGGCGGCCACGACCTCCATGTCCGGTTGAGCGTCCAAGATCATTTGAAAGCCGGTGCGTACCAGCTGCTGGTCGTCGGCGATGAGAACCCGAATAGTCACCTCACAACTCTAAGGATCAGCCGTTCGGCCGAGGCCGAAATGGACGCACGGCCGATCCGCCGGCACCCCCTCGACCACGAAGGTGGAGCCCATGAACGACGTGCTTGTTGGACGAGCCCTTGCCAAGCGGTTCGGGCAGACGGTCGCCCTGGGCGGCGTGGACATCTCGGTACGGGCGGGAGAGGCCGTGGCCATCATGGGCCCGAGCGGTTCCGGCAAGTCGACCCTGCTCCACTGCCTGGCCGGGATCATGAAGCCGGACGACGGCGAGGTCCACCTGCTGGGCCAGCGCATCGACGCGATGGGCGAGCGCAAGCGCAGCGCCCTGCGCCGCACCCGCTTCGGCTTCGTCTTCCAGTTCGGCCAGCTCCTGCCCGAGCTGCCCGCGGAGGAGAACGTGGCACTCCCGCTCATGCTGGGCGGCCTGCCGCGCGCCCAGGCCGTGCAGCGGGCGCGCGAGTGGTTCCCGCTGCTCGGCCTGCACCAGATGGAGGCCAGGCGGCCCGGCGAGCTGTCCGGCGGCCAGGCCCAGCGCGTGGCCATCGCCAGGGCGCTGGTGAGCAAGCCCGCCGTGGTCTTCGCCGACGAGCCGACCGGCGCCCTGGACCAGCAGACCGGACAGGACACGATGCGCCTGCTCACCGAGGCCACCAGGCACAACGGGGCCTGCCTGATCGTCGTCACGCACGACCCCAACGTGGCCGCCTGGTGCGACCGTACGGTCGAGGTCTGCGACGGCCGCCTGCTCGCCCACGGGGTGACCGCGTGAACCTCGACCTGACCTGGCGGCTGCTCAAGGGCGGCGGACGCAAGGGCATGCTGGGCACCTGGCTCACCTTCGGCGCGGTCGCCGTGGCCACGGCGCTGTTGTTGTTCGCCGTGGCCGCCAACGTCGCCTTCGACGCCAGGGCCGACCGGAGCGCCTGGCGCAACCCCGTGGCGGCACAGAAGGACGCGGTGGCCGTCGAGGCCACCCGCTTCGACTACGTGGGCGACCAGGCGATCACCGTGGTCGACCTGGCCGCGCTCAAGCCGGGGGTGCCCGCGCCGCCCGGCATGCCGCGCTTCCCCGCCCCCGGCGAGGCGTGGTTGTCGCCCGCCCTGTCCGAGCTGGCCGCGCGGCTGCCCGCCGACCGGCTCGCCCGGCGCTACCCGGCCCCGAAGGGCGTGCTCGGCCAGGAGGCGCTGCTCCATCCCGAGGAACTGGTGGCGGTCGTCGGCCACGCGCCGGACGCGCCGGAGATCACCGCCGCGCGCAGCGACGACTGGATCCTCGGCAAGCCGCCGGTCAAGGTCGCGACCCTGGCGGGCACGCCGAGCGAGGACGCCGAGGCGTACCGGGTGCTCGCGCTGATCGCCAGCGTGCTCATGGTGGTGCCGCTGCTGGTGTTCGGCGGCGCGGCGGCCAGGCTCACGGTCGCCCGGCGCGACCAGCGGCTGGCCGCGCTCAGGCTGGTCGGCGCGACGCCGGGCCAGGTGCTCGGCATGACGGTGGCCGAGGCCGTGATCGTGGCCTTCGCCGGGGCCCTGGCCGGGGCGGTCGCGTTCGGGGCAGCCGTGCCGCTGCTGGCACGCATCCCGATCCAGGGCGGCACCTGGTTCGTCGCCGACCTGTTCCCGAACCTGCTGATCCTGGCCGGCGTGCTGGTCGCGGTGCCGCTGCTGGTGGGGTTGTCGGCGGTGGCCGGGCTGCGTCGCGTCGTGGTCAGCCCGCTCGGCGTGGCCAAGCGGGAGACGCCGCCCGGCATGCGGTTCGTCCGCGTCCTCGCCCTGATCGCGGTGCTGGCCGCGTTCCCGCTGCTCACCAGGGGGACCAGCGTGGCGATCGTGGCCGTGGCGCTCGGGCTGGCGTTCCTGTGCCTGAACCTGGCCGGCCCATGGGTGGTCGGGATCATCGGCCGGATCGCGGCCGGGACCGCGCGCCGGCCCGCGCGGCTGCTGGCCGCCCGCCGCCTGATGGACGACCCCCGCTCGGCCTGGCGCACGGTGAGCGGCGTGGCCCTGACCGGCTTCGTGGCCGGCTTCCTCGGCCTGCTCAGCCCGGGGGCGTTCGGCGGGGACACCGGGCCCGCCCAGCTCAGCGTCGCGGCGCCGGCAGGCGAGACGGCTCAGGTGGCCGACCAGGCCCGCGACCGGCTCAAGCGGGCGGGCGTCACGGCCACGGTGAAGAACTCCGGGCGGACCGTGGTCGCGGCGCTCGGCAGCGGCGCCGACGACGCCGTCGTCGACCGGGCGCGGACCGCGCTGACCGGGCTCGTGCCGGGGCACACCCCGACGACGAAGGTCGACGAGCAGCGCTTCGGCCTCCAGATCTTCGCCGACGTGCGCGTGGGCACGATCGTGGTGTTGTCGGTGTCGTTCCTGGTGGCGATCGCCAGTGCCGGGATCACCGCGGCGTCGTCGGTGCTGGACCGGCGGCAGACGTACGCGCTGCTGCGGCTGGCGGGCACGCCTCTGGAGGTGCTGGACCGGGCCCGGCGGGCCGAGACGCTGATCCCGATGGCTGTGATGGGCGGCGGGGCGATCCTGGTGGGCGCGTTCTGCGCGGTGCCGTTCATGATCGGCGGGATCAGCACGACCGGGGTGGTCACGCTGGTGGTCTGCGTGGTCGCCGGCTTCGCGGGCGTGATCGGGGCGGGCGCGCTGAGCAGGCCGCTGCTGCGCTCGGTGACCGCCGACCCGGCCCCGCGGCCGGACTAGCCGCCGGCCCGGCCGCTCAGCCTGGCGCGGCCGCTCAGCTCAGCCCGGTCGCTCAGCCGAGTACGAGGTCGCGGATCGTGCGCAGTGACTGCTCGTCGCGCGGTCCCATGACCAGCAGGCTGGTGACCGGGCTCTTGTGCCACAGGTCGAGCCGTTCCCTGATCCGGCCGGGCGGGCCGACGAGCGAGATGCCGTCGGCCAGCTCGTCGGGGATCGCCTTGAACGCCTCGTCCTTGCGGCCGGCCAGGTAGAGGGCCTGGATGTGCTCGGCGGACTCGGCGAAGCCCATACGGCCGATGATGTCGGCGTGGAAGTTGCGCTGCTTGGCGCCCATGCCGCCGATGTAGAGCGTGAGCATCATCTTGACGCCGTCGAGCGCGGCCTGGACGTCGTCGGAGATGACGACCATCACCATGGCGGCGATCTCGAAGCCGGGGCTCCTGGCCGCCAGCGCGTCGCCGTACATCTCCTCGATCTTGCCGGGGAACGCGAACAGCGGCAGCCAGCCCTGCGCGACCTCGGCGGCCAGGGCGACGTTCTTCGGGCCCTCCGCGCCCAGGTAGACGGGGATGTCGGGGCGCAGCGGGCGGGTGATGAGCTTGAGCGGTTTGCCCAGGCCGCCGGGCAGGGGGAGCGGGTAGTGCTCGCCGTCGCTGGTCACCGGCTCCTCGCGTCGCCACACGCGGCGCATGATCTCGACGTACTCGCGGGTCCTGGCCAAGGGCTTGGCGAACGGCTGCCCGTACCAGCCCTCCACGACCTGCGGGCCGGCGACGCCGATGCCGAGCAGCAGGCGGCCGCCGGTCAGGTGGTCGAGCGTCATCGCGGTCATCGCGGTGGTGACCGGCGGGCGGGCCGAGATCTGCGCCACCGACGTGCCCAGCTTGATCCGGCTCGTACGCGCCCCGTACCAGGCCAGCGGCGTGAACACGTCGCTGCCGTACGCCTCCGCGGTCCACACCGAGTCGTAGCCGAGGCGTTCGGCGGCGAGGACCGTCTCCGTGGCGTCGTCGGCGTGGCGCTGCCAGTAGCCGAGGTTCAGACCGAGCTTCATAACCTACCTCCGGAATAAAGTTCCATTACCGAAGCCGCAGTGTCAATGTGTGATCCTCCGGGGAGATCAGACATTGTGCTCAAGAGTCTCTGCCGTCTCTTCTGCCTGCTGCTCCTGCTGTCGCCGGCGGCCGAGCCGACGATGGCCGTGAGCGCCGCGCGGCCGAACATCGTGTTCGTGATGGCCGATGACCTGGAGAGCGGCACGCTCCCGTACTTTCCCACCATCACCTCCGAGCTGGTCGCCAAGGGCATGTCCTTCGACCGCTTCTTCGTGACCAACTCCTGGTGCTGCCCGTCGCGCACGTCGATCCTGCGTTCCCAGTACGTCCACAGCCATGGCGTCCTGACCAACACCGCCCCCGAAGGGGGATTCGACCGCTTCCATTCGCTCGACCTGGAACGTTCCACGGTCGGCACCTGGATGCAGCAGGCCGGCTACCGCACGGCGCTCATGGGCAAGTTCCTCAACCACTACCCGGGCGCGACCGCCGACGCGGCGTACGTGCCGCCCGGCTGGAACGAGTGGGACGTCCCCGTCCGCAAGCTCTACGAGGAGTACGGCTACCGCCTCAACGAGAACGGCGACCTGTACGACTACGGCTGGGGCGAGCAGGACTACCTGTCCGACGTGCTGGCCGCCAAGGCACGCGACTTCATCACCGGCACGGACGAACCGTTCTTCCTCTACCTGACCCCCATCGGCCCGCACAACCCGTCCAATCCCGCCATCCGGCACGTCACCGACCTGCCCGAGGTCCTCGCGCCGCGCACGCCGTCGTTCAACCAGCCCGACGTGAGCAAGGAGCCGCTGTGGCTGCGCTCCCTGCCCTTGATGACCCCGGAGGACGTCGGCCGGGTCGACGAGCGGCACCGCAGGAGGCTGCGGTCGATGCTGGGCGTGGACGACCTGGTCCGCTCGGTCGTCGACGCGCTGCGCGACTCCGGCAAGCTCGACAACACCTACATCGTCTTCACCTCCGACAACGGCTTCCATCTCGGCACACACCGGCTCACCCAGGGCAAGACGACGCCGTTCGAGGAGGCGATCAAGGTGCCGTTCGTGGTGCGCGGGCCGGGGATCCGGCCCGGCTCCACGATCGGGCAGCTCGGGGCCACCGTGGACATCGCGCCGACGATCGCCGAGCTGGGCGGGGCCGTCGTGCCGGACTTCGCCGAAGGGCGCTCGCTGGTGTCGCTGCTGCACGGCAAGCCGCCCGCCCAGTGGCGCAAGAACGTGCTGGTCGAGTTCAACAGGCCGCTCAACCGGTCGTCGGGGGCCCAGACGCCGGTGCCCGCCTACCAGGCGCTGCGCACCGAGCGCTACACCTACGTCAAGTACGACACGGGGGAGAGGCAGCTCTACGACCTGACCGTCGATCCGTACCAGCTCGACAACCTCGCGGCCACCGCCAACCCCGCGCTGCTGCTCGGCCTGGACACCCGGCTGGAGGCGATGCGGGCCTGCTCCGGCGGCGGCTGCCGGGAGGCCGACGCGCGTCAGTGAGCGGGGAACAGGGTGGGGTAGGCGTGCGCCAGATGGTCGGCGACCGCCCGCTGGGCCTCCTCCGGGTCGCCCGCCTCGATGGCCGCGCGGATGCGCTCGTGATCGGCGCGCAGCACGGACGGATCGCCGAGGCGTTCGACCGCCTCTATGGCGTTCCTGCGCATCGCGTCCCGCAGTGAGCGCATGATGGCGGCGATGAGCCGGTTGCCCGAGGCGTCCGCGATCGCGCAGTGGAAGGCCGTGTCGTGCTCCACGAACTCCTCGGCCGAGCCCGCCCGGTCCATGCCCTCGATGGCGGCGGACAGCGCCGAGGTGCCGGCCCGGGTCGCCGCCGCGTGCGCGGCCGACCAGCGTTCGATCATCAGCCGGGCGTCGACGACCTCGCGCGCCTCCAGGGTGGCCAGGCCCAGGTTGAGCCTGAGCAGGTCGGGCGTCGCGGTGTCGGGCCGCGAGGTCAGTACGGCGCCCGCGTCGGGCCCCCGTCCCGCCTGCGAGGACACCACGCCCAGGGTCTCCAGGACGCGCAGCGCCTCGCGTACCGACGAGCGGCCGACGCCCAGTTGCTCGGCGAGCTGGCGTTCGCCCGGCAGCCGGTCGCCCACGGTCAGGCCGTCCTCGGCGATGCGCCGTTCGATCTGGGCGAGCACGTCCTCGAACGCCCGCGTACGTTTCACCGATGCCTCCCCGGTACTGGCCCCGAACTGTGTGGTTGGGTATGGTCTGACCATACAGTGGTCGGACCATTCATTGGGAGAGTCGTGCGAGTCGCCCTGTTCATCACGTGCGTGAACGACACGCTCTTCCCGGGCACCGGCAAGGCGGTCGTGTCGCTGCTGCGCCGGCTGGGCTGCGACGTGGACTTCCCCGCCGCCCAGACGTGCTGCGGGCAGATGCACGTCAACACCGGCTACCGGGCGGAGGGCGTACGCCTGGCCAGGCGGTTCACCGAGGTGTTCGCCGGCTACGACGCCGTCGTCGCGCCGTCCGGGTCGTGCGCGGCCATGGTGCGCGAGCAGTACCCGAAGCTGGTGCGGCCGGGCAGCAGGGGCGCGGCGGCCGTGGCCGAGGTCGTCCCCAAGGTGTACGAGCTGAGCGAGTTCCTGCTCGACGTCCTGAAAGTCGACGACGTTGGCGCATATTTCCCGCACCGGGTGACATATCACCCGACGTGCCATTCGTTGCGTGGGCTGCACCTGGGCGACCGGCCCACCCGGCTGCTGCGGAAGGTCCGAGGTCTGGAGCTGGTGCCGTTGCCCGGCGCGGAGGAGTGCTGCGGCTTCGGGGGCACGTTCGCGGTCAAGAACCCGGCCGTCTCCGCCGCCATGGGCGCCGACAAGGCGCGCGGGATCCTGGACACCGGCGCCGAGGTGATCTGCGCGGCCGACAACTCGTGCCTGATGCACATCGGCGGCACGCTGAGCCGCCAGAAGACGGGAGTCAGGACCATGCACCTGGCGGAGATCCTCGCAGCCACGGAGGAGACCCCATGAGCGCGACATTCCTCGGCATGCCCGGAAATTTCCCGCAAAATGCGGCGAAGGCCGTGCAGGACTCGCAACTCCGCTTCAACCTCCGGAAAGCCACGCACACCATCCGGGGCAAGCGCGCCGGCGTCGTCGGCGAGCTGCCCGACTGCGCCGGGCTGCGCGAGGCCGGCAAGGCCATCAAGGATCACACCCTCCGCCACCTCGACCGCTACCTGATCCAGCTTGAGGAGGCCGTCCGGCGGGCGGGCGGCACCGTCCACTGGGCGAGGGACGCCGACGAGGCCAACCGCATCGTCGGCGACCTGGTCGCGGCCACCGGCGAGACCGAGGTGGTCAAGGTCAAGTCGATGGCCACCCAGGAGATCGGGCTCAACGAGGCACTGGCCCGGCGCGGGATCACCGCGTACGAGACGGACCTGGCCGAGCTGATCGTGCAGCTCGGGGACGACTTCCCCAGCCACATCCTGGTCCCCGCGATCCACCGCAACAGGTCGGAGATCCGCGAGATCTTCCTCGACCGCATGCCAGGCGCGCCCGCCGACCTGACCGACGAGCCGCGCGCCCTGGCCGAGGCCGCCCGGCTCCACCTGCGCGAACGTTTCCTGCGGAGCAAGGTCGCCGTCTCCGGCGCGAACTTCATGATCGCCGAGACCGGCACGCTGGTCGTGCTGGAGTCGGAGGGCAACGGCCGGATGTGCCTGACCCTCCCCGAGACGCTCATCAGCGTCGTCGGCATCGAGAAGCTCCTGCCGTCCTGGCGGGATCTGGAGGTCTTCCTCCAGCTTCTACCGCGCAGCTCCACAGGTGAGCGGATGAATCCGTACACCAGCACGTGGACCGGCGCCACCGAGGGCCAGGACTTCCACCTGGTGCTGCTCGACAACGGCCGCACCGACGTGCTCGCCGACGAGGTCGGCCGCCAGGCCCTGCGCTGCATCCGCTGCTCGGCCTGCCTGAACGTGTGCCCGGTCTACGAACGCGCGGGCGGCCACGCGTACGGGTCGGTCTATCCCGGGCCGATCGGGGCGATCCTCACGCCGCAGCTCAGGGGCATGTCCTCGGACCTGGACGCCTCGCTGCCGTTCGCCTCCAGCCTGTGCGGGGCGTGCCTGGAGGTCTGCCCGGTGGCCATCGACATCCCCGAGGTGCTGGTGGACCTGCGGGCGAAGGCGCCGCACGCGGCCGCCGAACGCGTGGGCATGAAGGCCGCCGGCTGGGTGCTGGGCGACCAGGCCAGGCTCGCCAGGGCGCAGCGGCTGGCCGGCAAGCTGCGCCGGCTGGTGCCCAAACGGCTTCCCGGCCCGCTGTCGGCCTGGACCGACACCCGCGACGTGCCGGACATCCCGGAAGAATCCTTCAGAGACTGGTGGGAGCGTAACGATGGGCGCGCGTGAGGAGATCCTGGCCAGGGTCCGGGCGGCGGTCGCGGGCGCGCCCGAGGTGGAGATCGTCCGCGGCTACCGCACCGGCGGACACGTGGACGACGTGGTGGAGCTGTTCGCCGAACGGGTGCGCGACTACCGGGCCGTCGTGCACGTGATCCCGGACGCCGAGGTGCCCGCCAGGCTCGCCGAACTGGCCGCGGGCCGCCGGATGATCGTCCCGGACGGCTTCGCCTCCGCCGACGCGACCCAGGACGGCTTCGTCCCGGCGTCCGGCACGGCCCCGCGGCAGGCGGCCGACCGGCGCTGGGACACCCTGGACGCCGCCGACGGCGTGATCACCGGCTGCGCCGTGGCCATCGCCGAGACCGGCACGATCGTCCTCGACCACGGCCCCGGCCAGGGCGCCAGGGCCCAGACGCTGGTCCCCGACCACCACGTGTGCGTGGTGCGCGCCGATCAGATCGTCGCGGGCGTCCCCGAGGCGGTGGGCAGGCTCGACCCCGCCCGCCCGCTCACCTGGATCAGCGGCCCGTCGGCGACCAGCGACATCGAGCTGAACCGGGTCGAAGGCGTGCACGGCCCCAGAACGCTCGAGGTGATCATCAGTACCTGAGCACGGCCGCCACGTCGCGCACGTCGTCGGTGAACCACACCTCGGCGTCCGTCATGGCGGCGGCCCTGACCACGGCCGAGTCCGCGCGCTCCTCGACGGGCTCCTCGACGCCCCAGCGCCGCAGCTCGGCCCGGTCGGTGGAGAGCTGGGTGCCGCCGTCGCCGGTCCACATGTTCCGCTCGAGCGGGCCGGGCATGAGCACCGCGTGCACCCGGCCCTCCCGCAGGGCGTGCGCGACCTGCGACAGGCCCACCGGGCCCGACGACTCCTGGTGGCGTTCGAGCAGTTCGGCGCGGCGGCGTTCGAGCCAGTCGTCCAGGGCGCGTTCCACGTCCTCCTCGAACTGCCCGTGGTCGGCGCGACTGCCGTGCTCGACCATCATCACCCGGTCCGCGGACTTGGTGCTGAGATGTTGCAGCAGGTACGAGCGCGACTTCGGCTCCCCGGCCACGATGATCAGCTCCGCGCCGATCCTGCGGACCTGCTCGTCGATCTCGTGGGCGACGGCGACCGCGTTCTTCTCCCACGTCTCCTCGGCGCCCCGCTCGTACCGCTTCTGCGACCAGCCGCCCTGGGCGGTCTTCTGCAGCGGCCAGTCCGCCGCCTCCACGGTGGTCGTGCGCGGCGCGCCGCCGCCGAAGTCCAACAGCTCGGCCCCGGCGTGGTCCACGATGACCCGCAGGTGCGGCACGTTCTCGCCGCGCTGCACGAGCAGCGGCGTGACGTGCGGCAGCGGCGACACGGTGGCCAGCTCGTACGGCGGCCGCGCCAGCGGCTCGGCCAGCACCACGTCCCCGTGCGTGGCGAACAGCGCCTGGCCCGGCGCGGGCCGGTTGGCGGCCACCTCCAAGGCGTCGATGGTGGCGGCGTCGGTCCCGTCGAGCTGGTCACGCACGCTGTGCCAGTGGGTCTCCCGCTGCGGCTCGGTGAGCGCGCCCAGGTAGACCGAGGCGTACGGGCCGCGGCGCTCGTACAGCGGCCGGATGAAGTCGAGACGCACAGGTCACCACCTCCTCTTCTCCACGCCGAGCCCCAGGGCCTTGGCCACCGCGGCGATGTTCACAAAGCGGCGGTCGGGTAGGGATCGCACCATGTCGGCCACCTCGTCCGGCGCCGCCACGTCCTCGGCGTGCTGCACCAGATCGTCCTTGGACGCCGGCCAGGAGGTGTCGCTGAGCCAGCGGGCGAGGTCGCTGCGGATGTCGACGCCGCGCCGGGTGATGCCTTCGGGGGTTCCGGGCTCGTGCCCTGGGGGGTACGACTGCAATGACTCCTCGCCGGGCCAGGGCATGGACTCGGTCTCTTTCCACTCCTCGGCGTGCGTGCTGCCGCCGCCGCGGACCATGCCCTCGGTCTCGTGTTTCTGCTGATCGTCCAGGCGGGGACCGTGCTTGTCGCTCCCACGTTCCATAGTTCCCTCACTCCTCTCAGGTCGGCCCCTACCCCCGCTTTCGTGGGCAAACATCGTGAGTGTGTAGGGTGCGCACGTGTTCGATCCCGATGCGCGCATCGCCGCCGGGCGGCTCACGCTGCGCCCGTTCGGCCCCCATGACGCCGATCGCGTACGGTCCGTGGTCGAGTCGGGAAACCGCTTCCTCCCGCCGGGCGCGCCCGTCCACGCCTCCGGCGTCGGCCAGTGGCTCTCGCACGGCGTGCACGAGCTGTACCGCTCCCAGCAGGGCCTCCACCTGGCCATGACCGACGCCGACGACCGCATCGTGGGCGCCATCAGCCTGTTCAGGACGTCGTGGAACGCAGGCACCACCGAGGTCGGCTACGGCGTGCACCCGGCCTACCGGGGCCGCGGCTACGCCACCGAGGCCGTACGCGCCCTCACGGCCTGGGTGTTCGCCACCACCGGCCTGCGCCGGATCGACCTGACGGCCAACCTGGACAACCCGGCCTCCCTGCGCGTCGCCTTCAAAGCGGGCTTCACCTGGGAAGGCGTGCTGCGCGCCGCCGTGCTGGAGGAGGACGGCCCGCACGACCTGGTCGTACTCGGCCTGCTGCGCGAGGACTCCGGCGAACCCGCCCCCGCCCTGCCGAGGACCGAACTGCGTACGCCCCGGCTGCTGCTCAGGCCGCCCGCGCCCGCTGACGTCCCCGACCTGGCCGCCACCGGCGCCGACCCCCTCACCCAGGCCAGGACCGGCGTGCCCCGCGACTACACCGAGGACGACGCCCGCGCCTTCATCGACATCTCCGAACGTATGCGGATGAGGGGCGCGGGCATCGCGTTCGCCGCGGAGGAGTTCACCACCACCCGTTTCGTGGCCAACGTGGACCTCAGGGACCTCGACTGGCGCAACCGTACGGCCGAGGTCGGCTACATGACCGCCCCCTGGGCCCGCGGCCAGGGGTACGCGGGCGAGGCCGTGACCGCGATCGCGCGCTGGCTGTTCGAACGCCAGGGCTTCCGCCGGCTGCAACTGCGGGCCGCGGTGTCGAACCCGGCCTCCCAGCGCGTGGCCGAGAAGGCCGGCTTCACCCGCGAGGGCGTGGCCCGCGCCGTGCTCGGCGGCGAGGACCTGGTCGTCTACAGCCTCATCGCGTCCGACCTGGCCTGAGGGCACAGCGGACTGGCCGTCGCGGACCATGGTCAAACCCGCCGTGAACCGTCACCCTGGTGATGAGGACGGTGAGCATTGATGATCACGGTTGTCGGCTGGGACGGCGTCGAGCTGCCGGCCAGGGCCGCGGACAGGCTGCACGAGGCCGAGCTCGTCGTGGGCCCGGCCGCCATTCTCGGCCGGCTCAGGATCGACGGGCGCGCCGCGGACGACGGCGACGTGCTCCAGGCACTCGACGGCCATCTCGAACCCGGCCGGGGCCCGGCCGTCGTGGTCGCCGAGGGCGATCCCGGCTTCTTCGGGGTCGTCCGCGCGTTGCGGGCGCGCGGCCTCCAGCCGGACGTGCTCCCGGCCACCTCGCTGATCACCCGCGCCTTCGCCTGCGCCGGGCTCAACTGGGAGGACGCCCTCGTCGTCGCCCCCACCGGCCCCGCCCAGCTCGGCCGCGTGGTGAACGCCTGCCGCGCCCACCCCAAGGTCGCGCTGCTCGTCGCGCCCGGCGTCGGCCCCGCCGAGATCGCCAGGGAGCTGGCCCCCACCACGCCGCGCGCCCTCATCGTCTGCGAGGACCTCGGCGGCCCCGACCAGCGCGTCACGCACAGCCGCATGGGCGAGGCCACCACCCGGCCGTGGAAGGACCCCGACGTGGTCCTCGTCATCGACCCCCTGCACCGGCCCGGACAGCCGGGCTGGGTGGCCGGGGCGCAGCCGGGCCCGCGGGAGTGGGCGCTGCCGTCCGCGACCGGGCTGCCGGCCGAGGCGCGGGCGTTCATCCTGGCCAAGCTCGGCCCCCGGCTCGGCGACCTGGTCTGGGACGTCGGCGCGGGCGAGGGCCAGATCGCCGTCGAGTGCGCCAGGATGGGCGCGGCCGTCGTGGCCGTCGAACGCGACGAGTCCGCCTGCGCCCGCCTGCGTACCAACGTCCTGGCCCACGGCGTCAAAGTGGCCCTGACCAGGGGACAGGCGCCGCCCGCACTCGAACCGCTGCCCGACCCCGACGCCGTCTTCGTGGGCGGCGGCGGCACCGACGTGGTCGTGGCCTGCGCCGCCCGCCGCCCCCGCGCCCTGGTGTGCGCGCTCAGCACGGTCGAGCAGGTCGCCGCCGTGCTCGACCTGTTGCGCGAGCACGGCTACCGCGGCGAGGGCACGCTGATCCAGGCGTCCGGGCTGACGCTCAACGCCGACGGTTCCCACCGCCTGACCGCCCGCGACCCCGTCTTCGTCGTGCATGCCGGGCCCGTGCACGCAGCGTGACCTGTCCCCCACGGGCACGCATCGGTTATCCTCGCGTGACTTTGTCTACGCACCGGAGAATCCCTCAATGAAGCCGCCGCTCCTGCTGATCGGGCAGGGCTCGAACGATGACGCCTACGCCGCGGAGTTCGGCAGGTTCGTACACCGGCTGCGCTGCCGCCTCGACCACACGGCCGTGGACGTCTCCGGCGGCTACCTCGAACGCTCCACGCCGCGGCTGAGCGACTCCGTGTCGTCCCTGATGGCCAGGGGCCACCACCGCCTCGTCGCGCTGCCGCTCAGCCTCAGCAGGGTGGGGGAGGAGTTCCCCGCCGCGATGGCGCTCGAACAGCAGCGCCACCCCACCCTCATGTACGACTACGGCCGCCCCCTCGGCCCCGACCCGCGCGTGCTGGCGCTGCTGGCCGACCGGCTCGCCGAGGCCGCCGCCGAGATGTCCAGACCGCGGCCGCTGGAGCTGGTCGGCGCCCGTCCCCGGCTGCGCGCCGTCGACGCGCCGGCCGCCGACGACGTCCCCGGGCACGTCGAGCCGGGTGAGACGGCGGTCGTGCTGGTCGGCGAGGGCTCGACCGACGCCGCCGCCAACGCCGAGGTCCACCGGGTGTCGCGGCTGTTCTGGGAGACGCACGCCTACGACTACATGACCGTCGAGACCGCGTTCGTCTCGGTGACGCCGCCCGGCGTGCCAGGTGGGCTCGAACGTTGCCGCCGGCTGGGCGCCAAGCGCGTGATCGTGGTGCCGTACCTGCTGTTCGCCGGCGGGCTGCTGGAGCGCGTGTGGGCGCAGGCGCTGGCCTACGGCGCGGGCCACCCCGACCTCGACATCCGCTGCGCCGAGGTGATCGGCGACTGCGAGACGCTGGCCGACGTCGTGATCGACCGGTACGAGGAAGCGCTCCAGCTCGTTCACTAAGTGGAGGTACGCCCGTGCTCGCCGAGACCCTGGCAGCCATCCGTCCCGCCGATCCCCAGGCACTCGCCGACGCCCGTGCCCACCAGGACCGCCTCACCAAGCCGCGCGGCGCGCTCGGCGCGCTCGAAGAGGTCGCCGTACGCCTCGCCGGGGCGGCCGGCGTCTGCCCGCCGCCCATGCCCGAGCCGGCCGCCCTGGCCATCTTCGCGGCCGACCACGGCGTCCACGCGCGCGGCGTGAGCCCGTGGCCGCAGGAGGTCACGACGCAGATGGTCGCCAACTTCCTGGCCGGGGGCGCGGTCGCCAACGCCTTCGCCGCCCAGGTCGGGGCGTCCGTGACGGTGGTCGACGTCGGCGTCGGCCCCGACCTGCCCGACGCGCCCGGCCTGATCAGCCGCAAGGTCGCGTACGGCACCGCCGACCTGTCCCGCGGCCCCGCCATGAGCGTCGACCAGGCCGTCAGGGCGCTGGAGACGGGCATCGCCGTGGCCCAGGACCTCATCGACGCGGGCGCCCGCTGCCTGATCACCGGCGACATGGGCATCGCCAACACCACCGCCTCGGCCGCGCTGATCTCGGTGTTCACCGGCGCGGACCCGGCCGACGTGACCGGCAGGGGCACCGGGATCGACGACGCGACGCACGCGCACAAGGTGGACGTCGTCCGCGAGGCGCTGCGCGTGAACGGCCTGCCCGGCGGCACCGGCCCGAGCGACGCCCTGCGCGCGCTGGCCGCCGTGGGCGGGTTCGAGCACGCGGCCATCGCCGGGTTCGTGTTGTGCGGCGCGGCCAACCGGGTGCCGGTGATCCTCGACGGCGTCATCGCCGGCGCGGCCGCCCTGGCCGCCGCCGCCCTCGACCCCCACGTCACCGGTCACTGCGTGGCCGGACATCGCTCGGCCGAGCCCGGTCACGCCGCCGCCCTCGACCACCTCGGGCTGCGCCCGCTGGTGGACCTGGAGCTGCGGCTCGGCGAGGGCACCGGCGGCCTGCTCGCGCATCCGCTGGTGTGCGCGGCCGTACGGGTGATGCACGACGTCGCGACGTTCGACTCGGCGGGGGTCACCGAGAAGCCCGTGTGATGATGGGGGACACTCGGAACAGCACGTGAGGTGAGCAGTGTCCCGGTACGGCCCCATGTTCGGCCCCGACATCACGTTCCTCGGCGTCGACCGCTGCGACGTCACGGACCCGGGCAGCTACGCGGACGCCGACGTGGTGATCGTCGGCGCCCCCTTCGACGGGGGCACGTCCAACCGACCGGGCGCCAGGTTCGGGCCGCAGGCGCTGCGCCAGGCGTGCTACCTGCCGCACGACGGGTCCCGGCCGAGCCTGGCGCTGCGCGTCGACGCCCTGCGTGACCTGCGCGTACTCGATGCGGGCGACGTCGAGTGCTACTCCGGCGACGTCGAGGGCTCGCTGGCCGCGATCGAGGACGCCGTGCACAGGATCGCCGCCTCCGGGGCCGTGCCGGTGGTGCTCGGC
This sequence comes from Nonomuraea sp. WAC 01424, assembly GCF_003947315.1. Taxonomy (NCBI): domain Bacteria; kingdom Bacillati; phylum Actinomycetota; class Actinomycetes; order Streptosporangiales; family Streptosporangiaceae; genus Nonomuraea; species Nonomuraea sp. WAC 01424. Next base: position 417,157 of record NZ_QHHZ01000006.1, read on the forward strand.
GGCGACCACACCGTCGCGCTGCCGGACGCGCGCGGCATCGCCAGGGCGTACGCGCCCGGCCGCACCTCGATGATCCACTTCGACGCCCACGCCGACACCGGCGACATCGAGTTCGGCCACCTGCACGGGCACGGCCAGCCGATGCGGCGGCTCATCGAGTCCGGCGCCATCCGCGGCGACAGGTTCCTGCAGATCGGCCTGCGCGGCTACTGGCCCGGCCCCGAGACCCTCGACTGGATGGCGGCGCGGCGCATGCGCTCGTACGAGATGACCGAGATCGTGACGCGCGGGCTGGAGGAGTGCCTGACCGAGTCGTTCGCGATCGCGCTCGACGAGTGCGACCAGATCTTCCTGTCCGTGGACATCGACGTCTGCGACCCCGGCCACGCCCCCGGCACCGGCACCCCCGAGCCCGGCGGCCTGTCGGCCAGGCAGCTCCTCGACGCCGTACGCAGGATCTGTTACGAGCTTCCGGTGGCCGGGATGGAGGTGGTCGAGGTCTCGCCGCCGTACGATCACGCCGACATCACCGCGTTCCTCGGGAACCGCGTTATCCTGGAGGCACTCTCGGCGATGGCCAGACGCCGCAAGGACGATCAGGGCGGGCCTCGCTGGGACCCTTCGCAGCCCCTTCTCGACGGTCGTTGAGTCATGCGCAGCCAACGACACACGGGGAGCCGGTAGGTTTACCTCCGAACACAACCTTCGCGAACGGGAGATTTCCCCCATGGGTCCCTACCTCCTCGGCCTGCGGCTTTCCGGCCGCCGGGTCCTCGTCGTTGGCGGCGGCCGGGTCGCCCAGCGGCGCGTTCCCGCGCTGCTAGAGGCCGGTGCGGAGGTCACCGTCGTGTCGCCCGGTGTCACGCCGGCCCTCGACGACCTGATCGCGGCGGGCCGGGTCACCTGGCATGCCCGGCCGTACGCGGTCGGCGACTGCGACGGCGCGTGGCTCGTCCAGGCCTGCACGGACGACAGGTCCGTCAACACCGCGGTCGCCGCCGAGGCGGAGGCCAAGCGGGTGTGGTGCGTACGCGCCGACGACAAGGACGCCTCCGCCGCCTGGACCCCGGCCTCCGGCCGGGTCGACGAGATCGGCGTGGCCGTCACCGCGGGCGGCGACCCGCGCCGGGCCGCGGGCATCCGCGACGCGATCGTCGAGGCCCTGCGCGACGGCACGGTCGACGCGCGGCGCAGCCGCACCAAGCCCGTCGGCGTGGCCCTGGTGGGCGGCGGCCCAGGCGATCCCGGCCTGATCACCGTACGCGGGCGGCAGCTCCTCGCCCAGGCCGACGTGGTGATCGCCGACCGGCTCGCGCCCCGGGCGCTGCTCGACGAGCTCGCCCCCGACGTCGAGCTCATCGACGCCGCCAAGGTGCCCTATGGCAGGTCGCTGTCGCAGGAGAAGATCAACGAGCTGCTGGTCGACCGGGCCGGACAGGGCAAGTTCGTCGTCCGGCTCAAGGGCGGCGACCCGTTCGTGTTCGGGCGCGGCGGCGAGGAGATGATCGCCTGCGCCCGGGCCGGCATCCCCGTACTCGTCGTGCCCGGCATCACCAGCGCCGTCGCGGTCCCGGTGGCGGCCGGGGTGCCGGTGACGCATCGCGGCGTGAGCCAGGAGTTCCACGTCATCTCCGTGCACGTCGCGCCCGACGACCCCGCCTCCACCGTCGACTGGCCAGGCCTGGCCCGTTCCCAGGGCACGCTGGTGCTGATGATGGCCGTCGAACGGCTGCCGAAGGTGGCCGAGGCGCTGCTTCGAGACGGACGTGCCCCGGAGACTCCCGTAATGGTGGTACAGGACGGTACCCTTCCGACCCAGCGGGCGGTAATCGCACCGCTTTCCGCCGTGGCCGACCGCGTGTCCGCGGCCGGGATACGGCCGCCTGCGATCGTCATCGTCGGCGACGTCGTGCGGGTCGGCCAGGAGGTCGAAATGGTTCGAGCGGAGCGATTGCCGTGAACACGGCCATGGATGACGGGCGGCACGAGTCGCTGGGGGAGCAGACGTTGAGCTTCCGCCCAGTGACGGACGACGACCTGCCCGAACCCGGGAACACCCCGTCCCCGCCCCCCTCACCCGACCCCGAACCCCCCGCGCCCCCGGGCTCCCCTCGTCCTTCCCCGTCGCCTTCCGCCGGTGGCGCGTTCGCTCCGTCCGCATCCTCCGGTCCCGCCGGAGGTCCGTCCTCTCCGGACGCGCCGTCCGCGGGCTCTCCCGGGGGGCGGCCCTCGCTCTTCCAACGACCGTCGTACGCCGCTGATCCCGCCGTACCGAGGGAGCCTGCTGCTGCACCGCGGGAGCCCGCCGCCGTACCGAGGGAGCCGACCGCTGGCCCGCCCACGGGCCCCAGCCTGTTCACCCCGGCCCGCCCCGCCGACCGCCCCAGCCTCTTCACCCCGGCCCGCCCCTCCAACACCCCACCCGGCCGCCCCACCGCGCCCGGGTCACCTGGGTCACCTGGGTCGTCCGGGTCGTCCGGGTCGTCCGAGGGGGACGAAGGGCGTCCGAGGGCGTCCGCCTTCTGGGAGCGCGCCCCCCAGCCCTCAGCCCCCCACCAGGCACCCTCCCCTCAGGAGCCCTCTGCCCACGCGTCCCCGGACGCGGAGCCCGAGCCGGAGGCGCCCGCCGACGCCGCCACGGACGTCGTGCCCGAGCCGGGGCCCCTGAGCGCGAACCCCGAGTCGAACGCCCCGCAAGCCGCCTCCGACCCACCCGCCGCCGAAAACGCGGAACCCCCTGCCGACACCGACGCCGACGTCGCCCTCGACCTCACCCCCGAGCCCGACGCCAACGTCGGCCTCGCCTCCGAGTCCGAGCCCGTCTCCGAGCCGGAGCCGGAGCCGGAGGCCGACCTCGGCCTCGTCCCCGATGCTGGTCTCAGTGGCTTCGACCTCGGCGACTCCGGCTTCGGCGCCCACGCCGACGCCGAGCCCTACGTGTCCGCAGCCGCCTTGGAGACCGCCTCCGACGCGGAGCCCACCGCCGAGACGCATGCCGACTCGGACCCGAGCGCCGATCTGGACGCTGATCCCACCGCCAGCATCCCCGCCGACCTCCAACCCGACGCTGACGCCGTCGCCGAGTCCGCCGATGCCGATCTCGTCGCTGAGTCCGGTGGCGCTGTCGGGTTCCGCGCTGAGGGCGTGCCCGCTGCCGACGCCGACGACAACCCCGCTGCGGTTGGCTCTGGCGGTAGTGCTGAGCCAGAGGGCGCCGACGCCGACCGTACGGACGTTGACGTGGATGCGGCGCTCGGGGACGCGGACCCCGAGCCGGTGGTCGTCGCTGACGGGGGCCCCGGCGTTTTCGCTGACGCCGACTACCCCACCGACCCGGGTGACCCGGCGGACGACGAGGACGGGCGAGCGGACGCGGACGACGTACCGACGTCGGGAGATCCTGAGAGCGGGACCGCCGAAGCGCCTCAGCGGGTCGAGGAGCTGGCCGCCGAGACCGTCGAGGCGTTGACGTCGGCGCTGGGCGCGCTCCGCGAGAGCGTGTCCGACCTGCGGTTCGGCCTCGACCTGCCGGGAGCCGACGAGGCCAGGCAGGCGCGCGCCGACCTGCTGGCCCAGCTGGAGAACTACGTGCTGCCCCGGGTGCGTACCAACACCGCCCCCGCGCTCATCGTGATCGCGGGCTCCACCGGCGCGGGCAAGTCCACCCTGGTCAATTCCTTGGCCGAACGGAACATCTCCCGCACCGGCGTACGCCGCCCGACCACCGGCACGCCCATCCTGGCCTGCCACCCCGACGACAGGAAGTGGTTCACCGAGGGTGAGCTGCTCAGCGGCCTCGAACGGCTGGAGCGGCCGTCCCCCGAGAGTGGCATGGACAGTCTGGTCGTCGTGGCGACCGAGAAGCTCCCGCAGGGCGTCGCGCTGCTCGACACCCCCGACATCGACTCGGTCGTCGAGGAGCACCACGAGATCGCCCACCGTATGCTCGACGCCGCCGACCTGTGGATCTTCGTGACCACCGCCGCCCGCTACGCCGACGCCCCCGCCTGGAGCCTGCTGCGCCTGGCCAAGGAGCGCGGCGCCCGCCTGGCCATCGTGTTGTCGCGGGTGCAGCCCCGGTCGGCCGACGTCGTGCTCAAGCATTTCGTACGGATGTTGACCGAATACGGCCTGGGCGACATCGACCGGTTCGTGATCCACGAGGCGCCCGTCAGCGACGGCAGGCTGCCCGACAGCGAGGTCACCGACCTGCGGCTCTGGCTGGCCGAGCTCTCGGTGGACGAGTCCCGCCGGGCGCAGGCCGTGCACGAGACCCTCAACGGGGTGCTCAACAGCTTCCGCACCCGTGTGCCCGCGCTGGCCAGGCACCTGGAGGGCCAGGTCGCGTTCCGGGGCGAGCTGCGCAGCGACGTGGAGGCCGCCTACCTGGGCGCGCTGGCCGAGATCGACAAGGCGTCCAAGAACGGTTCGCTGCTGCACGGGGAGGTGCTGGCCCGCTGGCAGGACTTCGCGGGCTCCGGCGATCTCATGCGCTCGCTGCAGTTCCGCAAGGGCGGGAAGGCGGCCGGGCAGACGCCCGAGCGGGTGCTGGCGTTCAAGGCGGCGATCCGGACCGGGCTGGAGTCGGTGATCGTCGCCGCCGCCAACCGCGCCGCCGAGGAGGTGGTGGCGCGCTGGCGCCACCGTTCGGAGCTGGGCGTCAAGCTCGCCGAAGGGCTCGACAGCCCGTCGGACAACCTCCTGCGGCACGCCGGGCGCGCCATCGCGTCCTGGCAGGATCACCTGAACGAGCTCGTACGCACCGAGGGTGTGACCAAGCGCTCGGTGTCGAAGCTCGTCTCGTTCGATCCCGACGCGCTCTCCCTGATCTTCACGGTCGCCATGTTCAGCGGCGGCGACGGATCGGGCGTACCGCACCGGCTCGTCAACGCGCTGCTCGGCGCGGAGTCGCTGCGGGGCATCGGCGCCAAGGCGCTCAGTGACCTGCGAGCCAGGATCGGCATGCTGTTCGACGAGGAATCCATGCGTTACGTACACGCGCTCGACTCCGCGGGCATCCCGGACGAGTCCGTCGCAACCCGTCTCTACCAGGCGGCGTACAACCTTGAGGTCGCCCGATGACCACCACCACGCCCCCGAGGGCGGGGCTCGCCCCCAGGCTGTCCGCGCTGAGCAAGGTGGTGGAGCTCGGTCCGGGCCGGCTCGACCAGAAGCTGCTCACCGAGGCCGGCGCGCTGCTGATGCGGGCCGGCGACCGGCTCAAGCTGTCGTCCGAGCACACCGTGGTCGCCCTCGCGGGCGGCACCGGCAGCGGCAAGTCGTCCCTGTTCAACGCCATTTCCGGGCTTGAGTTGTCGCCCACGGGCGTACGCCGTCCGACGACGGCCCGTACCCATGCCTGCGTGTGGGGGCTGGAGGGCTCGGCGCCGCTGCTCGACTGGCTGCAGATCCAGTGGCGTCACCGCTTCTCCCGGGCCAGCGCGCTCGACAAGGGCGACAGCCAGCTCCACGGCCTGATCCTGCTCGACCTGCCCGACCACGACTCGATCCGGGCGCTCACCGACACCGAGGCCGACCGGCTCATCGGGCTGGCCGACCTGGTGGTGTGGGTGCTCGACCCGCAGAAGTACGCCGACGCCTCGACGCACCGGCGCTACGTCACCGAGCTGGCCGGGCACGACGCGGTGACCGTGTTCGCGCTCAACCAGGCCGACAAGCTGTCCGCCGCCGAGCTGGCCGAGCTGGTCATCGACCTCAACGACCTGCTGCGCCGCGAAGGCGTCGAGCATCCGAGCGTCGTACCCACCTCGGCCGTCACCGGGCGCGGCGTCGAGAGCCTCAAGAGCGTGATCGCGACCGCCGCCAGCCGCCGCCGCGCCGCCATCCAGAAGCTGGAGGCCGACCTCCAACGGCTGGAACAGCGGCTCGGCGAGGCCATGCCGCTCGGAGAGTCCCTGCTCGCGCCGTCGTCGGTCGACGAGGCGCGCAGGATGGGGCTGACGGACGCGCTCTGCGACGCGATCGGCGTCCCCGCCGTCGGCGAGGCCATGGAGAACGTCTACGCCGAGCGTTCCAGCCACTGGGTCGGCTGGCCGTATCCGAGGTGGTTCGCGAAGTTCCGTCCTGATCCGCTGAAGAGCCTGCGTCTCGACGACGTCAGCGACGAGATCCGGGGCATCACGACCGGATCGGTGAGCGCGCAGTCCGCCGAGGTGGCCAATGCCGTACAGGCGCTCGCCGACGGGCTGTCGGCCGGGATGGACCCGGTGTGGCGTACCGCCGTCCACCAGGCCGCGCGTTCCAATGCCAGACAGCTTCCGAAGGCGTTGACCGAGGACCTCTCGGAGGTGGCGCCGCGCCTGGACCAGGTGCCCGGCTGGTGGAGCCTGCTCAAGGTGTGGCAGTACCTGCTGGTGGTGGCGTTCGTGGCCGGGGTGGTGCGGCCGGCGGCCGGGCTGACCGTGCCCGCTCAGCTGCCCGCCGCCCTGCAACTGGTCGGCGACGGCGCGGCGCTGCCGTGGGTGGCGCTCATGATGGCGTCCGTACTGGGATTGGGTGCCTTGTCCGGCATCGCCTCGCGCAACTTCGTGGAGCTGGGTGCTTCGCGGGAGCGCGAACGGCTGGAGCGGGAGATGCGGCGCCGGGTGGCGGCGGTGTCGGCGACGATGGTGGTCGAGCCGGTCGAACGCGAGCTGGGCCGTCACCACGCCTTCTACACGGCCCTGCGGGACCTGTCGGGCTGACCGGCCGGTCCGTCCACAGCCTTCCGGCGTCCCGCCGCCGTCATCCACAGAACGGCGTTCGGCCTCGTTGTGGCCGGCCTGCCTCAGGCACCGTGTTCCCAGGTCGCGGGCAGCAGGCCCGCCGCATGGGAGGCACGGATGAACGACATCTACATCACGCTCACCGGCAACGTCGCAGCAGAGCCACGGCAGTACAGCTTCGACGACGGCACGAGGGTCACCTCGCTGAAGGTGTTCACCTCACACCGCTACTTCGACCGGAAGACAGGGCAATGGACGGACGGTGAGCGGGTCTGCTTCACCGTCCGCTGCTGGCGCGCTCTGGGCGACAACGTCGCCGACTGCGTACGGGCGGGGCAGCCCGTCGTCGTGTCCGGCAAGCTCCGCATCCGTGAGTTCGGCGCGGAGGGCGACCGCCGGTTCATGCCGGAGATCGAGGCCAGCGCCGTGGGCCACGACCTGCGCTGGGGCACCGGCGTCTTCACCAAGCCGGAGCGCGGCGGCGGCCTGGGCTCGATGACCAAGGAGATGCGCGAACGCCTCGACGAGGAGACCCAGGATTGGGCCATGGGCGCCAAGCCCGTCCGCACCCCTTCCTCAGCCCTGACCAGCGAGACCGACGACAAGGGCGACAGCCCCGCCCTGGAGCCGTACGTCGAGGCTCTCGTGCCGGACGCCGCTCAGCTGACGACGGCGCCTGCGACAGCGGACACGCCTCCCATCCCTGTAGCAGATGACCCTCATGGCACGGGCACACGAGAGCACCCAGGCCGTGGATCGGGAACGAAGACCGGCACGGTCCGCGTCCTGGGCCCGACCAGCAAAACCCGAACGAAGACGACACAGGTCCCCGAAAAGGCAGCGGCCTGACGTTCCGTGGGCGGTAGGCGCTCGCGTTCACGTTCACAGTGAGCGCCCGCGGACGGCTATCACCCCTGAAGAGGCGCGCGTCCACTGGTGACCTGCTCGGTCGCCGGCAAGACGCGCGCCTCACCGGACCGCACGTATCAGCCCAACCGCGCAGCAGCCGGTCCACGCTGGTGTCCGTCCAGAGGGGTGTGACTCCAGCCGGCGGCGGGGTGATGGGGGGACTACGGCCCGGCAGGTCGCTCTCACCGGCCGCCGAACGCGGTCCACGCCGATGCGCTCGTCAATCGGCAGGACACGTGCCAGGTCCGGCCGGGACACAAGCACGCCTGGACGATTCCCACGGGACGCGAAGGGGTGAACGTCCGGTGAGACAGTCGGCCAGACCTGCGGTGAGGTGCGCCTGCCTGCGGTGAGGTGCGTACGCCCTGCCTGCGGTGAGAGCCCGGCTCGCGGTGAGGGTGCGCGTTCGGAGGGCGGGCCGGGAGGCGGTCGGGCGCAGAGCAGCGGCCGATGAGGTCGGCGTCCCACGTGAGGGGGACAGCCAAGGGGATGGAGGAGGAGGGGGCATCGGCCGTGGCGCGTCTCACCCCTAGGGGGCCGATGGAGTGTTGCCCGAGTCAGATACCCAGGGCATGGGTCATGTCCAAGTCACGCCCCGCACCATGGCTGCTCCTTTCCGGCGCTGCCCGCTCGCGGAGTGAGCAGGCGTAGTCAGTGTCAACGTAGCGGTTCCCATCGCATAACGCACACTCCGCAATTATTGTGTTACACATCGTTAGTCAGGGAGGAGACGAGATGGCGGCGACCAGTCACGCCTCGATCAAGTCTCGCGACGGTGTGTCAAGATTGGCCGGTCGCTGGCCCTTGCTCGGGCAACGCCGCCCGCTTGTGGCTTATTTGTGCGCCATTGTTGCCCTAGATCTCGTCGCGATCACCTTGTTCACGAGATCCACCGATTTCTACTGGCCTGATTTGCTCACTTTCACGGCTCTCATGGCCTGCGGAGCGGTCTGCATCGAGGCCAGCAGGCGACTGGGCATGCCCGCCGGGGTCTCGCGTGACCTGTTGTCGGCGTGGTGGCTGCCGGTCGCACTCCTCCTGCCGCCGGTCTACGCCCTCTTCGCGCCGATCGTGTTGCAGATCCTTCTCCAGGTGCGCGTGCGCGCCACAGTTCTGTACCGCCGGGTCTTCAGTTCGGCGGCCATCGGCCTCGCCGGGTGCACGGCGTCGGTGGCCTTCCATTGGGTCGTCCCCGACCCGTGGGTGCTGACGCGGGGGACCGGGCCGCCGATCGCCTACGCGGTGGCGGCCGCCGTGCTCTTCTCGCTGCTCAACATCGGGCTCATCGCCATCGCGGCGCACACGTCCGACCCTGACGGCTCGTGGCAGGAGGTGTTGTGGAACCGGGAGAGTGTCCTGCTGGACATCGTCGAGCTGTGCCTCGGGGTCACGGTCTCGATCGGCTGCGGGCTCAACCTGGCTCTGCTGGTGCTCGCGTTGCCGCCGGTCGTCCTGCTGCAACGCAGTCTGTTGCACGCGCAGTTGCAGGCCGCCGCCCGTACCGACTCCAAGACCGGGCTGCTCAACGCGGCGGCCTGGCAGCGGGAGGCCGACACCGAGATCCTGCGGGCGCGCCGCAGCGGTGACACCCTGGCGCTGCTGATCATCGACATCGACCACTTCAAGCGCGTGAACGACGCCCACGGTCATCTCGTCGGCGACGAGGTCCTCGCCGGGGTGGCGGCCATGTTGCGCAGGGAGTTGCGAGACTCCGACGTGGTGGGGCGGTTCGGGGGTGAGGAGTTCGTCGTCCTGCTGCCGGGGGCGGACGTCGACGAGGCCCGCCATGTCGCCGAACGTCTTCGCACCCACATCGGACACATGGCCACCCCGGTGGATGATGTGTTGATCAGGATCACGATCTCGGTGGGGGTCGCGCTGATGAGCGTGCACGGTGACGACCTGATCGACTTGCTGGCCGCCGCCGACCTGGCCCTCTACCGGGCCAAGGAGCTGGGGCGGGATCGTGTCTGCATCCCCGTCGTCCAGCCGCCGCAACCACCGTCGCCTGAGGATCAATCGGTCTGACCTGTTTGTCGCCTCGCGTGGGCCTTCGTGATCGTGGCGGTGTACGCCGGACGCCTGCAAGGGAGCTGCGGACGCGCTTGGGGGAGGGGGCTGGCGGTTTCTCTGGGATGGTTCTCGCTTGGGTGGGACGCCCCGTCGGGTCCTCGTGGTGGTTCTCGTTGGGTGGGGTGTTCTGTCGGGTTCTCGTGGTGGGTCTGCCTGAGGTGGGGCGTTCTGGCGGGAGGAGGGGCGGGGCAGGAGTTTAGGGGCGGGGGCAGGCTCCTGGGGGCGTCGCAGGTCAGGGGCCTGCCCTCGTGGTGTTGGTCCGGGAAGCCGGGACGTGCGCCTCGGAGCGTCAGGATGTGAGGACGCCGTCGCAGGTGACGAGCCGTACGGCGGGAGCCGAGACGATCTGGACGTGGGGGACGCCGGGGACCTCGACGTTGAGGTATCCGCCCTCGATCGCGAACCGCACCCCATGCACGGTGGACGTCCGGCGGCCCTCGGAGTCGGTCAGCGTGTAGCCGTCGAGGAGCTCGACCGTGCCGCTGCGCCAGGTGGGATTCATGCCTGTACCTCCGGGAAGTCCAGCTCGGGCTGGGCGAGGTGGTTGAAGTAGTTGGACAGGGTGTTGAGGGCGATGTGGCCCACGATCTCGGCGAGCTCCTCGTCCGTGACGCCGGCGGCCCGTGCGGCGTCAAGGTCGTCGTCGCTCACCGCGCCACCCGTGTTCATGATCGCCCGGGTGATCGCCAGTACGGCGCCCGCGTGCGGGTCGTCGTCGACGCCCTGGCGGGTCCTGGCGAGTTCCTCGTCGGTCATGCCCATGCGCCGGCCGCGCATGGTGTGGGCGCTCACGCAGTAGGTGCAGTGGTTCTCCTGGGCGACCAGAAGGGCGAGCTGCTCCCTGAGGCGGGGGTTGAGCGCGCCCGAGCTCAGGTGGTCGCGTATCGCGAGGTAGCCGGCAAGGGCGGCGGGACCGTTGGCCAGGGCGGCGTACAGGTTGGGGACCCGGCCGAGCTGGCGTTGGGTCTCCACGAGCAGGCCGGCGCTGTCCTCGGTCAGCTGGGGAAGGCGGGGCATGATGTCTCCAAAACGGTACTGGTCGGTTCCATCTGACCAAGACGATACCGAACGGTTCCGTTTTAGGGAAGTTCGGGATAGCGTGGAGGCATGGCCACTCGCGCACGTGAACGACTGCTCGACGCCGCCGAGGACCTCTTCTACGCGGAGGGGATCAGGGCGGTCGGCGTCGAGCGGATCCTGAGCGTCTCGGGGGTCGGACGCGCCTCCTTCTATCGGCACTTCCCGAGCAAGGACGACCTGGTCGTCGCGGTGTTGCGGCGGCGGGACGAGCGGTGGCGGGCATGGCTGGCCGAACGGGTGGACGCCCTCGGCGGCGAGCCGCTGAACGTCTTCGACGCGCTGGCCGAGCGGTTCGCGCGTGCGGATTTCCGTGGTTGCGCCTTCATCAACACCATGATCGAGACGGCGGATCCGGACAGTGCGGCCCATCGGGTGGCGGCCGAGCACAAGGAGCGCGTGCGGGCGTACGTCGCGGGGCTGATCGAGCGGGACGGGCGGGGCGACGCCGGTGAGCTCGCGCACCTGTTCGTGCTGCTGGTGGACGGTGCGATCGTCACGGCGGTACGGGAGCGTTCGATCCAGCCGGCGACGCGGGCGCGCGCCGCCGCCGCGGCACTTCTCGCGACAGCGGGGGCCGCGGTCGCCTGAAGCGGACGCGAGCCCTCGCTCCTCGAGCCCTCGCACCTTGCGAGGTGAGGCGAGGTGAGGGGCGGGCTCCCGCGGCAGGTTCCCGCGGCGGGTTCCCACAGCGGGTTCCCACAGCGGGCTTCTGTGGTGGGCTGCCGCGGCGGGCGTGGGTTGTGGGGGCGGAGGGGTTGCGTGGGGGGAAGTCTGAGGGGCGAAGGGGCTGGGGCGGCGGAAGCCTGTGTGCGCAGCCCCTAAGCTAGGGAGCATGCCGGAGTACATCTACACGCTGCAGCGCGTGCGCAAGGCGCACGGCGACAAGGTTGTCCTTGACGACGTCACGCTGTCGTTCCTGCCCGGAGCCAAGATCGGTGTCCTGGGGCCGAACGGCACCGGAAAGTCGACGCTGCTCCGGATGATGGCCGGCCTGGAGCAGCCGTCCAATGGCGACGCCAAGCTGATGCCGGGCTTCACGGTCGGCATGCTCCAGCAGGAGCCGCCGCTCAACGAGGAAAAGACCGTCCTGGGCAACGTTCAGGAGGGTGTCGCCGAGACCATGGCGATGCTCGAGCGCTACAACGAGATCGCCGAGCAGATGGCCACCGACTACAGCGACGAGCTGCTGGCGGAGATGGGCAAGCTGCAGGACCAGCTCGAGCACCGCAACGCGTGGGACCTCGACAGCCAGCTGGAGCAGGCGATGGACGCCCTGCGCTGCCCGCCGCCCGACGCCGAGGTGAGCAAGCTGTCCGGTGGTGAGCGCCGCCGCGTGGCGCTGTGCAAGCTGCTGCTTGAGGCCCCCGACCTGCTGCTGCTCGACGAGCCCACCAACCACCTCGACGCCGAGAGTGTGCAGTGGCTGGAGTCGCACCTGGAGAAGTACCCCGGCACGGTGCTGGCCGTCACCCACGACCGGTACTTCCTGGACAACGTGGCCACCTGGATCCTGGAGCTCGACCGCGGTCGCTGCTACCCCTACGAGGGCAACTACTCCACCTACCTCGACATGAAGGCCCAGCGCCTCAAGGTCGAGGGCCAGAAGGACGCCAAGCGCAAGAAGCGCCTGGAGGACGAGCTGGAGTGGGTGCGCTCCAACCCCAAGGCCCGCCAGACCAAGAGCAAGGCCCGTCTCCAGCGGTACGAGGAGATGGCGGCCGAGGCCGACAAGTTCCGCAAGCTGGACTTCGAGGAGATCCAGATCCCGCCGGGCCCGCGTCTGGGCACCACGGTGATCAGGTCCGACGAGCTCACCAAGGGCTTCGGCGACCGCCTGCTGATGGAGAGCCTGTCGTTCGACCTGCCGCGTAACGGCATCGTCGGCGTCATCGGCCCCAACGGCGTCGGCAAGACCACGCTGTTCCGCATGATCACCGGTGGCGAGACGCCGGACACAGGGTCGATCACGGTCGGCGACACCGTGAAGATCTCCTACGCCGACCAGAGCCGGGGCGGCATCGACCCGAACAAGAACGTCTGGGAGGTCGTCTCCGACGGGCTCGACCACATCAAGGTCGGCAACGTCGAGATGCCGTCGCGGGCGTACATCGCGGCGTTCGGGTTCAAGGGGCCTGACCAGCAGAAGAAGGCCGGGGTGTTGTCGGGTGGCGAGCGCAACCGGCTCAACCTGGCGCTGACCCTCAAGCAGGGCGGCAACGTGCTGCTGCTGGACGAGCCGACCAACGACCTCGACACCGAGACGCTGTCGTCGCTGGAGAACGCGCTGCTCGACTTCCCGGGCTGTGCCGTGATCACCTCGCACGACCGGTGGTTCCTCGACCGGATCGCCACCCACATCCTCGCCTGGGAGGAAGGGTCCAACTGGTTCTGGTTCGAGGGCAACTTCGCCGACTACGAGAAGAACAAGATCGAACGGCTTGGGGCTGACGCGGCTCGTCCGCATCGGGTGACGTACCGGAAGTTGCACCGCGACTGACGGACCAAGGCGACGAAGAGCGGCGGGCCCCTGGCGGGGCCGCCGCTCTTCGGCTTTTTCGGGGTGGCGGCGGGTCAGCTTTCGGCGTTGCTCAGGGTGGCGGTCGCGGGGGCCGGGGCGGTACGGCGCCAGGGGCCGTTGAACAGCAGGATCGCCGGGATGAACAGCACCAGGCAGCCCAGCGCCACGAACAACCACGTCTGCCAGCTCGTGGCCTCCACGACGTGCGGGATGACCAGCAGCCCCACCACCGCGATGGCCTTGGTCAGGAAACCGAACAGCCCCCAGGCCGTGCCTTGCAGGCGCGGGTCGGCGTCCTCGGCGTCCTCGGAGTAGTTGGCCATCCAGGGGGCGTACGCGACGCCGAGCGAGCCGCCGAGCAGGGCGCCGATCACCATGAGCGTGCCGGTGGAGACGCCTTCCTGGCCGAGCGCGACGGCGAGGTACGCGGTGACCGGCACCGCCGCGATCGTGCCGCCCAGCGAGAACGGTTTGCGCAGTTGCAGGCGGTCGGACAGCCGTCCGGTGACGATCAGCGTGATGAGGTTCAGGCTCCAGAACGCGGCCATGATCGTGGACGCCTGGGCGCTGCTGATGCCGAGCGCGCCTACCAGCATCGTCTGGCCGAACAACGACAACGTGATGTAGAGGACCAGCCAGAGCGAGATGCCGACGACGTGGGCCCAGATATTGCGCCGGGCGAACAGCGACCGGATCGTCGGCGGGCGCTTCAGGTCGACGACCTCCTCGGCGGCCCGTTCGGTGTGCTGGATCCGGGCGCGCAGCTCGGGGGACAGGTCGGCGATGTTGAACGCGATGACCGCCGAGATCACCAGCGAGAAGCAGCCCATGATGACGAACTGGGACCGCCACGACTCGTTGAAGATCGGCAGCGTCCAGCCGGCGACGGCGGCGGCCAGGAAGTTCGCGCCGACCGGGCCCCACGTCCAGAACCCGAACGCCTGCGCCCGGCCGAGCCGCGGCGAGAAGTCGCGGATCAGCGGCGCGGTGGAGGCCATGGCGACGCCGTCCACGAAGGCCAGCAGGATGCGGGCGATCAGCAGGTCGCGTGGGCTGTGCACGAGGGTCATGGCGAAGCAGCACACGGCGGTGAGGGCCATGAGCGGGATGAGCAGGCGGACCCGGCCGACCCGGTCGGTGAGCCGGCCGCCCAAGATGGAGGCGATCGCCCCGGCCACCGCCGCCGCCCCCGACACCGCGCCGTACGTGGCGAGGGACATGTTCAGGTCTTTGAGCAGGAGGGGTACGACGGGCGCGATCTGCCCTTCGTAGGAGCCGATGAGGATGGCCAGGACGGCCATGGTCAGGATCTTCATGCGGCGGGCGCCGGTCGGGTATTCGTCGAGCTCGCGGACGTAGGACAGCCTCATGGCAAGCCTTTCTGGTCGAGCTTAGGCTCCCCGTACTGAGTTCTAGAAGCTAGCTCTAGAATCCATTTCTGAGATGCTGCTCCTCGTATCCGCCGACGTCAAGAGTGCGTACCCGGGATGAGGTGATTAGAATCAAATTCTAGGATTCGCTCTTAGTGAGGAGCCGTGCGTGGACCTGGAACTTGACGGCCTCGACGTGACCTTCGACCACACGGCCGTGGCCGCTCCCCGGATCAGGGATCTGCTGCCGATCTACCGTGACCTGCTCGGCGGACGCCATCTGGGAGGTGGCGGCGACAACCGGGTCGGCGGGTATCGCACGCTGCAGCTCACGTACCGGAACGGGAGCAAGATCGAGCTCATGGAGCCGCTGGCCGGCTCGACGTTCTTCGACAGCTTCTTCGAGCTGACCCGGGGCCGGGGCGGCGTCCATCACCTGAACTTCCACGTCGCCGACATGGACGCGGCCGTCGCGCGGCTCACCGGGCGCGGCTATCGGCTGCACGGGCTCAACAGGGCCGACGTTCGCTGGCAGGAGGTGTTCCTGCACCCCAAGGAGGCGCACGGTGTACTGATCCAGCTCGCCTGCCCGGGTGTGCGCGACCCGGGCGAGCCTCGTCCGACGCTGGACGAGGTCCTGGCCGGCCGCGGCCACAACGGCAATGGCACCCCCAGCCCCTGAACCCCGACCCTCATCCCTTGAAACGCAGGTCCCCCAGGTCCTCAGGTCTCCGGGTGGCTGAGCGTCTGAGGGGCTGAGCGTCTGGGGGCCCGAGCGTCTGGGGGTATTGGGCGTCCGGAGGATCCGGGCGCCTGAGGGGTTCCGGGCGTCCTGGGTCGATGGCCGAGGCTCCGGGCCGCAGGTCGCGGCGGCCTCTGAGGGTGTTCCCGATGGGCGGCCGTCCGGAGTTTCGGGGTGTGGTGACCGGTGGGGTTGATGGATGGGGTTTCCAGGAGGTGAATGGCACTCTAGAGTCACGTTCTAGAAATAGAAGGGGGAGGCTGATGAAGCCGGTACCGAAGCCCACGCCTGAGACCCAGCCGTTCTGGGACGGCACCGCCGCGGGAGAGCTCAGGATCCAGCGCTGCCGGACGTGTGAGCGGCACTACTTCTACCCCCGCCCGAGCTGCCCCCGCTGCGGCGGCGGCGACGTGGAGTGGGTACGTGCGACGGGCCGCGCGACCCTGTACTCGTACGTGATCAACCACCGGCCCGCGCCCGGTTTCGAGGCCGAGGGGCCCTACGCCATCGCCGTCGTGGAGCTGGAGGAGGGCGTGCGGATGATGACGAACATCGTGGGCGTGCCCAACACCCCCGAGGCCCTGCTCCTGGACATGGAGCTGCGGGTGGTGTTCGAGCGGCGCGGCGAGGTGCACGTGCCGCTGTTCGAGCCCGCGGGAGCCGGGCGATGAACATCGTGATCGCCGGCGCGGCCGAGACCGACGAGATCGGCCGCCTGCCGGACCGCTCCACCGTGCAGCTCCACCTGGAGGCCGCGCGCAACGCCCTCGCCGACGCGGGCATGACCAAGCACGACATCGACGGCATCGCCACGGTCGGCACGCCCGGCCCGATCCAGATCGCCCACGCCCTGGGCATCACGCCCTCCTGGCTCGACGGCACCGGGGTGGGCGGGTCGTCGTTCCTGTTCCACGTACGGCACGCGGCCGCCGCCGTCCGGGCGGGTCTGTGCCGTACCGTGCTGATCACCCACGGCGAGTCGGGGCGGTCGCGCGTCGGCGCGGGCCGCTGGGGGCTGGGTGCGGACTCGCTGCTGGGGCAGTTCGAGTTGCCGTACGGGGTGGCCGGGCCGCCGACGTCGTTCACGATCACGGCCCTGCGCTACATGAAGGAGACCGGCCTCACCCACGAGCAACTGGCCGAGGTGGCGGTGGCGCAGCGCCGCTGGTCGCACCGGAACCCCAGGGCGATGTACCGCGACCTGCTCACGGTCGAGGACGTGCTCGCGTCGAAACTCGTCGCCTACCCCTTCCACCTGCTGGAATGCTGCCTGGTGACGGACGGCGGCGGCGCGCTGGTCGTCACCTCGGAGGAGCTGGCACGCCGCTCGCCGGTGTACGTGCTGGGCTCCGGCGAGGCCATGGACGCCCCGATGATCTCGCAGATGGAGGACTTCACCACCTCCAAGGGCTTCCGCCTGTCCGGCGAGGCCGCCTTCGCCGAGGCCAAGATCTCGCACGAGGACGTCGACCACCTGATGGTGTACGACGCCTTCGCCCACGTGCCCATCTACGGGCTGGTGGACCTGGGGTTCGTCGGCCGGGGCGAGGCGGGCGCGTTCATCGCCGAGGGGCACACCTCGCCCGGCGGCCGGCTGCCGATGAACACCAACGGTGGCGGCCTGTCCTACACCCACACCGGCATGTACGGCATGTTCGCCATCCAGGAGTCGGTGCGCCAGCTCCGCGGGGAGGCGGCGGCGCAGGTGCCGGACGTGGAGGTGAGCGTGGTGCTGGGCAACGGCGGCATGTTCGCCTCCGCCGCCACGCTCGTCCTGGCCTCCCGGTTGCCGTAGCGGCCGGCGGCGACCCGCGGAGGTTTCCCGTTCGCACGCCGGGCAGGCGAGCCCGGACGGCTGGTGGAACGGGATGGAACGGAATGGAACGCCTCTCCATCGGAACCGAAACACCATGAGGAGAGGAGACGGCGATGCCGAAGTTCATGGACGTGCACAGTGGTTTCGTCGGTGTCACCGAGGAGCAGTTGCGTGAGGCGCACGAGCGTGATCTCGCGGTCGAGGGCGCCGAAGGGGTGCACTTCGAGCGGGCCTGGCTCGATCCGGACTCGGGCAAGGTGTTCTGCCTGTCCTCGGGGCCGTCGAAGGAGGCGGTGATGCGGGTGCACGAGAAGGCCGGTCACCCCACGACGGAGGTCTACGAGCTGCCGATCGAGGTCGAGTAGCCCTTGAGGTGACGTCCTGACCCGGGGGCGGCGCCCGCGCGGCTGCGGACGCGGGCGCCGTCCCCGAGGCGCCCCGGGCCTCGACGACCCGGTGCCGGGGCGCCGCCAAAGGTTGTCCAGGTGGGCGCGTCGGGGGGGGGGGCGTGGGTGGGGGGCGTACTAGATTTGCCGGGTGAGAGCGGGGGCCGCGCAGTGGCTGGGGCGGTTCGTCAACGGCGAGGCCGTCTACGGGACCATCCTGACGGCCGGGGTCGTGGCCGGGCTCTCGCACTTCATCGACGACGCTTCTGAGCTGCTGCTGACCTCGATCGGCACGGTGATCGTGTTCTGGATCGCGCACGCCTTCGCGGAGATCGTCGGCGACCGGTCGCCGGACGTGCGCCGGGCGGTGAAGGGCGCGGTGACGCGGTCCACGGGCATGTTGTGGGGGCTGGTCCCGCTCACGGTGATCTTGTGTCTGGCGATGACGGGCGTGATGTCGCTGGACGTGTCGGTGAACGTGGAGATCGGGGTGTCGATCGTCCTGCTCACCGTGCTCGGCTTCTTCGCGGCGGTGCCGAAGACGGACCGGCTCTGGATCCGGCTGCTGTGCGGAGCCGGGGCGGGGGCGCTGGGGGCCGTGATGATCGTGCTCAAGGAGTTCGTGCACTGAACGGCGGGTCTCATACCAGGGCGGTCCAGGTGATCAGGGCGTCCAGGGCCTCGATGTGGGAGCCGGTGACCAGCAGCGGGTTGACCTCCAGGGACTCCAGGTTGTCGCCCAGGCTCTCGGCGAATGCGGCGATCCCGGTCACCACGTCGGCCACCGCGTCCAGGTCCGCGGGCTCGGTGCCCCTGGCGCCGTTCAGCAGGGCCGCGCCGCGCAGTTCGGACAGCGCCCGGCGTACCTCGGCGGCGTCCACCGGCAGCACGCGCAGAGCCGCGTCGCGCAGGACCTCCACCCAGACGCCGCCGAGCCCGACGGCCAGGGTGAGCCCCCAGGCCGGGTCGCGTACCACGCCGACGAGCAGTTCGATCCCGCCGCGGCGTTGCGGCTGGATCAGGGCGCCGGCGTCGGGGGCGTGCGTCCGCGCCGCGGCGACCACCTCCTGGTAGGCCCGCCGTACCTCCTCGGGGCCGGACAACCCGAGCCGCACCCCGCCGATGTCGCTCTTGTGCCCGAGCCCTTCGGCGGCGGCCTTGAGCACCACCGGATAGCCGAAGCGCTCGGCCGCGGCCACGGCCGCCGCCTCGTCCGCGGCCGTCTCGGACGGCACCACGGGCAGCCCGGCCGCGGCGAGCAGAGCGGCGGCGCGCCGCTCGGCCCACACACCGCGCGCACCTTCGGGCGCTCCGGCCCACACACCCCGAGCCGCCTCGGGCGCGCCGGTGACCTCGGCCCACGCGCCGCGCGCCACCTCGGGCGCGGCGGGGGCCGCGGTCGCGGCCCTGCGGTGGGCCTCGGACCAGCGCACCGCCGCACCGATGGCGGTCAGGCCGTGCTCGATCCCGCCCGCCACGTACGGGAAGCCGGTCTCCCGCTGCACCCGCCGCCCGAACTCCGTGACGTCGGTCAGTACGTTGCTCACCACCACGACCGGCACCGGCGACTCGGCGATGCGCCGGCTGCTGGCCCGGTACATGGCCAGGACGGGCGCCGGGTCGGGCGGCGCGGCCCTGGGCGGCTCCGACAGGAGCATGACCAGGTCGATGCCGGGATCGGCGGTCACCGCCTCCAGGGCCCGGCCGAGCAGGGTGCGGTCGACGAGGACGTAGCCGGTGACGTCGAGCGGGTTCTGCACGGTCCCGAACGACGGCACGATCGCGGCCAGGCGTTCGACCGTGGCGGGCGCGAACGGCGGCAGCTCCAGGCCCTCGTCCTCGGCGCGGTCGGCGATGATCTCGGAGGCACCGCCGGACGGGGTGACCACGCCCACGCGGCGGCCGGGCAGCGGCCCGGTGGCGGCCAGCAGCCCCGACGTGATGATCAGGTCCTCCAGCGAGCGCACCCTGATCACGCCGAGCTGGCGCATCGCCGCGTCGATGACGTCGTCGTCGCCCACCAGCGCGCCCGTGTGGGCCTGCGCGGTGTGCGAGGCCAGCCTGCTGCGGCCGATCTTGAGCGCCACGATCGGCTTGCCCGCGGCCAGCGCCCGGCGCGCGACCCGGGAGAACTCGGCCGGGTTCCTGACCGTCTCAAGGAACAGCGCGATGACCCTGGTCGCCGGGTCGTCCACGAGGTGGTCGACGACGTCGGTGACCGTGACGACCGACTCGTTGCCCATCGAGGTCAGCAGGCTGACGCCGACGTTGCGGGCCTGGGCGAAGGCCAGCACCGAGCTGGCCAGCGCGCCGCTCTGCAGCACCACGCCGACCGAACCGCGCAGCAGCGGCTCGGGGATGGGCAGTCCGTACGGGGTCACGCCGGCGGCGGCGTTGATGTACCCGTTGCCGTTCGGCCCGAGGATCGTCAGGCCGTTCTCGCGGGCGAAGGCGGCGATCTCCGACTCCAGCCGCGCGCCCTCCTCGCCCGCCTCCCCGAACCCCGCCGTGAGGATCACGTAACAGCGGATCCCGAGCTTGGCGCCCTCCTTCAGCACGCCGAGCACGGCCGCCGTCGGCACCATGACGTAGGCCAGGTCGACCGGGGAGGGGATCTGGCTAAGGCTGCGGACGGCGGGGGAGCCGTGCACGACCCCGCCCCTGGGGTTGACCAGGTGGACGGGCCCGGAGAAGCCGTGGGTACGCAGGTTCAGCAGCGTGCTGACCGACCAGCCCGACTTGTCCGTGGCCCCCACCAGGGCGATCGAGCGCGGGTTGAACAGTGCCTCGACCGACATGGATCACTCTCCGATCAGGCCGAGCCTGGCGTGGCCCTTGATGAGGTTGCGGGCGATCGTGCGGCGCTGGATCTCGTCGGTGCCCTCGAAGATGCGCAGCAGGCGCAGCTCGCGGTACCACCGCTCGACCGGCAGTTCCTTGGTGTAGCCCATGCCGCCGTGGATCTGCAGCACCCGGTCCACGACCTGGTTGGCCATGAGGGCCCCGTTGAGCTTGGCGATGGAGGAGGCGTGCCGGGCGTCCATGCCCTGCTGCACCTGCCAGGCCGCGTACAGCGTGAGCCACTTGGCCGCCTCGATCTCCACCTGGGAGTCGGCGATCATCCACTGGATGGCCTGGTACTCCGAGATCGTCCGGCCCATCGACTTGCGTATCTTGGCGTAGTCGATCGCCATCTGGAGCATGCGCTCGGCGGAGCCGATGGCACGGGCCGGGATCATGTAACGGCCCTGCCCGATCCACTGCATGGCAAGCTCGAAACCCTTGCCGAGCTCGCCCAGGATGTTCTCCTCCGGCACCCGTACGTCCTCGAACACCAGCGCCGCCGGGCCCCACTCGCCCATGGTCGGGATCGGCTCGGACTTCCAGCCCATGTCCCGGTCGACCAGGAAGCAGGTCACGCCGTGGCCCTCGGCGACCGCGAAGACCATGACGAAGTCGGCCTCGCTGCCGCCGGTGATGAACGTCTTCTCGCCGTTGATCACCCACTCGGCGCCGTCGCGGGTGGCGCGGGCGCGGATGTTGCGGGCGTCGGAGCCGGCGCCCGGCTCGGTGATCGCGAAGCAGGAACGCCGTTCGCCCTCGATGGTGGGGATCAGGTAGCGGCGCTTCTGCTCGTCGGTGCCCGCGTACAGGATGTTGTCGGCGCTGCCGCCGAACGAGAACGGCACGAACGTACGGCCCATCTCCATGGCGATGATCGCGGACATGGTCGGGCCGAGGGCGGCGCCGCCGTACTCCTCGGGGGTGTTGATGCCCCAGAATCCGGACTTCCTGGCCTTGGCGCGCAGATCGCGTACGACCTCGGCGTCGAGCCCCGGACGCCCGTCGCGCTCGTTGCGCAGCACCTCGGGCTCCAGCGGCATGATCTCTTTCTCGACGAAGGAACGCACGGTGTCGCGGATCTGCCGTTCTTCCGGGCTGAGTGAGAAGTCCACGGCCGCCTCCTGAATTTCTAGAATCGTTCTCTAGTAACAGATTCTAACTCCGGTGGCGACCTGTCAAGAATCTAATTCTAGAATTCGGCGGGATAGAATGGCCGTCATGGCACGCAAGTCCTCATGGGAATGGAGCCGTACGGCTCAGACGCGCAAGAGCATGTTGCAGGCCGCCCGTGAGGTCTTCAGCGAGCACGGCTTCGCCGACTCCAACGTCTCGGAGGTGGTGGCCCGCGCCGGTTCCAGCGTCGGCAGCCTCTACCACCACTTCGGCGGCAAGACCGAGTTGTTCCTCGCCCTCTACGAGGACCACCAGGCGGCCCACGAGCAGGCGTCGGCCGCGAGCGTCGCCAAGGCCAAGAAGGCCGGTGTCAGCGACCCGCTCGAGCTGCTGATCGCCGGCGCCCGCGCCTACCTCGACGGCGCCTGGCACCGGCGCGACCTGGTCAGGCTCTTCATCGACGGCGACGGCCCGCCCGGCTTCGAGCTGATCCGCCGCACCCGCGGCCGCGAATGGGTACGCCAGAACGCCGTCCTGCTCGGCGCCGGGGGCGACCCGCTCGACCGGTTCACCGTGGCGGCGCTGACCAGCATCATCGGCGAGGCCGCCCGCGAGGTGGCCACCTCCGACACCGAGGAGGAGGCCAGGGAGATCATCGAGGCGGCGATGAAGCTCATCCACCGCCTCGATCCCCTCAGGGGGCTCAGCGACGACTGATCGTCGCCCGCCCGCGGTCGATCACCACCGTCCCGTCGTCCTTGGCGGTCCTGAACAGCACGTCGTCGCCGTCCGTCCAGATGGAGACGGTCAGCGGCTCGCCGGGGAACACCGGGCTGCTGAACCGTCCCGACATCGCCCTGAACCGGGACGGGTCCGACCCGGCGAGCGTGTGCAGCAGCGCCCGCCCGGTCACGCCGTACGTGCACAGCCCGTGCAGGATCGGCCGGTCGAACCCGGCCCGCGCGGCGAACTCCGGATCGCTGTGCAGCGGGTTGCGGTCGCCGGACAGCCGGTAGATCAGCGCCTGGTCCGGCCGGGTCGGGTAGGTCACCTTGTGGTCGGGCGCCCGGTCCGGGACCGTCCACTCGTCGCGGGGGCCCCGGTCGCCGCCGAAGCCGCCCTCGCCCCGGATGAAGACCGAGCCGCGCGAGGCGATCACCAGCTCGCCGCTCTCCAGGTCCACGGCCCTGGCCTCGGTGGTCACCAGCGCGCCCGAGCCCTTGTCGTAGATGCCGGTCACCTTCGACACGGTCCGTACGCCGCCACCGGCCGGCCGCTCCCGGTGCAGTTCGAAGCCCTGCTCGGCGTGGACCAGCAGGGCCGGGTCGAAGTCGCCGAGCCGCCGCCCCGGCGACTGCGCGGCCAGCACCGCGAACGTCGGCAACACCCGCTGCCCCTTCTCGGTGGCGAACTCCAGCTCCTCCAGGCCCGAGCCGCCGCCGAGCGCGTACAACATGGTGTCCTCGGCGGTCCACGTACGCTCGTGGGCCGGGCCCTCGACGCCGATCAGCGAGTGGTCGAGCGGCATGTCAGTCCTCCCGCCCGGGAACACGGCCGTTGGTGAGGGCGTTCGGGGCGGCCTTGTCCACCAGGGCGGGGATGACCGCGCCCAGCTCGGCCGGGTCCCAGCGGCCGCCCTTGTCCACACCCGGACCGGCGTGCCAGCCCTCGGCCACGCTGATCATGCCGCCGCGCACGTTGAACACCCGTCCGGTGACGCCCCGCGCCTCGGCGCTGGCCAGCCAGACCACCAGCGGCGCGATGTCGTCGGGGTCGGCGCCGGTCGCCCCGGCCGGGATCAGGTTCTCCGTCATACGGGTGAGCGCGGCGGGGGCGACGGCGTTGACGGTCACGCCGTAGCGCTCCAGCTCCCTGGCGGCGATCACGGTCAGCCCCGCGATGCCCGCCTTGGCCGCGCCGTAGTTGCCCTGCCCCGGGTTGCCGTAGATGCCGGAGGACGACGTCGTGTTGATGATCCGGGCATCGAGCCGCTCGCCGGACTTCGCCCTGGCCCGCCAGTACGCGGCGGCATGACGCAGGGGCGCGAACGTGCCGCGCAGGTGCACCCTGATCACCGCGTCCCATTCGTCGGCGGTCATGTTGACCAGCATGCGGTCCCGCAGGATCCCGGCGTTGTTGACCAGGACGTGCAGATCGCCGAAGTGGTCGACGGCCGACCTGATCAGGCGCTCGGCGCCGTCGAAGTCGGAGACGTCCTCGCCGTTGACGATCGCCTGGCCGCCCATGGCCTCGATCTCGGCCACCACCTCGGCGGCGGCCCCGGACGACCCGGTGCCGTCCACCTCCGCGCCCAGGTCGTTGACCACGACCTTCGCGCCCTGCCTGGCGAACTCCAGCGCGTGCCCCCGCCCGATCCCTCTGGCCGCACCCGTGACGATCACCACGCGACCTTCGACAATCCCGCTCATCCGACACCTCGATCCTTGACCGGCCGACGTCTTGAATTGGATTCTAGTATTAAAATCTAGAAAGGACAGGCCCTTGGTGACGACGACCACCACCGCCGCCGCCGGCCACGCCTGGCGCACGCTGTCGGTCGTGAGCCTGGCCAGCGTGCTGACCGGGCTCGGCGGCAGCTCGATCAACGTCGCGCTGCCCGAGATCGCCCGGCACACCGGGGCCGACGCCACGGCCGCGGGCTGGATCCTGCTGGGCTTCCAGTTGACCACGACCGTCCTCATGGTGGTGTTCGGTCGTCTGGCCGACATGTTCGGCAGGCGCAGGATGTACCTGCTGGGGCTGGCGGTCTACACCGGGGCGGCGTTATCGGCCGGGTTCGCGCCCGGCGCGTGGGTGATCGTGGCCCTGCGGGTCGTACAGGCCGTCGGCGCCGCGATGTTGCTCACCAACAGCGCCGCCCTGGTCAGCGACGCCTTCCCGCGCGAGCGGCTGGGCGAGGGCATGGGCGTCTACGTGGCCTCCTTCTCCATCGCCGGGCTGATCGGGCCGACGCTCGGTGGCGTGCTCGCCGCGAACCTGGGCTGGCGCTGGGTGTTCTGGTTCAACGTGCCCATCGGGCTGATCTGCCTGGCGTGGGGCGCCGTCACGCTGCGGCGGGTCGAACCGGCCGGGCGCGAACGCGGGCTCGACCTGCCGGGCAGCGTGCTCGTACTGGTCACGCTGGGCGGGTTGCTGCTGGCGCTGTCGGAGTTCGGCAGGCTGGGCTGGGGGCATCCGGCCGTGCTCGCCGGGCTCGCCGCGTTCGCGGTCGGGCTGCCGCTGTTCCTGGCCAGGGAGAGGCGGGCCGCCCATCCGGTCGTGGACCTGCGCCTGTTCCACGACCGCGCCTTCGCCTTCGGCACGCTGGCCTCCTTCCTCAACGCCGTGGCGCGGATGGGCATGGTCTTCCTCGTCGCGCTCTACTTCCAGGCCGTTCGGGGGGACGATCCCGTACAGGCGGGGCTGAAGGTGTTGCCGCTGGCGGTGGCGGCCATGATCGCCTCGGCGACGTCGGGCTTCGTCCAGCGGCTGACCAGCGCGCGCACCCTGGCGGTGGCCGGGGCGGCCACCACGACCTGCGGGCTGCTGGTCCTGCTCGCCACGATGTCGCCGGACACGCCGTACGTGGCGGTGACGGCCGGGCTCGTGCTCATCGGGCTCGGCTCGGGCGTCTTCCTGCCCTCCAACACCACCGCCATCCTGGACGGCCTGCCCTCCGAGCGCCTCGGCATCGTCAACGCCATGCGCCTCATGCTC
Source organism: Nonomuraea sp. WAC 01424 (assembly GCF_003947315.1). Classification (NCBI taxonomy): domain Bacteria; kingdom Bacillati; phylum Actinomycetota; class Actinomycetes; order Streptosporangiales; family Streptosporangiaceae; genus Nonomuraea; species Nonomuraea sp. WAC 01424. The sequence goes on from NZ_QHHZ01000006.1 coordinate 442,450, forward strand.
CAGAACACCGGCAACGTGGTCGGCACCGGGCTGGTGTTGTCCGTCATCACCGCGCCGCTGCCCGCCGTGCTGCACCAGCGTGTCTTCGCCGGCACCCTCTCGCAGGTCTCCGGCGAGGCGGTCGGCCTGCTCGTCACCGGCTACCGCTGGGCGCTGGCCTGCATGGCCGCCGTCTCGGTGCTGACCGTGCTGGCCTGCCTGGCCCGCCGCAAGGCCCGGTGACCAGCGGGTCGAGCGGTACGGGTACGGTGGCGGACGTGGCAGAACCCTCCCCGGCGTACCGGCATGTCTTCCCCCGCATGGTCAGATTCGCCGACATCGACTCCCAAGGGCATGTGAACAACGTGCGTTTCCTCGATTATCTGGAGGACGCCCGCTTCGGCATGTTCGCGATCGATCCGGCCAGGGCGGGAGACAAGCCCTTCGGAGGGCTCGTGGTGACCCGCCACGAGATCGACTACCGGCGTCCGCTCGGCCTGCGCGCCGAGCCGGTCCGGGTCGAGACCTGGGTGACGCAGATCAGGCCGGTCCGCTTCACGCTGGCCTACGAGATCCGCGACGACGACGAGGTCTACGTGACCGCCACCTCCGTGATCGTGGCCTACGACGTCGAGCGGGCCGCGCCGCGCAGGCTCGCCGAGGACGAACTCGTCCTGCTCAAGCGTTACGCGGTTCAGAACTGACCGCCCCGGAACCACAGCGTTCCTCCGGCCCCGGCAGGAAGCGCTGGGTGATGCTCGGGCTGGGCGTCAACGCCCATGCGAGCGTCGCCTTAGGACTCTTCGGCCTGCCGCTCGTCATGCCAGAAATTGAGCGACATTTCGGTGTTCCGCTGGCAGTGGCCGGAATCATTGGGAATGCCCCGGGAATCGGGGTTCTGGTGGCACTCGTCGCCTGGGGCGCGCAGGCCGACCGGCACGGCGAGCGCATCGTGCTCGGCATCGGCGTGGGCCTGGCGGCCGTGCTGCTCGCCGCCGTCGCGTTCGCCGGGCCCGCCTGGGCCGTGATCGCGCTGCTCGCGCTGGCGGGCGCGGCCGGCTCGGCGGCCATGGTCGGCGGCGGCCGGATCGTGCTGCGCTGGTTCCAGCCGCCCGAACGCGGGGTCGCCATGGGCCTGCGCCAGGTCTCCTACACCCTCGGCATGGCCGTCGCGGCGTTCGTGTTGCCGCCGGTCGCGCGGGCGCACGGGCTGCCCGGCGTGCTGCTCGTCTGCGCCAGTGTGAGCCTGCTGGCCGCCGTCCTGGCCGCGCTGTTCCTGGCCGAGCCGCCGCACTCGATCTCCGGGGCGGGCGCGGAGCCGGCGCGGTCGCCGTACCGGCAGCCGGCGCTGTGGCGGGTGCACGCGACCAGCGGCCTGCACGCGGTGCCGCAGATCGTGGTCAGCACGTACGGCGTCACTTGCCTGGTCGGCCTGTACGGCTGGGACGCCGTCGCCGCCGGGCAGCTCTTCGGCCTGTCGGCCGTCGCCGGGGCCGTGGTCCGCGTGGCCGTCGGCCGCTGGTCGGACCGGGTCGGCCTGCGGATGCGTCCCCTGATGATGCTCACCTGCGCCTGCCTGGTCGTGCTCGCCCTGCTGGTCGTGGGAACGGCGACGGGCGGGTGGCTCGGGCCGGTCGCGCTCGCCACGGCGTCGGTGCTCACCGTGTCCGGCAACGGGCTGGCCTACCTGACGGCGGGCGAGCTGGCCGGACCCGCCTGGGCGGGCAAGGTGCTGGGCACCCACAACACCGTCCAGAACGTCGTCGCCCTGGCCGTGACCCCGCTGGCCGGCACGCTGATCACCGGGACGGGGTACTGGGCGGCGTACGCGGCGGGCCTGGCCTTCGCGCTGATCTCGCTGCCCGTCATCCCCGTCCGCGGTGAGCGGCGGGCCGGCTCCCGGTCATGACTCCCGTCGCAGCCACACGGCGGTGTCCGGCGGCAGCAGCCCCGACTGGACCGGGCCGCTGGACAGCAGCAGGCCGTCGTGGTCCGGCAGTCGTACCGTCTCCATGCCGCAGTTGATCGCGCAGATCAGCGGGCCGCGGGTGAAGAAAAGTGCTCCCTCGGGAGAATCCAGCCACTCCAGGGTGTAAGGAATCACACCCGCCAGGTCGCGGCGGCAGGCCAGGGCCCGGCGGTAGAACTCCAGCGTCGAGTCCGCGTCGCCCTCCTGCTTCTCGGCCGTCAACTCGGCGAAGGCGGCCGGCTGCGGCAACCACGGCCGGACCCCCGGCGGCGAGAACCCGTACGAAGGGGACTCCGCCGACCACGGCAGCGGCACCCGGCAACCGTCGCGCCCCGGCAGCTTGCCCTCCGACTGGAAGAACACCGGGTCCTGCCGGGCCTCGTCGGGCAGGTCGACCACCTCGGGCAGGCCCAGCTCCTCACCCTGGTAGAGGTAGGCGGACCCGGGCAGGGCCAGCATCGTCAGCAGCGCCGCCCTGGCCCGTGCCAGGCCCGTTCCGGGATCGGCGGTCCCGTACCGGGTGCGATGGCGTACGACGTCGTGGTTGGACAACACCCACGTCGCGTACGGCACCGAGGAGAGCGTGTCGTCGATCACCTTCCTGAACGCGGTCGGCGACCACGGCGCCTGCAACCAGGCGAAGTTGAAGCTCTGGTGCAGCTCGTCGGGGCGGACGTACAGGGCGAGGTCCTCCGCGCTGTCCGTCCACACCTCGCCGACGGCCATGCGCTCGCCCGGGTAGGCGTCCAGCACCTCGCGCCAGGCGCGGTAGACGCCGTGCACCTCGGGCTGACCCCACACCGGTGAGACCGACTTGAACGACTGGTCGCCGACGTCCGGCAGCCCCTCGGCCTTGTACAGGCCCATGGCCACGTCGATGCGGAACCCGTCCACGCCCTTGTCGAGCCAGAACCGCAGGACGTCCAGGAACTCCTGGTGCACCTCGGGGTTGCGCCAGTTGAAGTCGGGCTGCTCGGGGGCGAACAGGTGCAGGTACCACTGCCCGTCGGGGACCTGGGTCCACGCCGGGCCGCTGAACGTGGACTGCCAGTTGTTGATCGTGTCGCGGAAGATGTAGCGGTCGCGTCCCTCGCCCCGCAGCGCGGCCTGGAACCAGGGATGCCCGGAGGAACTGTGGTTGGGCACGACGTCCACAAGCACCTTCAGCCCGTGCCCGTGGGCCTCGGCCACCAGCGCGTCGAAGTCCTCCAGCGTGCCGAACAGCGGATCGACGCCGCGGTAGTCCGCGACGTCGTAGCCGCCGTCGGCCATGGGGGAGGGGTAGAAGGGCGTCAGCCAGACGGCGTCGACCCCCAGCCTCTTCAGGTACGGGATGCGCTCCCGTACCCCGGCCAGGTCGCCGACGCCGTCTCCTGAGGCGTCGGCGAAGCTCCGAACGTAGATTTCGTAGACGACGGCATCACGCCACCAGGGGATATCCATGTGGGCGTCATGCCCGTTATGTTGGCGAGTTCACCAAGCTTTGGGCCGCGTAGACCAGATAGTCCCAAAGCCTGGTGGCCTGCTCCTCGGGCAGGTCGAGCGAGTCGACCGCGTCACGCATGTGGCGCAGCCAGGCGTCACGCTCGGCCTCCCCGATCACGAACGGCACGTGGCGCATGCGCAGCCTGGGGTGGCCGCGTTCCTGGCTGTAGGTGTTGGGGCCGCCCCAGTACTGGATGAGGAACCCGCGCAGCCGGTCCTCGGCTCCCGTCAGGTCGGGCTCGGGGTAGAGCGGCCGCAGCAGGGGGTCTTCCGCGACACCTTCGTAGAAGCGGTGGACAAGGCGGCGGAAGGTCTCCTCGCCGCCGACGGCGTCGTAGAAGGAGGTCTCTGTCACGGTCACAGCTTATGCAAGCGCGACCATGGGGATACCGGCGGCATCCAGGGCCGACTTCACCCTGAGCCGGATCTCCCGGGCTACCTCGGCCTGGCGGGAGGGCAGCGTCTTGGCGGTGATGCGGAACACCAGCGCGCTGTCGGACAGCTGCTCCACGCCGTACACCTGCGGTTGCTCCACGATCACGCTCTCGCGGTACTCGGGATCGGCCCAGATCTCCTCGGCCACGATCTCCAGCACCGCGCGTACGGCGGTGATGTCGGCGTCGTAGGCCACCGGGACGTCGAAGTAGGCCCGCGACCAGCCCTGCGACTCGTTGCCGACGCGGGTGATCGTGCCGTTGCGCACGTACCAGACGCGGCCGTCGGCGTCGCGCAGGCGGGTGACGCGAAGGGTGACCGCCTCGACGGTGCCGACGGCGGCGCCCGCGTCGATCACGTCGCCGACGCCGTACTGGTCCTCCAGGAGCATGAACATGCCGGCGATGAAGTCCTTGACCAGCTCCTGGGCGCCGAAGCCGATCGCCACGCCGAGGATGCCGACGCTGGTCAGCAGGGGTGCGATGGGGATGGTCAGCCGGTCGAGCACGGTGAGCACGGCGGTGCCGAGGATGACGATCGAGGCGACGTGCTTGAGCACCGAGCCCATGGTCTCGGCCCGCTGCTTGCGGCGTTCGTGCAGCAGCGCGTCGATGCCGTCGGTGGCGGCGCCCCGGCGGAACCTGCTGGCCAGCGAGCCGCCGGTGGCCGCGCGGTTGACCACCTTGGTGATCACGCGGTGGGCGACGTTGCGCACGATGAACCCGAACACAAGGATCAGGGCGATCGTGATCACGCTGGCCAGTAACGGCGCCCACGAGGCGTTGTTCAGCCAGTCGACCAGGGGACCGCAGATCACGGTGTCACCCTGACATGCCTGCGCCATCTGCGCACTCATCTTGTCCAAGTCCTGCACGAGCGACGTATCCGTCGGCGTCGGCGTCGGTGATGGCCCTGATGTCACCAACAGGAACACTGGGTGGATCCCCCTCAGGAAGCGGTTCGGTCAGCGGCAAATCAGTCCAATTGGATCTAAAAATACCGCCGACCGAACCGGCCGCCGTCACATCACGCCGGGGAAGACGGGGTCGCCTGGTCTCTGGGCCGCGGAGGGAGAGACCGGACGCTCCGATGACGGACGGCTCGGAGGGGACACGCACCCGGAAGCGTGTCCCGTTCCGGTTCCGAGGGGGGAGGTGATCCCCCCGACACCCGGCGGGCGTACCCGCCGGGCCGCTGTGCGCGCACGGGCGCCCGCCCGCGCGAAAGGGCCGGAACCGGCGAGACGATCAGGGCTCCGGAATCCCGGACGCCCTCCGCACCGATCGTCCCGCCGGCCCCGTGAGGCCGCCGTGGGGGCGGTGAGCCGTGGTGGCTGCGCTCCACCCGGATCACCGCGCCGTCACTCTCCCACCGCGGCGAGCACGCGTGCGACCTTGGTCGCGGCACCGGCCGGGTCGTCGGCCGTGTGCATGGGTTCGCCCCAGGACCAGCAGTACCACCAGTCGGGCAGCTCGGAGGCGGCCGCCGGCCGGCAGGTGACGTTCTCGGACAGGCTCGTCGCCTTCGGGTTGATGACGCGTACGAACTGCCGGCCGCTCTGGGTCTGGACCACTCGTGCGAGCAGACCGCGAGCGCCGAGCTCGGATACGAGGCGCTGTAGATGTCCGATCTTGTCGTCCGCCACCTTCTCGTCCTCCCTGGGAATCGTTGCTGGTGGGCCAAAGATGGCCCAAGTCAGCAGCGCGCGCAATCCGCTACGTCGATCACGGGGAGTGGCTATTTCCTCATGGGTTGTAAGAATCAGTCCCTCGGAGGACGATCCTTAACCGTAGGCTTGATGAGCACGTTTCCAAACGGTCCTCACTGCTTCATAGTCATCTCTAGGCGAAGAGCTACCTGAGGGCTACGCTGAGTCACCAGTCGCGACCGGTCAGACATCGGGAGAGGGGCCGGGATGTCCGGCAGACAGCACAGGGAAACGGAGATCGCCCGGCGGATCAGGGCCAAAGGCCTTGCCACCGGGCGTACGTCCGCCCAGATAGCTGAAGAGATCCACGAGGCGTGTTCACCGCAGTTCAGCACGACCCGCATCAAGGCGCATCGCCTCTCCTACGGCATCGCGCTCGCGGACGTGATCGAACAGGTGCGGGCGCTCTTCGAACGGGACGCGAAGGCGCCGCCGGGCATCGGCGAGACCCTGCTGTCGGCGTACGAGAGCGGGCTCAAGCGTCCGGGGCCCGAGTACCTGCACTACCTGTGCACGGTCTACCGGGTCGAGCCCGTCGAGCTCGGCTTCGACGGGCCCTGCATCTGCGGCCACGGCCACCGCAATTCCGGTGTGCTCGGCGAGCCCGCCATTCGCAAGGGCTCGGCGTCGATCCACCGCGACCTGGTCATCCATCCGATGGTCGCCGAGGCCGACGCCCAGGAGGACGAGAACATCCTGCGGCGCACGTTGTTAAATCTGCTCAACAACACCGACGCCTCGCACCGCCAGGAGTTCGACGGGCCGGTGGTGGGGGCGTGCGAGGGCATCCGGCGGCGGATGGACGAGACGCTGGTGTCGGCCACCGTCTCGGGCGGGATGCTCGACCAGTGGGAGGAGGCGACGCTCGCCTTCGGCCGCCAGTACACGACGACGCCCCCTCTGCGCCTGTTGTGCGACGTCCTGCTGGAGCTGAGCGCGGTCCGTACGGCGTTGTCCCGCCGCCAGCCGATCGACCTCCAGGACCGGCTGTGCCGCATGGCCGCGCAGCTGTCCGGCCTGAGCGGCATGGTGATGATCAACCTCGGTGACCACCGGCTGGCCCGGTCCTTCTTCCGTACCGGCCGCATCGCCGCCGACGAGACCGGCGACCGCGCGCTGCGGGCGTGGATCACGGCCAGGGAGTCGCTCGTCCCCCTCTACTACGGCGACGCCCGCGAGGCGCTCAACCTGGCCAAGAAGAGCCGCGACCTGGCGGGCGCCACGCCGTGCGTGGCCCAGGCCATGGCACCGGTCGTCGAGGCGCGGGCGCTGGCGATGCTCTCCGGCACCGACAGCAAGAAGGAGGTCGTCGACCAGGCCAAGCGCGCGCTGGCCCGGGCCAGGAACGCCTTCTCCGCCATGCGCAGCGACGAGCAGGAGGACATGGCCTTCGGCTACACCGAGAAGCAGCTCTACTTCTACCAGGGCGACGTGCTCACCAAGCTGGGCCAGACCCTGGAGGCCGAGGTGGTGCTCGACCAGGCGCTCGGCAAGTACGAGGACCACGTACTCGACCAGACCCTGATCAGGCTCGACCAGGCCCAGTGCCGCCTGCTGGAAGGTGACATCGCTGAAGCCCTCACCATCGGCACGAACGCCTTGCGCATGTTGGGGGATGAATACCTTACGGACCTCATCATCCGCCCGGCGCTCGCCCTGGAGCAGGCGATCATGAAAAAGGTCGACAAACATCCCATGTTGCCGGACTACAGCGCCCAGCTGCGGCGCCGGAGGACGGCCCAGAAGGAAGGGAGCGGTGGATGACGTTGAAGATCCGGCGGTACCGCTGGTCCGATCTCGACACCATCCTCGCGCTACACCGGATCTGCCTCGCCGAGGTGGGCCTGTCGCCCGGCGACGGCGTCTACTACGACGACGACTTCCCCCGTATCCAGGAGATCTACCTGGCCTGCGGCGGTGACTTCCTCGTGGGCGAGAGCGCCTCGCGGGTGGTCGCCATGGGCGGGCTGAAGCCCGTCGACCGCGACACGGTCGAGGTCTGCAGGCTGAGGGTGCATCCGGAGTTCCAGCGGCGCGGCTTCGGCGCCGCCATGCTCTCGGCCCTCGAAGAGCGTGCGCTGGAGCTCGGCTTCAACAGCCTGAGAGGCGACACCACGCTCAACCAGGGCGCCGCCCTCGCGCTGTACGCCCGCCAGGGCTGGCGTGAGCTGTCACGCAGCCAGGTGGGCGATCTCGTCGTCGTCTACGGCGAGAAACGGCTGGAGCCCGCGCCGGCTCTGGAGTTCTAGATCCACGAAGTACCGGGTCCGGCTGGTCGTCGGTCCGAGGCCGTGCCCCACCCCCTCCTGGGGCTCTTGGCTTGTTCTCCCTTTCGGCCCCCGGCCGGCTCCCGCGCCCCTTACGCTCAGGCGTGGCCACACCGCCTCGGCGCTCGCTGTGAGTGACGGCCTTCCATGCGCGTTCGCACCGTACGCGATCGTGTCCGTACGCGGTGCGAATGGGGAGATCCTCTGCTGTACTAGGCAGTAACCGCTGTAGAGAGCCCATTTCGCCGCCGCTGGTATGGATGTTCGAACCCGCGAATGAGGCTCTTACCTCTGAGTGGAACAGGAACCTCACCAGCTTCGCCGCGTGCTCTGGCGGATGCTCTTAGTAGTGGCATGCTCTCCTCCATGGCAGTCGTGCCCGCTCCCCGACCCCTCCTGGGAGCCGTGCTTCTGTTGTTCGTCAGCGCCGCTTGGGGGTCGGCGTTTCCGCTGATGAAGGATCTCATCCTCCGGTTACCCGTAGAGGATCTGCTCGCCGAGCGCTATCTCATCGCGGCGGTCACGTTGCTGCTCATCCGGCCCGGTTGCCTACGGAGGCTGTCGCGCCGGACGTGGATCAACGGGGTCGTGCTGGGGCTGCTGTTCGGCGTGGGGCAGACCGCCCAGGCGCTGGCGCTGCACAGCCTGCCCTCGGCGGTGTCGGGGTTCGCCGTCGGGTGCAGCGTGCTCATCACGCCCGTCATGGCCCTGGTGATGTTCAGGAGCCGGGCGCCCCGGCGGGTGTGGGCGGGCGTGGTGCTGGCCATGGCGGGGATGACCGTGTTCACGCTGCTGCGCGGGATCGAGGACCACGAGGTCTCGCTGCTCGCGCTCGGTGTCACGCTCTCGGCCGCGGCGCTCTACTCGGGCCACACGCTCATGCTCGCCCAGCTCTCCGGAACGGGGGAGCGGTTCCCCGCGTACGCGCTGACCGTGATCCAGCTCTTCACGATCGGGGTGCTCACCGGGGTGTTCGCGCTGCGCGGCGGGATCACGCTGCCGTCCAGCCTGCCCGACTGGGTGATCCTGGCGCACCTGGCCGTGGTGTCGTGCGCCCTGGGGTTCCTGGCCCGCTCGTACGGGCAGAAGCACGTACCGGCCGTGCCGAGCGCGATCATGATGTCCTCGCAGCCCATCTGGGTGGCCGCCATCGCGGTGATCTGGTTCAACGAGCAGGTGGGCTGGAGCATGGTGACAGGCGGCGGCCTGATGGCGGTGGCGATGCTCCTGGCCCTGCCGGAGCGGGGCGCCGCCAAGGGAACACAGGACCGGTCGGGCAGGCGCGACCTGCTGGCGGTCTCCCGGCGCGCGGCGCTCGTCCTGGCCGACCTGCGGATCAAACGTGAGGACCGGCTGCGGTTCGAGGCCGGGCCCGCGCCGTTCATCGCCAAGAGCGCGTGCCGGGACGTCGAGGCGTGCCCGTGGAACGCCCACGCGCTGAAGGGCGGCGGGGAGCCGAGCCTGGAGCGGCTGATCGGGCGGGCTACCGCGATCGTACGGGCCAAGAAGTTGCCGGGGCCCGGCTGTTGTCAGTCCGTCACGTTGGTCGGGCGGTGTCTGTGCGCATTGATGGAGGAATCCGAACAGACGCGGGTCGCGGCGGTGGAGCACTGGTTTCGGTCTCAACAGGCTGAGTGACGCGGCCAAATGTCAGGTGCTTCTAATTCGCTATACCGCCACGTAATTCACCATAAATCTTGATATTCGGTTGGGTGTCCGAATAATGGTGAATCTAACCCAATGGAGGGGGCGCGTCATGAAGCGCATCGTCGTTCGAAAGCCTGGCACCGCGCGGCTCACAGGGACCTCCAGCGTCATCCACAAGGGGTGACAGAGGCGAGGGCCCACCTCGCGGTCCGGGGCGGGCCACCTGTCCGATGGGGGGCCGTGCGGCTGCTGATGCCGGTCATAGACGCGCATCGCCGGCCGCGCGGCCCCTACTCCGTGGGGGCCGCCCTGCTGCGGCACCTGGTGCCGGCCGCACCGCCCGAACTGGTCGCGGCGCACGACATCGAGATCCGGGCGGCCGCGCCCGACCTGGCCGGGCGGGTGCCCGCCCGGCGGGTGACCCTCGACGCCGCGCTGCCCGACGAGGAACGCATCCTGGTGCCGGCGCCCCGCCGTACGCTGAGGCTGGCCAACGGGATCGCCGAGTTCGTCCGCGACGCCGTACGGCCCGGCGCGGCGCTCGCGGTGTGCAACGGCGCGCACGCCGACCCCACCGACACCGAGCTGCTGGATGTCATGACGCGGCGCGTCCCGCCCGGCACGCTCACGATCATGATCTACGCGGACGGCCCCGAGCCGCCCGCCGACGAGCGCACCCCCGACGAGCTGTGGCCTCTGGTGGACCGATGCATGCGCGATGGTTTCCTGCCCGCCGCCGTCGAGCTGGGGCAGCTCGGCCTGGCCCGGACCGAGCCCGGTGAGGCCCTGTGGTGGCCCTTCGCCCAGCGCACCGCCACCGCGCTCGGCGGGCTCGGCCGCATCCGGGAGGCGCGGGCGCTGTGGCACCGGGTACGCGCGGCCAGCCAGGACCCGGTCATGCACGCCGCCGCCGCGTACGGGACGGCCATGCTCGACGCCCGGCACCCCGACCCGGCCCGCCGCGACCTGGGCCGGGCCAGACGCTGGATCAACGAGGCCATCGCCATCTCCGGCCTGCTGCCCGACCCCCTGGAACGGGCCTTCAAACTCGGCTTCGACCGCAACGGCCTGGCACTGATCGAGCTGCGGCACGGACGCCTGGAAGCGGCGTTGTCACTGGTCGAGTCGGCCGTCGAGCTGGCCGGCGAGCTGGGCGAGCGGCACCCGCTGCACCGGATGGTGCTGCTGACCAACCGGGCCCAGCTCCTCGCCGCGCTCGGCCGCGCCAAGGAGGCCCTGGAGGACTACGCCGCCGCCGTCGCCATCGACCCGGCCTTCCCCGACACCTACCTCGAACGCGGGAACCTGCTGTTCGGGCTGGGCCGGACCGAGGAGGCGCTGGCCGACTACGAACGGGCCATGCGGGCCGGGCCGCCGCTGCCCGAGGCGTACTACAACCGGGCGGAGCTGCGTACGGTGCGGGGGGACGTCGAGGGGGCGCTCGCGGACCTGGGCACGGTGATCGAGCTGGACCCCTCCTGCCTGGACGCCTACATCAACCGCGCCGGGCTGCTGGCGGCCTCCGAACGGGACGAGGAGGCCAGGGCCGACGTGACGGCCGGGCTCGCCCGCGCGCCGGGCAACCCGCACCTGCTCACCGTGCTCGGCCAGCTGGAGACGGCGGCGGGCCGCTTCGAGGAGGCCGGGGCGGCACTCGACCTGGCTGTGGAGCACGCCCCCGAGCTGGCCGCCGCCTGGGGCAACCGGGGAGTGCTGCGCCACGCCACGGGCGACGGGGAAGGCGCGGTCGCGGACCTGACCCGCGCCATCGAGCTGGACCGGCAACCCGACCTGTACGCCAACCGCGCCGTCGCCCTGCGCGCCCTCGGCAGGACCGCCGAGGCCGAGGCGGACGACCGCCGCGCGGCCTGTTCGTCCTGATGGTGGCACGATTGATGCATGACGGGGCGTATGGGGCGAGCCGCGGCGGTGTGCGGGGCACTGGGGTTGTTGTGGTGGGCCACCGTCCGGCTGGTGTGGGCGGGCGTCGGCTGCTCGGACTGGGACTGCCTGGCCCCGGCCCTCGGCACCCTCCTGGTGATCAGCCTGGTCATGCTCGCCGGGACGGCGTTCGCCCTGGAACGTGTGGACGTGCGGCCCGGGTGGCGGGCGGCGCCGGTGACCGCCTGGGCGGCGGTGGCGTTCTGGGCCGCCGGGAAGACGTTGCCGTCGTGGCCGTCCACCGCCGCGCACGCCGTGGGCGCGGCGGCGGTCTTCGCCGCGTCGGGGGCCGTCGCGGCGTTCGTGACCGGGCCGGGGCCCTCGCTGTGGTGGAAGGTGCCGACGGCGCTGGCCCTGACCGGCGTGCCGGTCGGCGCGCCCGCCGCGGCCTGGTTCGGGATCGGTGGCTGAGGGCCGGGGGCGGTCAGGCGGGGGCGGTCAGGCGGGGAACACCTGGACGTGGTCGGCGGCGACCCGCAGGCGCACCTCGTCCCCGGGGGACAGGCCCGCGGCGGCCCTGGACGGTACGTCGGCGAAGATCACCGAAGGGCCGGCCTGGGCGTACACGCGGGTGGTCGCGCCCAGGAACACCGTCACGTCGACGACCGCCCGCGCGCCCGGCCCGTCCTTGGCCAGCTCGACGTCCTCGGGGCGGAACATGCACAGGACGCGCGGCGCGGGCGCCTCGACGTCGAACGCGCCGCCCGCGGTGACGCGGCCCGCCACCGCGTCGAGTTCGAGGGTGTTGCGGTTGCCGACGAAGCCGGCGGCGAAGCGGGTCGAGGGCGCGGTGTAGATCTCGGCGGGCGGGCCGCACTGCTCGATGTCGCCGGCGTTCATCACGGCCACCCGGTCGGAGATGGCGAGGGCCTCGGCCTGGTCGTGGGTGACGAAGACGGTGGTGATGCCGAGCTGGTGCTGGATGCGGCGCACCTCGTCGCGCAGGCGGTGGCGTACCTGGGCGTCCAGGGCGGACAGCGGCTCGTCGAGCAGCAGCACCTCGGGGCGGGGGGAGAGCGCGCGGGCCAGGGCGACGCGCTGCTGCTGGCCGCCGGAGAGCTGGTTCGGCAGGCGGTCGCCGAGGTGTTCCAGGCCGACGAGGTCCAGCATCTCGGCCACGCGGGCCCTGACCTCCTCCTTCGGCCGTTTCCTGACGGTCAGGGGGAAGGCGACGTTCCCGCGTACGGTGAGGTTGGGGAACAGCGCGTACGACTGGAAGACCATGCCGATGGGCCGCTTGCGCACCGGCACGCCGGCCATGTCGGCGCCGCCGATCGTCAGCTGCCCGCCGTCGAACCCGGTCAGGCCCGCGATGCAGCGCAGCAGCGTGGTCTTGCCGCAGCCCGACGGGCCGAGCAGGGCCAGCAGCTCACCCTGCTCGACGCTGACGCTCACGCCGTTCAGCGCGGTGTGGCCGGCGTAGCGCTTGGTGATGCGGTCGAGTACGACGTGGCTCATGGAGTGGTGCCCTTCTGGACCGGAGCGGTGGCCATGGACGCGCTCACCCGGCCGCGGCCGAGCCAGACGACCAGCGCGGACAGCGCGAACAGCAGGCCGAAGGTGAAGATGGTGACGACGGCCAGCGCGTTGGGGTCGCCCAGCGTCCTGGAGACGAACTGCCGGGCCGACCAGAGCGGCAGCGTCTCGTAGCTGACGCCGGTGAGGATCTTGGCGAGCGCGAACTCGTTCATGGCGGTCGCGATCACGAGCAGCGCGCCGGAGACCACCCCGCCGCGGATCGCCGGGAAGATCACCCTGACCAGCGTGGCGGCGGGCCCGGCGCCGCACGTGGCGGCGGCCTCGCTGAGCCGGACGCCGCCCGCGGCCAGCAGCGAGCTCTCCACCGCCCGGTACATGAACGGGAACGCGATCGCCGCGGTCGCGGCGGCCAGCAACCAGAACGTGCCGAACAGCTCGGGCGCGACCGACTTGGTGACGAGCTGGAGGCCCGCGCCGACGACCACCCACGGGATGGCGAACGGGATCACCGAGATCGTCTGGACGATCGACCCGATGCGCGGGTTGTGCACGACCGACCAGTACGCCGCGGGCACGACCAGCACGATCTCGATCACCACGACGACCGCCGAGAGCACGAGCGAGCGGCCGAGCGCGGCCATGACGTCCGGCTTGGCGAACACGCCGGTCCAGTGGGCCAGGGTGTAGCCGTCCGGCAGGGGCGTGTCGGTCCAGCGGGTGGCCAGGGAGTACAGCAGGGCGGCCAGCAGCGGCAACCCGAAGTAGACGGCGAGCAGGCCGAGGAAGACACGACGTCTCACAGCCACCTCGCCGCGCGCCTGAGCGAGAGCCGGTAGAGCGCGGTCGCCCCGACGGCCAGGATCATCAGCAGCACCGACAGCACGGCGGCGCGGCCGAGGCCGAACACCGAGGTCTCCAACGTGGTGCCGATCTGCAGGGTGATGAGCTTGGTCGCGCTGGGGGAGGAGCCGATGGCGTACGCGACGGCGTAGACGCCGATCGTCCAGGTGAAGACCAGGAGCCAGCCCGCGATCACGAACGGCGCGAGCACCGGCAGGCCGACGTACCGCCAGAACTGCCACCTGGTGGCGTGGCAGACCGCGGCGGCCTCCTGCCAGTCGTCCTTGAGCACGCTCAGCGCGGGCAGCGTGAGCAGCACGAACATCGGGATGTTGAAGTACAGGTAGACGATGTTCATGCCGTTGAAGGAGCCGAGCGAGGGGAACGGGTTGTCCTCGATCCCGAACAGGCCCTTGAGCACGAGCGTCAGCATGCCGGTCGAGCCGATCAGCGCGACGAACCCGAAGGCCAGGCCGATGCCGGCGAAGTTGGAGGCCACGTTCATCAGCGACAACCAGAAGGCCCGGCCGCCGAGGCGCATCCGGGTGATCAGCCATGCCGCGGGGGCGCCGAGCGCGGTGGCCAGCGTGGCCTGGGTGAGGCCGAGCGCGAGCGAACCGCCGATGGCCTGGCGGTCCACCGGGTTTCCGGCCACCTTGACGATGTGGTCGAAGCCGTAGCCGCCGCCGGGCAGGGCGAAGGTGTCGTGCAGCAGCCGCAGCGCCGGCAGCACCAGCGTGGCCAGCGTGAACAGCAGCAGCGGCAGGGCCGGTCCCCAGGCGGCCAGGAGCTTCGCCGGCGGCCTGCGACGGCGCGCCGCGGACGGCGGAGAGACCGCTCTCTCCGCCGTCACGGGCTGGGGTACTGAGGAAGTCACGCGAGGACCTTGGCCTCCCAGTCGGCGACGATCTGCTCGGGATTGACCTTCGTGATCTCGATCTCCTTGACCGGCGCGTACGACTCCTCGGGCAGCCAGTTGGCCTTGGCCTCGGCCGGGAGCTGGAGGTCGCCGTTGAGCGCGCGGATCGGCCGGGCGCCGAACTTGGCGAACAGGGTCTGGGCCTCGTCGGAGAGCACGTAGTCGAGCAGACCCTTGAGGAAGTCGCCCTTGGCGGTGTTGTACTTGTTGATCATCATCCCGGACGGCGACCAGACCGAGCCGTCGGAGGGGATGATCACGTCCACGTTGACGTTCTTGGCCTTCAGGGCGGACTTCTGGGCCAGGCCGTTGAAGTCGTAGTTGATCTGGATGGGGGCCTCGCCCTTCTCCAGGGTCTCCTCGCTCATCTTGACGTCGCTGAGGTTGCCGGCGTCCTTGAGCTTCTTGAAGTAGGCGTAGGCGGGGGTCAGGTCGTCCACCGAGCCGCCGCCCGCGACCGCGGCGGCCACGACCATGGCCTGGCCGGTGCCGGACGAGGCCGGGTTCTTGATGGCGATCTGGCCCTTGTACTCGGGCTTGAGCAGGTCCTGCCAGCTCTTGGGCGGGTTGGTCACCTTGTCGGTGTTGACCACGAACGCGGGCGCGCCCACGAACGTGGCGACCCACCCGCCCTTGCCCTTCTGCCAGTCCTTGAGCTTGCCCGCCGAGGGCGGCAGGTACGCCGGGACCACGCCCTTGGCCTCGGCCACCGGTCCCCACATGAGGCCGATGTCGCTGGCCGTGCCGATCGGGTTGTCCTTCTCGGCGTCGAACTTGACGATCTCCTCCGAGGAGGACATGTCGGTGTCCTTGTGGGCGCAGGTGCCCTGGTGCTTGGCGCAGAACGTCTTGACGACCTCGCCGTAGTTGGCCCAGTCGGGAGCCAGGCCGTAGGTCGGCAGTTCCTTGCCCTGGGCGGCGATCTTGGCGGTGTCCGGGGCGGCGGACCAGTCGTATTCACCGGCGCCGGCCGAACTGCCGCACGCGGTGAGGGCGAAAAGGGATGAGGCGGCAATTACCGCCCATGTGCGATTCTTCATATGGACCCTCGGTTAATTCCGGGTGAATTCGACAAGTGCCGTGAGCAGGTCTTTTCCCCGGCATGTCTAGTGCAGAGGAACGGTTCGGCCAACGTGTGATTTGCCTATCGCCGCCATAGGCAGACTCATATAACGGCTGTCTATCGGGGGCATCGGTCTTATCCCCCTTGTCCGGAACATCCCGGCCCGTGAGGCTTTGCCGTACTAGAAGTTGACCGGAAAGGAACCCGATGGCGACGATCCCGAGTCGCTACCTGCTCAACCACATCGGCGGCGAATGGCGTGCCCCCGAGAGCGGGCAGACCCGGCCGAACATCAACCCCGGCGACCTCTCCGACCACATCGGGGACTTCGCCGAGTCCGGTGGCGCGGACGTCGAGCTGGCCGTGGAGGCCGCCGCCGCCGCGATGCCGGAGTGGAAGGGACTCGGGCCGATCAAGCGCGCCGAGTACCTGCGCGCCGCCGAACGCCTGATCGAGGAGCGGGCCGAGGACTTCGCCCAGGCGATCACCCGCGAGCAGGGCAAGCTCATCAAGGAGGCACGCGGCGAGGTCAAGCGCGCCCTCGCCATCCTCGACTTCACGGCGGGCGAGGGACGCAGGCTGAAGGGCGAGACGCTGCCCGCCGAGGAGCCGCGCACGTTCTCCTACACCTTCCGGGCGCCCATCGGCGTGGTCGGGCTGGTGACGCCGTGGAACTTCCCGCTGGCCATCCCCATGTGGAAGGTCGCCCCGGCGCTGCTGGCCGGATGCGGGGCGGTGCTCAAGCCGTCGCCGTTCACGCCGCTGACCTCCGCGCTGCTGGTGGAGGCGTTCGTGGACGCGGGTGTGCCCGCCGGGGTGCTCAACCTCGTACAGGGCGACGTCGCGGCGGGCCAGGCGCTGGTGGCGCACCCGCGCGTGGCCGGGATCAGCTTCACCGGCTCGCTGCCCGTGGGCCTGTCCATCCACCAGGCCGGAGCGCCGCGCCTGCTGCGCACCCAGCTCGAACTCGGCGGCAAGAACGCGGTCCTGGTGCTCGCGGACGCGGACCTGGACAAGGCGGTCAAGGCCACCGTGTTCGGCGCGTTCGGGCAGTCGGGGCAGCGGTGCAGCGCCACTTCCAGGGTGATCGTGGACCGCGCGGTCAAGGAGGAGTTCCTGGCCAAGCTGGTCGCCGAGGTGGCCGGGCTCAAGGTGGGACCGGGGCTGTCCGGCGAGGCCACGATCGGCCCGGTCGTGAACGAGACCCGCATGCGCGCCTGCCTGGACGCGGTCAAGGCGGCGCAGGAGGCGGGCGCCAAGGTCGCCATCGGCGGCGAACGGCACACCGAGGGCGTGCCCGAGGGCTGCTACGTGCAGCCGACCGTGCTGCGCGACGTGCCCTGGGACAGCGAGATCGCCCAGGAGGAGATCTTCGGGCCGGTGTTGTCCGTGGTGGACTGCGACGGCTTCGACGACGCCATGCGCATCTCCAACTCCGTCCGGTACGGCATGAGCGGCACGATCTTCACCCAGGACCCGGCGACCATCTTCGAGGCCCTGGACCGCTTCGAGGCGGGCATGCTGCACGTCAACCGGCCGGGTGTCGGCGCGTACGCGCATCTGCCGCACATGGGCGCCAAGCTGTCGCAGTTCGGCCCGCCCGAGTGCTCGCCGCAGGTCTGGGACTTCTACACCGAATGGCGGTCGGCGTGCATAAGTTACTGACGGCGGCAGAGGCCGTCGCCCGGTACGTCCCCGCCGGGGCCGTCGTCGGGATGGGCGGCCAGAACATCAACCGCTGCCCGATGGCGCTGGTGCACGAGGTGATCAGGCAGGGGATCGGCGGGCTGACCGTGGTCGGCTGCAACCTGTCGCTGCCGCTCGACATGCTGGTCGCGGCGGGCCTGGTGGTCCGTACCGAGCAGGGCACGGGCAACCTGGAGCGCTACGGCACGCTGTTCGCCTGGCGCCGGGCCGTGGAGCGCGGCGAGGTCGCCGTCGGCGACCACTCGCACCTGGCGATGGCCACCCGTTTCGCGGCGGGTGCCATCGGGGTGCCCTTCCTGCCGACGCGCAGCCTGCTGGGCACCGACCTGCTCGCCGACCTGGTGTCGGCCGGGGTGGCGGTGGAGTCGGCCGATCCGTGGACGGGGCAGCCGGTGGTGCTGCTGCGGGCGATGACGCCGGACGTGGCGATCATCCACGCGAACCGCGCCGACCTTTCCGGAAATGTCGTGATCGAGGGGGTTACCTCCCATGAGGTGGACATGGTCAGGGCCGCGCGGGCCACGATCGTGTCGGCCGAGGAGGTGCTGCCCGCCGGGGCGTTCGCCGACCGGCCCGAGCAGGTCACGATCCCGGAGGCGTACGTGAGCGCCGTCGTCCACCGGCCCTTCGGCGCCTTCCCGACCTCGGTCTACCGCGAGTACGACTTCGCCGAGCCGGAGATCAAGGAGTACCAGGCGCTGGGCCGGGCCGGGGACGCCGAGCTGCGCGAGTGGATCGCCGCCAACCTGGGCGCGTCCTTCGACGACTACCTCAAGGCCCGCGACCCCGCCGGGACGCTGCGGAACGGGCTGGCCGAGCAGATGGGGAGGCTGGTTTGAGCGCACCGGGGGAGCAGGGCGCCCTGCCCAGGGAGCTGCTGGTGGTCGAGGGCGCGCGGCAGATCCGCGACGGCGACCTGGTGATCGTCGGCACCGGGCTGCCGCTGCTGGCCGCCACGCTCGCCCAGCGCACCCACGCGCCGGAGGCCAAGCTCGTCATCGAGTCGGGCGTGATGTTCCCGAAGGTCGTGCCGACGCCGGTCTCGGTCGTCGATCCCCGGCTGATGCACGGCGCCGCGCGGCACGGGTCGCTGTTCGAGGCGCTGGGCGGGCTGGTGCAGCGCGGGCTGGTCCGTACGGGGTTCCTCGGCGGGGCCCAGGTGGACGAGTACGCCAACATCAACTCCACCTGGGTGCCGAGGCCGGACGGCTCGCGGGTGCGGCTGCCCGGCAGCGGCGGGGCCAACGACATCGCCAGCCACTGCCGGCAGGTGGTGATCCTGACCGACCACGAACGGCGGCGGTTCCCCGCCCGGTGCGACTACGTCACCAGCCCGGGGTTCCTGGGCGGGCCGGGGGAGCGGGCCAAGGCCGGGCTCGGGCCGCTGCGCGTCAAGGTCGTCACCGACCTGTGCGTGATGGAGGCCGAGGATTCGGCGCTGACCGTGACGGCCCTCATGCCGGGCGCGAGCGTTGCGGACGTACTGGAAAACACAGGTTTTACCCCGAAATTTCGGGACTCGTTGGAAATTGTGGTGCTGCCGGATCCCGAGGAGCTTCGCCTGCTGCGCGAGGAGATCGACCCGGCGTGCGTCTACTTCCCTGAAAGGAAAGGCCGTTGACCGACAAGAAGCCGTTCGCCTGGGAGACGGCGATCGCCTGGAAGAACAAGGACCGGATCGTCGTACGCGGGTACGACGTCAACGAGCTGACCGGCAACATCTCCTTCGCCGAGCACTTCCACCTGGTGTTGCGCGGTGAGCTGCCGACGCCGGAAGTGGGCCGGATGACCGAGGCGATCCTGGTGAACATGGCCGAGCACGCCATGTCGCCCTCCTCGGCCACCGTCCGCTTCGCCACCTCCGGCGGCGCCGAGCTGAACGCGGCCGTCGCGGCGGGCGTCGCCGGTATCGGCCGCCTGCACGGCACCGCCGACCGGCCGGCCGAGATGTTCCTCGCGGTCGGCGAGCGGGCCGAGCGTGACGGGCTGAGCGACCGGGAGGCCGCCGCCAAGGTCGTCGCCGAGATGCGCGAACGCCGCGAGCGCATGCCCGGATTCCACCACGCCCAGCACATCCGCGACCCGCGCACCGCCCGCCTGCTGGAGCTGTCGGACGAACTGGGCGTCACCGGCCGGTACGTCGGGATCGCCCGTGCCATGGAGGACGCCACCGAGGACGTCTTCGGCCGCCGGATCTGGATCAACGGCCCCGGCTCGATGGGCTGCGTCGGGCTCGACATGGGCTACGAGCCGCTGCAGCTCAAGGCCATGTTCATCGTGTGCAGGTCATTGTCGTTGTGCGCGCACTCGATCGAGGAGGCGACCAGGGAGAAGGGCTGGCGGGCCTCCACGAACTCCGACATGGTCCAGCCGCTGGACCTGTCGATGCAGGGCCCGGACCACTACGACGGCCCGGCCGACCGCAGCCTGACCTGACCGCAACCTGAGCTGACCGCCGCGGGCACCTCCGTGCCGGCCCTTGACACCCGTGTTCCCCGGGATTCAAGGTGGTGTTCCATATACGGAACGAGGCATGGAGGTGCAGTCATGCGGCCCAACTCGCGGTTCGCGCAGGTGCAGCCGTTCGACATCGACAAGGTGGCGTCCGCCGCCGGGGCCGACCCCGACGTCCTGCGCCTGGAGAACCTGGACACCGACGTCCCGCCCCCGCCGGTCGCCGTGGCCGCGACCAGGCGGTCCCTGGAGGAGGGGACGGGCAACAGCTGGCTGCCGTTCACCGGCCTGCCCGTGTTGTGCGAGGCGATCGCCGCCGAGCTGCGGGCGCGTACCGGGATCGACTACGACCCGCTGCGGCAGATCTGCGTCACCTCCGGCGGCACGTCGGCGGTGATGCCCGTGTTGCTGGCCACGACCGAGCCGGGCGAGCCCGTGGTGCTCACCGACCCCACGTACGCCGGTCTGCTCCAGCGGGTGCGGTTGTCGGGCGCGCGCCCGCACCTGGTGCCCCTGCGGGTGGACGGCGGGCTCTGGCGGCTGGACCGCGAGGCGCTGGGCCAGGTGCCCGCGGCGGCGGCGCTGCTGCTGATGAGCCCGTCGATGCCGTCCGGCGTGGTGCTCGACCGGGAGGACTGGGAGGCGGTCGCGCGGGTCTGCGAGCGTACGGGCGCGTACCTGATCTACGACGCCGCCATGGAGCGCATCGTCTTCGACGGCCACCCGCGGATCAGCCCGTGCCAGGTGGACGGCCTGGCCGAGCGCACGATCATCATCGGGTCGATGTCGAAGGAGTACCGGATGATCGGCTGGCGGATCGGCTGGGTCGCCGGCCCGGCCGACATCATGTCCCGGATCATGGTCGCCACCATCTACAACACCACCGTGGCCAGCGGTTACCACCAGTACGGCGCCGCCGTCACCCTCACCGACCCGGCCGGCGCGGGCGTGGCGGAGGCGGCGGCCGAGTACCAGGCCCGCCACGACACCGTGCTCGCCCAGCTCGATGGGCTGCCGGTGGTACGGGCGGGCGGCGGCTGGTCCGTCCTGGTGGACGCCGAGGCCATGGGCCTGACCGCCGCCGACCTGTCGGCCCGCCTGCTGGAGCGCGGGCGGATCGCCGCCACCCCCATGACGGCCTGGGGCGAGGACGTCGCCCCCCGCTACGTCCGCCTCGTCTACAGCGCCGAGCCGGTCCAGCGCCTGTCGGACCTGCGGGCCCGCTTCACGGCGGCGCTCGGCTGACCCGGGCTCAGCGGGCCAGGCGGTCGCGCAGGAAACCCTCGAACGTGCGCAGGCCGGGGTGCCGGGCGCGGAGCGCGGCGACGTCGGCCCGGTAGCCGCTCTCCAGGAACCACTCGTACATGCGTTCCCCGCCGGTCGGGGTCTGCTCGAACCGGGTGGGGACGCCGGTGACGCGCTGGTAGATCTCGGCGAGCTCCGGGCCGGTGCGTTCGTCGCCCGCGAGCTCCAGCGCCCGGCCCGCGTACTCGTCGGGATGCTCGAACGCCTCCGCCACGAAGTGCGCGATGTCCTCGGGCGCGACGAGCTGCATGTGCCGGAACGGCAGCGCGATGACCCGCTCGTCCCCGGCGGGCTCGGCGTAGTACAGCAGGTTCGTCATGAAGAACACCGGTCGCAGGACGGTGGCCCGCAGGCCCAGCTCCGCGATGTGCCGCTCGACCGCCCACTTGCTCGCGAAGTGCTCGATGCCGGTGTCGCGCTCGGCGCCGCCGACCGAGCTGTAGACCAGGTGGGCCAGGCCCAGCCCGGCGGCCAGGTCGGCGACCGCGATGCCCTGGCGCACCTCGCGGGCCGGCCCGTCCTCGGTCAGGGCGAGGGCCTGCACGCTGAACACGCCGTGCACGCCCGTCATGGCGGCCCGCAGCGAGGCGGGGTCGTCCAGGTCGCCCTTCGCCAGAGTGGCGCCGAGCGCGGACAGGGCGCGGGCGGCGGCCGAGGCCGGGTCCCTGACCAGGGCGCGGACCGTCCAGCCGCGTTCCAGCAGCGTCCTGGCCACCGCGCCGCCCTGGTTGCCGGTGGCGCCGGTGACCAGGATCGTCCTGGCGCGGGCGGGCAGCAACAACGACTTCCCGAGGACCGTACGGGCCTCCACGGCGGCGTGCGCGTCGGCCGCCGACTCCAGGGGGAGCACGTTGCCGACCGTGGGACGCAGGCGGCCGGTAGCGGCCAGCTCCAGGGCCTCGCGGGCCAGCTCGCGTGGGTTGGCCGAGGGCCAGGCGACGGCGGTCAGGCGGGGATCGGGGGTGGTCATCGGGCCGCCGGCCATGCCGTACACGCTGAGCCGCCCGCCGTCCTTCAGCAGGGCCTGCGCCTGGGCGCCGACCTCGCCGCCCACGCCGTCGAAGACGACGTCGAGGCCGCCGGTCGCGGCGCGTACCTCGTCGGCCCAGCCCGGGGCGGTGTAGTCGACCGTCAGCTCGGCTCCGAGGCGTACGGCGAGGTCGCGTTTGGCGGCGCTGCTCGCCGCGCCGACCACGCGCGCCCCCGCGGCGCGGGCGAGCTGCACCAGCAGGCTGCCCACCCCGCCTCCGGCGGCCTCCACCAGCACCCACTCGCCGGGCCGCGGCGCGGCGGCGCGGGCCAGCCCCACGGCGGTGCGCCCGTCGGCCAGCAGCGCCACGGCGTCCCGCGCCGACAGTCCCGGCGGCACCGGGATCAGGTCCTCGGCGGCGGCCACCGCCAGCTCGGCGTAGCCGCCCCGGCCGCCGAGCGTGGTGACCACCCGGGTGCCCACCAGCGCCGCGTCCACGCCTTCGCCCACCGCGAGGACGGTGCCCGCCACCCCGTTGCCCAGGATCGCGGGCAGCTCGGCCCGGCGCGGCCCCCGATCGGCGCGCACCTGCGTCTCCACGAACGTGATGCCCGCGACCGCCACCTCGACCAGCACCTGCCCCGGCCCCGCGACGGGATCGGGCACCTCCTCCACGACCAGCGACTCGGGACCACCGAACCGCCGCAGAACCACCGCACGCATGACAAGCCTCCTTAGTCGGAGCGCTACGCTCCGACTAAGCACGGTATATCGGAGCGCAGCGCTCCGCAATATCCTGTACGGCATGGCAGGACGCGGCAGGCAGGCCGAGGCGGCGCGGAACGATCTGCGCCTGCTCCAGGCGGCCCACGAGGTGTTCACGACGCAGGGGTTCGACGCGCCGGTGTCGGCCATCGCCAAGCAGGCGGGCGTGGGCATGGGGAGCCTCTACCGCCGCTACCGCACGAAGGAGGAGCTGCTCCAGCGGTTGTGCCTGATCGCCATGGAACGCGTGGTCGACGCCCTGGAGTCCGCCCTGGCCGAGCCCGACCCGTGGACCGGGCTGGAGGCGTACGTACGGGCCTGCGTGGAGGGCCGCTCCGGCGCGCTTGCCCCGGTGGCGGGCACGATCGAGGTCACCGACGAGATGTGGCGCACCTCCCGGCGGGCCACCGAGCTGGCCGACCGGCTCGTCGCGAGGGCCCGCGAGGCCGGCGCGCTCAGACCCGACGTCACCACGCTCGACGTCTCGCTGCTCATCGAGCAGTTCAGCAGGCCGGCCCCCGGCCCGCCCAGCGAGGAGCACCAGCGGGTCAAACAGCGCCTGCTGGCCATCACGCTCGACGGCCTGCGCGCCCCCGGCACGACCCCGCTGCCCGGCGCGCCACCGAGCGCGGAGTGGTACGAAGGACGCTGGGGGAGTGCCCCGTAGGTCTACGGTGGGACGGTGGCGTTCAATGACCTGCTGGAAGACCTCGACCACAGCGCCGGCGCGCAGGCCGCGGGCATCAGGCGCGGCTACGGCGGCCCGCCCGCCCGCACGGTGAGCGTGCGCTCGGGCCCCGCCAGGCTGCGCTGTGCCTCGCTGCTCAAACCCCTCTACGCCTGGGTGGCCGCCGACCACATCGACGACGCCGGCCGCTGGCGCCGCCACGCCGAGCCGGCCGTGGTCGTCTCCTCGAACGCCGACACGCTCAGCCTGTGGTTGTCCATCGGCCCCCGCGTCCTGCTGGACGACCTCTACCGGCGCACCGGCGTGCGCTGGGCCCAGCCGGGCGGCGACCCGTCGCGCTTCGGCTCGGTGGAGGTCTCCGCCGACGAGGTCGCCGCCGCGTACGCCGTGTTCGCGCAGGCCGCGGCGGCGGGCGACCCGGTGGCGGCCACCATCCTCGACTGGATGCGGCAGGTGGCGGGGGAGCAGACGTTCGGCGCCCGCGAGGCGCTCGGCTCGCCCGACGCCGGCGTCAAGTGCGGCTGGTACGGCGCCCCCGACGAGACCTGCCTGCGCACCCACGCCGTGGCGGTGCTCCCGCGCGGCGGCACCCGGGCCACCGTGGTCGTGGCGATGACCGCGCTGCCCTACACCGGCGAGCACGACCGCGAGACCTACCAGGCCCGCATCGCCAAGGGCCTGCCGGTCGAGTCCGTGCACGAGGGCCTGGCCGGGGCGCTGCTGCGCGGCCTCATGTCCACCACGCTGTCGGAGCTCGGTCACCGGTCACGCTAGAGTCGGCGCCGTGCGGATCACGGTGCTGGGCGGATGTGGGGCGTGGCCGGCGGCGGGCCAGGCGTGCAGCGGCTATCTGGTCGAGCACGACGGGTTCCACGTGCTCGTCGACCCCGGCTACGCCACGCTGCCGCGGCTGCTCGACCTCATGCCCGCCGAGCGGGTGGACGCCGTCCTGGTCAGCCACGGGCATCCCGACCACTGCTCCGACCTCAACCCGCTGCTGCGCGCCCGCGCCCTGGGCGACGCGCCACCGGCCGCGCTGCCCGTGCACGCGCCGCCCGGCGCGCTCGACGCCGTGCTCGCGCTCGACAACGCCCGCATGCTGGCCGGCAGCTTCACCCTGCACGACCTGGAACCGGGCACGCCGCGCGAGATCGGGCCCTTCCGGCTCGACGCCTTCGCGCTGCCGCACCACGTGCCCAACGCCGGGCTGCGGCTGACCGCGGGCGGCCGGGTCGTGGCCTACACGGGCGACACCGGGCCGTCCGCCGACCTGGTGACGCTGGCCGCGGGCGCCGACCTGCTGGTGGCCGAGGCCACCTATCCGCTGCGGGTGCCCGACGAGGACGCCCCCTACCTGTCCAGCGCGCTCGACGCGGGCCGCACCGCCGCGGCGGCGGGCGTCGCCCGGCTGCTGCTCACCCACCTGTGGCCCGGCACCCCGCCCGAGCCCGCGCTCGCGGCGGCGGCCGAGTCCTACGACGGCGACCTCGACGTGGCCACGGCGGGTCTCACCACGGAGGTGTAGCGCCGGTTCAGTGTGGCGGTGCGGCGGCGCTGCGCAGGGCGGCCACCACGTCGGCGAGCTCCGGCGGCTCGACGCCGTACGGCATCTCCTCGGCCCACGTATGACCGCGGTAGACGCCGAGCTCCTCCTCGGTGAGCGCGGCGGGGGTCACCCGCGGGCGCGCCTCCTCGAACGTGGCCAGGAAGAACGGCTCGGTCTTCACGTAACGCACACCCAGCCAGGAGAAGTCGCGCTCGACGTCCACCCAGTGCTCGCGGACGGCCGAGCCGGGCAGCCCGGTCTCCTCGGCCAGTTCGCGCCTGGCCGCCTCCAGCGGAGTCTCGCCCGGGTCGAGGCCGCCGCCCGGCGGTTCCCAGACGTCCTTGCCGCTGACCGGGTCGTACCAGTGCATGAGCAGGACCCGCCCGTCGCGGTCGAGGCAGACGACTCGGGCGGCGGGACGCCGGCTACTGCCCATTTGGGCCCCCTTTTTCCTCTATGGCGCCCATCGGAAAGACGTTATTCACGCGCTCACCTGACGCTGGAGATCCTTCAGCCGGATCATCCCAGCACTCAGCGAGGAGTACGTCCATGCATCGATGGCGCATCCTGCCCGCTCTCGTGGCCGCGGCCGTGTTGGTCCCCGCGCCGGCGGCCCTGGCCGATCCCGCACCCGTTCCCGAGGGCAAGATCTTCAACGGCGCGACCGCCCCGGCCGCGCCCGTGCCCGTCCCCGACGTCCCGAACGGCATCAGCGCCGACAAGGTCCTGGTCATCGGCCTCGACGGGCTGCGCCACGACCGCATCGCCCCCGCCGCCGCCCCGAACCTCGACGCCCTGATCAGCGGCGGCACGTTCGGGCCCAGCCTGCTCTACACCAACCCGATGGCCGCCACCTCCAGCGGCCCCGGCTGGTCCACGATCGCCACCGGCGTCTGGCCCGACCTGCACGGCGTGAAGGACAACACCTTCGCCGGCAAGCACTACGACCAGTACCCCGACTTCCTGACCAGGCTGGAGAACACGAACGCCGCCTACTCCACCTACGCCGCGCTCGACTGGCGGCCGCTCGGCGACCAGGGCACCTTCGGCCCCCGGATCGACGCCAGGGTCGTGCTGGACGGCGACGCCGCCGGCTACCCCGCCGAGGACGAGCGTGTCACCCAGGTCTCCGAGACCGTCCTGCGGACCAGGAACCCGGACGCCTCCTTCGTCTACCTGGGCGCGATCGACATCGCCGGGCACAACAGCGGCGCCGCCTCGGCCGCGTACCTGTCGGCCGTCCATGACGCCGACGCCCGGATCGGCCGGCTGCTCGCGGCGGTCAGGGCCAGGCCGTCGTACGCGAGCGAACGCTGGACCGTGATCGTGGCCACCGACCACGGCCACACCGACGCGGGCGGGCACGGAGGCTCCTCCATCGAGGAACGCCGCACGTTCGTCCTGGCGTCCGGGCCCGGCATCGCCGCCGGGGCGCGGCCGGCCGACACCCGCCTGGTGGACGTGACGGCCGCGGTCTTCACCGGGTTGCGGCTGGGCGTACCGGCCGGGGTGGACGGCAGGCGGGTCGACACCAGGACCGGCGATCCCTTCGAGGGCGTCACGCTGTCCGGCAGGACCGACGAGACCGGGATCCCGGCCGGCGTGCTCGGCTACACGCACACGCCGCCGTCCGGATGGTCGGCGGACGTGTCCAGGATGCCGTCCGGGGGCGTGCAGGAGTGGCGCGGCTGGGCGTTCACGACGGACGAGTTCTGGTCGCGCGCGGCCCGTGACCAGCAGCGGGAGCTGAACGTCCGGTCCAGGGGCATCTTCGCGGTCGCCGACTCCGACGAATGGGACGACAAGTCGCACGGCACCGGGACGTTCGACTCGACCCTGGTCTCGCCCGCCTACACCGTGGCCGGACGCGCCTCCGTCACGCTGTCCTACGCCACCCACTACCGGGCGGAGGGCGCCCAGAAGGCGCAGGTGCTGGTGTCGTTCGACGGCGGCGCGGACACCCTGGTGCGGAACTACACGGCCGACGCGGTCGCCAGGAACGAGTCGTTCCAGGTCAGCGTGCCGGCGGGGGCAGCGTCGATGAAGGTCAGGTTCCACTACTTCGACGCGAGCAACAACTGGTACTGGGCGGTGGACGACCTGCGCGTCTCCTGACCGTGCGGCCTGGGCCCCGTCCGTCGTGGCGGGGCCCCGGTCAGGGGTTGCGGGCGGCGATGGAGGCGTTGAGCGCGGTGGCGAAGGCCGTCCAGCCGACGTAGGGCAGCAGGGCCAGCCCGGCGCGGCGGTCGGCGCGCAGGAATCGTCGCAGGAGCACGAGGTTGGCCGCGTCGAGCGCCACGATGTCGGCCAGGGCCAGGCGCGGGGCGCGGGCGCGGAAGAACAGCGGTGTCCAGGCGGCGTTGAGCGCGAGGTTCACGCCCAGGGCGCGGGCCAGGCCCGCCCGGTCGTGGCCCGAGGTCAGCGCGCGGGCGCCGGCGTAGGCGATCAGGCCGTAGATCGGGGTCCAGACCAGGCCGAACGCCTGCGCGGGCGGCTGCCAGCGGGGCTTGCGCAACGTGCGGTACCAGGCCGTGCCCGAGGCGGTGGCCAGGCTGCCGAGCGTGGCCGTGGCGGCGACCGCGG
This sequence comes from Nonomuraea sp. WAC 01424, assembly GCF_003947315.1. Classification (NCBI taxonomy): domain Bacteria; kingdom Bacillati; phylum Actinomycetota; class Actinomycetes; order Streptosporangiales; family Streptosporangiaceae; genus Nonomuraea; species Nonomuraea sp. WAC 01424. Next base: position 470,200 of record NZ_QHHZ01000006.1, read on the forward strand.
CGGTGGTGGCGATCAGATTGCGGGCGAACGGGCGTCGGATCTGCATGCGCCACCCCCTACCCACCGGTCTGCCCGCCTAGGCGCTCTCCGGCTCCTCGACCACGAGGGTGAGCAGCCCGGGGAAACGTTCGTCGAACTCCGCGCGGCGCAGCCGGTTGAGCCGCCGGGTGCCCTCGTTGCGCTGCTCCAGCAGGCCGACCTGGCGCAGCACCCCGAAGTGGTGGCTGAGCGTGGACTTGGCCACCCGCAGGTGGGCGAACGTGCCGCAGGCGCGGGACCAGTCGGCCTCCCGCGCCAGCTCGCGGACGATACGGCGGCGGACCGGGTCGCCGAGCGCGTCGAGCGCGGCCTGGAGCGAGACCTCGGCGGGAGAGGTGTGGGTCAGGGCGCGTGTCCTGTTCGATGGCGGTCGAACATTGGTGTAGTGTTCCATCTCGATCGAACATTCTAGTCGAGGGAGCGGTCATGGAGGCCGGGCACTTCGGGGTGTGGCACCCTCTGTTCAGCAAGGTCCCCGCCGAGCGGGCGCGGCGGGCGGCGGCCGAGATCGAGCGGCTGGGCTACGGGTCCGTCTGGATCAACGAGGGCTGGCAGAGCAAGGAGCCGCTCACCACCGCGACCGGCATGCTGGCCGCCACCGGCCGCATCGCGGTCGCCACCGGCATCGCCAGCATCTGGGGCCGCGACGCGACGGGCATGACGGCGGGCGCGGTGGCGCTGGCCGACGCCTTCCCCGGCCGTTTCCTGCTGGGCATCGGCGTCAGCCACGGCCCGCTGGTCGGCCGCCGCGGCCACGACTACGCCAAGCCGCTGAGCGCGATGCGCGCCTACCTCGACGGCATGGACGACGCCAAGGAGGGCCTGGTCGAGGCCGAGGCCCCGCGGCTGCTGGCGGCGCTGCGGCCCCGGATGCTGGAGCTGTCCAGAGACCGGGCCGACGGTGCCCACACCTACTTCGTGCCGCCCGAGCACACCGCGCAGGCCCGCCGGATCCTCGGCCCCGACCGGCTGCTGGCGCCCGAGCAGGCCGTGGTCCTGGCGAGCGCCCCGGCCAGGGCCCGCGAGATCGCCCGCACCCACATGGCCTACTACCTGACCCTGCCCAATTACCTCAACAACCTGCGGGCCCTCGGGTTCACCGACGACGACTTCGCGGGCGGCGGCAGCGACCGGCTGACCGACGCCGTCGTGGCCTGGGGGGACGAGGGGCGGGTGGCCGAGCGGTTGCGTGCCCACCTCGACGCGGGCGCCGACCACGTGGCCGTTCAGCCGCTCTCGCCGGGTGCTCCCGACCTCGACGACGCCCTGGGACAACTCCGGCGCCTGGCCCCGGTCCTCGGTCTCTGAGCCGCCGGGCGCGTCGGTTTGACTTAGAGCGCACTTCAATTCGTAACGTCGGTGCCATGACAACGCCTCAGCACAAGATCGGTTCGGGTTTCGGCGCCAGAAGCACGGCGGACGAGGTGCTCAAGGGCATCGACCTCACCGGCAGGCTCGCGCTCGTCACCGGCGGCTACTCCGGCCTCGGTCTGCAGACCACGCGCGCGCTCACCAGGGCGGGGGCCCGTGTCATCGTCCCGGCCAGGCGTCCGGCGGCGGCGGCGGAGGCGGTGGCCGACATCGACGGCGCCGAGGTGGGCGAGCTCGACCTCGGCGACCTCGACAGCGTGCGGCGCTTCGCCGAGGAGTTCCTGGCCACCGGCCGCGACCTCCACCTCGTGATCAACAACGCCGGGATCATGGCCTGCCCCGAGACGCGGGTCGGCCCCGGCTGGGAGGCGCAGTTCGCGACCAACCACCTCGGCCACTACGCGCTGGTCAACCGCCTGTGGCCGGCCGTCGAACGCGGCGGCCTCCGGGTCGTGGCCGTCTCGTCCGCGGGCCACCGGCGCTCCGGCATGCGCTGGGACGACGTGATGTTCGAGCACGGCTACGACAAGTGGCAGGCCTACGGCCAGGCGAAGACCGCCAACGTGCTGTTCGCCGTGCACCTCGACGAGCTGGCGAAGGACGCGGGCGTACGGGTCTTCGCGGTGCATCCCGGCGGCATCCTCACCCCGCTCCAGCGCCACCTGAGCAAGCAGGAGATGGTCGAGGCGGGCTGGATCGACGAGCAGGGCAACCAGCTCAACACCAGCTTCAAGACGCCGGAGCAGGGCGCGGCCACCCAGGTGTGGGCGGCCACCTCGCCGCAGCTCGCCGACATGGGCGGCGTCTACTGCGAGGACTGCGACATCGCCGAGCAGGCCGGCGGCGCCGGAGGCGGGGTCTACTCCTACGCGACCGACCCCGAGCAGGCCGCCCACCTGTGGCGGCTGTCGGCCGAGCTGACCGGCGTCGACGCGTTCGCCGGGCGGGCCTGAGGGTCAGCGTTTCATCGCGCCGTCGGCGATGGCGTCCGCCGCCTCGCCGATGGCCATGCCCACGATCTCCAGTCGGCGTACCAGTTCGCGCTGTTTGAGGGCGTTCGCGGTGACCTCGCCGGAGAAGATGCGCGAGATCTCGTACTGGTACATGCGCCGGATCGCGCCGCCGGCCTTCTTGGCCTCCAGGGCGTCCTGGACCACCGCCGAGGGCCGGGCGGCGAGGCCGCGCACGGCGCTCTCCAGGGCGTCGATGCCCACGATGACCTGGTCGAGCAGCGGCGTGAAGCGGATCTGGTCGGGCACCCGGTACAGGTGCGACTCGCGTACGAAGTCCCGCAGCGAGTCCAGCACGTCGTCGATCGAGCGCGACAGGCGGAACAGGTCCTCGGGGTCGATGGGCGTGACCAGGGCGGTCTTGAGCTCCTCGACCAGCCGGGCGCGTTCCTCGTCGCCGAGGTGCTCGATCGCGCGCATCTGCTCGTGCGCGCCGGTCCTGCCGACCTCGCCGCCGATCATGGACATCGCCAGCCAGGCGCCTTCCTTGGTGGCCTTGAGCTGGCCGAGCAGGGCGTCCGTGAGCGCGCCGTCCATGCGGCCGGTCATGAGGTCCCGGATCCGGCGCCATCGCTTCACCACGTCCCCCTCAGTGCCTTCAGGACGAACGCCGCGGTCGCGGCCAGCAGCGCGCTCATCGGGAGCGTCAGCAGCCAGGCCACGACGATCTTGACCGCGGCGTACCAGCGGACCCGGCCGCCGCCCTGCGCCACTCCCGCGCCGACCAGCCCACCGGCCACGGCCTGGGTCATGCTCACCGGCATACCCACGGCGGCGCAGGCGGTCACGGCGGTGCCCGCGGCCAGTTCGGCCGCGACGCCGTGCGCGGGACGGGAGACGATGATCTCGCGGCTCAGCGTACGGCCCGCCCTGGGCAGCCCGTACAGCGCGCCGAGCCCGAACAACACCGCCACCAGCGACGTGCACGCCAGGGGCACACCCTGGAAGCCGAGCGCGATCATGAAGACGGCCAGCATCTTCTGCCCGTCGTTGGCCGCGTAGGCGAGCGTCTGGAGCAGGAACCCGGCGCGGTGCCAGCGCGTCAGCCCGGGGGCGTCGGTCACCCGTACGAGCAGCCGGATGAGCACCCACGACAACAACGCCCCCACGAACGGCGCCGCCAGCCCGAAGGCCAGCACGAGCGCCACCGAGCCGCCCGACACCGGCAGCCCCCACCCCAGCCCGGCCCCGGTGAGCCCGCCCACCACGGCCAGCGTGAGGCTGGTCGGCCGCCCCCTCGCGCTCAGCGTGAACACCACCGCCAGCGCGCAGAGCACGCCGACCGTCATCGCGGCCTGGCCGCCCGGGGCGTGGAAGCCCGCCAGCCGGTGCTCGAACGTCAGCGCCACCCGGTGCGTGACCAGCGGGACCAGCGCGACGAACAGCACCAGCGCGAGAATGCCGACGACCGGCCGGATCACCGGCAGTTTGAGCCCCGTCGCGAGCAGCGCCCCGCCGTCGTTGATCCCGGACACGACGGCGAACAGCCCCGCCACCACGATCAGTACGACGGTCTCCAACGGCACGTGCCCCATCCCAGTCGGCGCGGTTCAGCACGGACAAGCCCGATTCCCTTATGGCCCTCATAGGTGAAAGGCGGCTGTCCCGTGCGGCGCCACCCCGGATAGCGTCCGTAATGCCCGATACCTACCCAAGATCGAGTGGATGATGGACGAAGAGCTCATTCTGTTGAATCCCGGGCCCGCATGTACATCGAAGCGGGTCAAGGACGCCCTGCTTCGCGGCGACCTCTGCCACCGCGAGCCCGAGTTCACGGAGTTGCTGTTCAGGATCCGTGAGGCCCTGCCCCGGTGCCTGAACCTCGGCGGCACGCACGAGGCGCTGCTGGTCACCGGTTCTGGAACCGCGGCCATGGAGATGGCGGTCATCAGCTCCGTCCGCGCGGGACGTGGCGTGCTCGTCGTGAACAACGGGGTCTACGGCGACCGGATGATCAAGATCGCCAAGGCGCACGGCATCCCGTTCGACGAGGTCAGGAGCGACTGGACGGTCCCGGCCGACCCCGAGGCCGTCCGCGCCGCGCTGGCCGGGCGGGACGACGTGGACGCCGTCGTCTGCGTGCACCACGAGACCACGACCGGCCTGATCAACCCGATCAAGGAGATCGGCGAGGTCGTGGCCGAGTCCGGCGCGCTGTTCGTGATCGACGCGATCAGCGGCACCGCGATCGAGGACCAGGACCTGGCCGAGGTCAAGGCCGACGTCATCTGCGGCACCGCCAACAAGGGCCTGCACGGGCTGCCCGGCATGTCGTTCATCCTGTGCAGCGAGGCGGCGATCGAGCGTGTCCAGGAGGCGCCCGTGCGCAGCCTGTACCTCAACGCCGCCGGCTACCTGGCCGGGCAGCGCAAGGGCGACGTGCCGTTCACTCCGGCCGTACAGGTCTGCTACTCCCTCGACGAGGCGATCAAGGAGTACGAGGAGGCGGGCGGGTTCGCGGCGCGTACCCGGCTCTACCGCGAGCGGGCCGCCCTGGTCCGGGGCCAGTTCGAGCGACTGGGCCTGAAAATCCTCGTTGATGAACAATTCCGGTCAAACACCGTAACAATGCTTCATCTGCCAGAAAACGTCACTTATGCGGCGCTTCACGATGAGCTCAAGAAGCGTGGCTACGTTGTCTACGCCGGTCAGGGGCAACTCTCGGCGGACTTCTTCCGTATCTGCACGATGGGGGAGATCCCCTGGCACCGGCTTGAACAGCTTGAGGACGCGCTCCGAGAGTCGATCGAGGCAGCTAGGGGTTAACAACGACATGCAGCTCAACCTGCACCGGCTCTGGATCTTCATGACGGTCGTGGAGTGCGGCGGCTTCTCGGCCGCCGCGCAGAAGCTCTACCTCAGCCAGCCGTCCGTCTCCCACCAGGTCAGGCAGCTTGAGCAGTCGCTGCGCGCCACGCTGATCGACCGCAGCGGCGCCCGGATCAGGCTCACCCCCGAGGGTGAGGTGATGCTGGAGTACGCCAAGCGCGTCTTCCTGCTGGCCGACGAGGCCGTGGCCGCGATCCGGCAGGTCTCGGGGCTGCAGACCGGCAAGCTGGTCGCGGGGGGCACCACCACCGTCGGCACGTACCTCCTGCCGCCGTTGCTGGCCGCCTTCCGCGACCGTCACCCCGGCATCGAGCTCGGCATCCAGGTCGGCAACGGCCAGCGGGTCGAACGCGGGCTCGTGGACGGCGAGATCGGCGTCGCGGTGCTGGCCGGGGAGCCCGGCGCGGCGCAGCTCGTCAGCGAGCCGATCCTGGAGGACCGGCTCGTCCTCATCACCCAGCCGGGCCACCGGCTGTCCAGCAGGGGCCGCGCCGAGCCCGCGGACCTGGCCGGCGAGCTCTTCCTCATCCGCGAGCCGGGCTCCTCCACGCGCGAGCTGCAGGAGCAGGCCCTGGAGACCTGGGGGCTGGAGGAGGCGGGCCGTACCGAGATCTGGGGCCCCGAGACGATCAAACAGGCGGTCGCCGCCGGGCTCGGCGTCTCGCTGGTGTCCGAGCACTGCGTCGAGCAGGAGCTCGCCGACGGGCGGCTGGCGGCCCTGGAGGTGCTGCCCGCGCCCAAGCCCCGCCCCATCGTGCTGGCCCACCGCCGCGACCGCCTGCTGGGCCCCGCCGAACAGGCATTCATCGCCATGCTGCGCAACGTGCGGAGCTGGCCGGGGATCAACCGCTTGAGGAGCATCTCTTGACATCCCTGCCCTCCCGGGCACAGGTCGTGATCATCGGTGGCGGCATCGCCGGCTGCAGCGTGGCCTACCACCTGGCCGAGCTGGGCTGGACCGACGTCGTGGTGCTCGAACAGGGCCGGCTGTCCTGCGGCACCACCTGGCACGCCGCCGGGCTCGTCGGCCAGCTCCGCGGCACCGAGAGCATGACCAGGCTGATCAAGTACAGCACCGACCTGTACGCCCGGCTGGAGGCCGAGACCGGCTTCGGCACCGGCTGGAAGCAGTGCGGCAGCCTCAGCGTGGCCCGTACCCCCGAGCGCATGACCCAGCTCAGGCGCACCGCGGCCAGTGCCAGGAACTACGGCGTCCAGGCCGAGGTCGTCACCCCGCGCGAGGCCGGGGAGTTGTGGCCGGTCATGCGTACCGACGACCTGGTGGGCGGTGTGTGGCTGCCCGGCGACGGCAAGGCCAACCCGTCGGACCTCACCCAGGCGCTCGTGCGGGGCGCGCAGCGGCGCGGCGTGCAGGTGATCGAGCGGGTCCGCGTCACCGGCGTCACCGTACGCGACGGCGCCGTGCGCGGCGTGGACACCTCCGAGGGCCACATCGAGACCGAGGTGCTGGTCAACTGCGCGGGCCAGTGGGCCAAGGAGATCGGCAGGATGGCCGGCGCGACCGTCCCGCTGCACTCGGCCGAGCACTACTACGTCGTGACCGAGCGGATCCCCGGCGTCCGCCCCGACCTGCCCGTGCTGCGCGACCCCGACGGGTACGCCTACTTCAAGGAGGAGGTCGGCGGCCTGGTCGTGGGCGGCTTCGAGCCGGACGCCAAGCCGTGGGGCATGGACGGCATCCCCCACCCGTTCGAGTTCCAGCTCCTGGACGAGGACTGGGACCAGTTCGCGATCATCATGGAGAACGCGATCCAGCGTGTCCCGGCCCTGGAGAGCGCCGGGGTGCGGATGTTCTACAACGGGCCGGAGAGCTTCACGCCGGACAACATGTTCCTGCTGGGCGAGACGCCCGAGGTACGCGGCCTGTTCGTCGGCGCCGGGTTCAACTCCGCCGGGATCGCCTCGGCGGGCGGCGCCGGCCGCGCGCTGGCCGAGTGGATCGTGAACGGCGCGCCGACCGGCGACCTGTGGCCCGCCGACGTCCGGCGCTTCGCCCGCTGGGCCGACAACGACACCTGGCTGCGCGACCGCGTCACCGAGACGCTGGGGCTGCACTACGCGATGTCCTGGCCGGACAGAGAGTTGCGGACGGCCCGGCCGCTGCGCCGCTCCCCGGTGCACCACCTGCTGGAACGGGCGGGCGCGTACTTCGGGTCGAAGATGGGCTGGGAGCGGGTCAACTACTTCGGACCCGCCACGCCGCACACGTTCGGGCGGCCCGAGTGGCAGCCGTACGTGGACGCCGAGGTGGCGGCCTGCCGGAACACGGCGGCGCTGTTCGACCAGACGGCCTTCTCCAAGTTCGTACTCAAGGGCCCCGAGGCCATGGAGGCGCTGCAGTGGCTCTGCACCGCCGACGTGGACGTCGAGGTCGGCCGCGTCGTCTACACCGGCCTGCTCAACGACCGGGGCGGCTACGAGTCGGACCTGACGGTGACCCGGGTGGCCGCCGACGAGTACCTGATCGTGACGGGCTCGGCCCAGACGACCAAGGACTTCGACCACATCTCCAAGGGCCTCGGCGACCGGCGGGCGGTCCTGGTGGACGTCACCGGCGCGTACGCCGTCTTCGGGGTGATGGGCCCGTCCTCGCGGGCGATCCTGCGGTCGGTGTCGAGGGCAGATTTCTCCGCCTTCGACTTCGGCACGTCCCGCCTGGTCGACCTCGGCCACGCCACCGTACGAGCCACCCGCGTCACCTACGTCGGCGAACTGGGCTGGGAGCTGTACGTGCCCGCCGAGTTCGCCGTCACCGTCCACGAGACCCTCATGGGCACCGGTGAGCTGACCCAGGCCGGCCACTACGCCATCGAGGCCATGCGCATCGAGAAGGGTTACCGCGCGTGGGGTCGCGAACTGGGCCCCGAGATCACCCCCGCCGCCGCCGGACTGCGTTTCACCTGCAAGAAGAGCGGCGGCTTCCGCGGCGCGCGGCACGCCCTGGAGACCCCGTCACGCAGGGTAGTCTCGATCGTGCTGGACGATCCCGCCGCACACCTGTGGGGCGGCGAGTCCCTGCTGTCCGACGGCGCCCCGGTGGGCTACGTCACCTCGGCCGCCCACAGCCCGACGCTCGGCAGGTCCGTGGCGCTCGGCCTGGTCACCGAGCTCTCACCGGAGGGCCGCACGCTGGAGAAGGTGGAGGTGGACGTGGCCGGCGACCTGTACTCTGCCCAGATCAGCCTCAAGGCGCCCTACGATCCCACCTCCGCGAGAGTGAAGGCATGAGCAGCCACGCCGAGTACATCCTGACCCTGTCCTGCCCCGACCGCCCCGGCGTGGTGGCCGCCGTCTCCGGCCTGCTCGCCGGGCACGGGTGCAACATCATCGAGAGCCAGCAGTTCGGCGACCGGGTCGCCCAGAGGTTCTTCATGCGCGTGCAGTTCTCCGGCCCCCTCGGATACGACGAGCTGGGCGCCGCCTTCGCCGCCCTCGCCCCCGACTTCGCCATGGAGTTCAGGCTGCGCGACGTGGCGCGGAAGCCGCGCGTGCTGATCATGGTCAGCCGGTTCGACCACTGCCTCAACGACCTGCTCTACCGGGTCAGGTCGAAGACCCTCGACATCGAGATCGTCGCGGTCGCCTCCAACCACCCCGACCTGCGCCCGCTCACCCAGTCCTACGGCATCGACTACCACCACCTGCCGATCACGTCCGAGACCAAGCCCAGGCAGGAGGCCGAGGTGCTGGCGCTGGTCGAGCACTACCAGGTCGACCTGGTGGTGCTGGCCCGCTACATGCAGGTGCTCTCGGAGGACCTGTGCGAGAAGCTGGCCGGGCGGGCGATCAACATCCACCACTCGTTCCTGCCGTCGTTCAAGGGCGCCAAGCCGTACCACCAGGCCCACAACCGGGGTGTCAAGCTGATCGGGGCGACCGCCCACTACGTGACCTCCGACCTCGACGAGGGGCCGATCATCGAGCAGGAGGTCGCCCGGGTCAACCACAGCCACTCGCCCGACGACCTCGTGCGGATCGGCCGTGACGTGGAGTGCGTCGCGCTGGCCCGCGCGGTCCAGTGGCACGCCGAGCAGCGTGTCCTGCTCGACGGCCACAAGACCGTCGTCTTCCCCCGCTGACGGCCCGCCGGCCCACGACTACGGGCGATAGGTCCCGAAGAACCAGCGATTGCCCTCGGGGTCCTCGCACGCGTACTCGCGCGAGCCGTACGACTGGTCGGTGAGCTCCATGGTGATCACGGCCCCCGCGGCCCTGGCGCGATCGTGATGGGCGTCCACATCGTCGACCGCGATGTAGACGCCGGGCCCGCCCGGGTCGCCGCGGCCGATCATGATCAGGTCGTCCCCGACGAACAGCTCGGCGTGCTTGACGACGCCGTCGGCGTCCTTCGACGACTCGTGCAGGCGGAACCCGAACGCCTCGGACAGGAAGTCGATCGCCGCCCGCGCGTCCTCGTAGCGGGCCAGTGCGTAGACAGTGCGTTTCATGGGTTCAGGATGCCCGCGGGGTCGTCGGCGGGTCTTGGACGAATCTGACCGGGCGTGGCGCCGCCGAGCGCCCGGAACTCCCGGTTCATGTGGGCCTGGTCGTAGAAGCCGCATTCGGCCGCGACCGCGGCGATCGACCGGCCCGAACGCAGCAACCCCGCCGCACGGCCGAACCTGATCACCCGGGCCGCCGCCTTCGGGGGCAGCCCGACCTGGTCGTGGAAGCGCGCCACGAGATGGCGGTGGCTCCAGCCCAGCGACTCGGCCAGCGACGACACGGCGAGCCGCCCGCCCGACTCCAGCAGCCGCGCCCACGCCCACGGCAGCTCGGGCCCCACCTCGGGCCCGGCGAGGATGCGCCGGGTCAGCAGCCGGTCGGTCAGGGCCAGCCGCTCCCGCCAGGACGGCGTCGCGGCCAGCCGGTCGAGCAGCTCCCCGGCCCACGGCCCGAGCACCGCCTCCACGGCGATCACCCGGTTCGTCAGGTGCCGCATCGGCAACGCGTGCAGCCGCCGCGCCCCGAACGGCGTGAGCACCACCTCCACGCCCTCGCAGGGCCCGGTGACGCGGGTGAGCGTGGACCGGTCGGAGAGTCCGCCCGTGAACGCCCTGACCCGCTCCCCGCCCGCCTCCATGGGCGCGCCGACGCCCAGGATGAGCACCGCGCCGGGCATCGCCGCCTCGGTGCGCGTGACGGGCGCGGGATAGTGCTCGCTGTACGCGCACAACCTCGTGACGTACGGCCTCAGCGCAGCGCTGGGGACGGCCTCCACCATGACCGGCCCCGGCGCGCTCATGCCATCGACACTACAGACCGGTGTGCTCGGCGAGGAAGGTCAGCGTGTCGGCCGACAGATCGACCGTACGGCTCACCGACCGGGCGCCGTGGCCCACCTCGGTCTCGTTGCGCAGCAGCACCGGCCGCCCGCCCTCCGAGGCGTGCTGCAACGCCGCGCACATCTTCCAGGCGTGCAGCGGGTGCACACGCGTGTCGGACTGGAAGACGGTGAACAGCGTCGCCGGGTAGGACACCGACTCCTCGACGCGGTGGTAGGGCGAATAGTCCCACAACCAGCCGAACTGCTCGGGGTCGTCGGCGCTGCCGTACTCGACGTTCCAGGTGGCGCCGAGGCCGAACTTCTCGTACCTGATCATGTCGAGCAGCGGCGCCGAGCAGACCACGGCCGCGTACAGGTCGGGGCGCTGGGTCAGCGCGGCGCCGACCAGCAGGCCGCCGTTGGAGCCGCCGGAGATGCCGAGCCGGTCGCGGGTGGTGATACCGGTCTCGACCAGGTGCTCGGCCGCCGCGTGGAAGTCGTCGAACACGTTCTGCTTGTTGGCCAGCATGCCCGCGCGGTGCCAGTCCTCGCCCTCCTCGCCGCCGCCGCGCAGGTTGGCGATGGCGTAGACGCCGCCCGCCTCGACCCAGGCCAGGATCGAGGCCGAGTAGCCGGGGGTCATGGACAGGCCGAAGCCGCCGTAGCCGTACAGGATGGTGGGCCGGGGGCCGGGGGTGTCGTCGTCGGGGGCGATGATCAGCATGCGGACGTCGGTGCCGTCCTTCGACCGGTAGACCGCCTGCGACGTACGCACCGGCGGCACCTCGACCGCACCGGGGGAGGCGGCCCACAGCGTGGTCTCGCCCGTCCTGGCGTCGTAGCGCTGGATCGTCGGCGGCGTGGTGTTGTCGGTGTAGCCGAACCAGGCCTCGAAACCGCCCTCGGGACGCTCGGAGATGCCGCCGATCGTGCCCAGGCCCGGCGTCGGCACCGTGCCCAGGCGCTCACCGGTCGCCAGGTCGTGCACGGTGATCTCGCTGATCGCGTGCCGGGTCCAGCCCACCAGCATGACCGGGCGTTCGAGGTCGTCGAGGATCGCGAAGTCGGACAGCACCGCCTCGGAGTCCTCGGGGATCAGGTCGCGCCAGGTGTCGTAGCCGGGGTCGGCCGGGTCGGTCACGCACACCCGGCCGCGGGGGGAGTCCCGGTCGGTGTGCACGTAGAGCCGGCCGTCGCGGCCGAACACCAGGGCGGTCTGCGCGTCGACGCCCTCCTGGACGACCTTCAGGTCGGGCTTGTCGGCCGGGGAGGCGGTCAGGTCGGCCACCCACAGGTCGTTGCGCGGCGCGGTGCCCTCGTGCGCCGAGACCTGGAGCCAGTGGCCGTCGCGCGAGACCGACACGCCGTAGTAGTTGGTCATCTTCAGCCCCTGGCCGAAGATCATCGTGTCGTCCTCGGTCGAGGTGCCGACGCGGTGGAGGTATACGCGGCGGTGGAACTGAGCCTCGTTCTCCGGCACCTCGGTGCGCGGCAGCCTGCGCACGTAGTAGAACGCCTCGCCGCCCGGCAGCCAGGCGATGGGGGAGTAGCGGCAGCGGTCGATCGGGCCCTCGACGCGCAGCCCGGTCGTGACGTCCATCACGTAGAGGATCGACTCCTCGTCGCCGCCCACCGAGATCTGGTACGCCAGCAGCCGCCCTTCCTTGTCGGGCTGCGCGGCGTCGAGCGTGGTGAGACCGGACGGGTCGATCTCCATCGGGTCGATCAGCGCCCGCTCGGTGCCGTCGGGCTCGACGACGTAGTAGACCGCGTGCTCCTGGTCGGGCGTACGGCGGCTGAAGAACTGCCGGCCGCCGCGCCAGGCCGGGGGCCCCACCGAGCCGGACCGCAGCAGCTCGGCGATGCGGTCCTTGAACCGCTGCTCGCCGCGCCGGGCGCCGTACTGCTCGGCCTGCGCGAGCAGCCATTCCTTGGTGTCCGGGCCGTCAGGGTCCTCCAGCCACCGGTACGGGTCTGGAACGGGCGTTTCGTGCAGGATGTCGACGACGTCTTCGCGGCGTGCCGTCGGATAAGGCTCTCGCGTCATGCCAGGAACCCTACTGCCAAGGTGGGGGCGTAAAGCGCTGGTGAAGCGGGCATAAAACGTAACGTGTGTCCCTCTGGTCATTCCGGCTTGAAGATTATGGGGTGGCGGGGACGCTCCGGCTAACGCCAGACTTGGTGACAGGACGGTGCCGTGGTGACCATCCGCTGGACCGTCCGGCGGAGGTCCATGTGACGGAAGCACCAGTGCCCCAGGAGGGCCCGACAGGCGGGACATGCCACGGCATGTCCCCTTTGATACGCGCGCAGCAGGGAGAGGCCCGATGACGCGCCAAGTCCTGCTGCTCAACGCCACCTACGAGCCGCTCACCACCCTCTCGCTCCACCGGGCCATCGTGCTCGTGCTGCGGGAGAAGGCCGACGTCGTGCACCGCGACGGGCGGGGCGCCCAGCTCCGCTCGGCGAGCTGCACCCTCGACGTGCCCTCGGTGATCCGGCTCCGCAGATACGTCCGCATCCCCTACCGATCTCGCATCCCGCTGACCAGGGCCGCCCTCATGCGACGCGACGACTATCGCTGCGCCTACTGCGGGCTGCGGGCCGAGACCATCGACCACGTCATCCCGAGGTCGCGCGGCGGCACCCACACGTGGGAGAACTGCGTCGCCTCGTGCACGACCTGCAACCACCGTAAGGCCGACAAATATCTGGAGGAGCTGGGCTGGACGCTGCGCGTCAGCCCGGCGGTGCCGAGGGGCGCCCACTGGCGGCTCATCGGCGCCTCGCTGGTGGGCGATCCTCAATGGGCGCCCTACCTGGAGGCGGCGGCCTGAAAGCCTTTGAAGCCGGAGGCTGCGGCCTGTCACCATGACGGGTATGTGGACCTTCACCTCTGATCCGGAGGAATTCGCCGAGGTCGCCGAGCCGTTCCTGCTCGGCCACCAGGTCGGCGACACGGTCCCGCTGACCGTCCTCGCCGAGCTGCGCGCCGGCCGGCCCGCCAAAGACGCCTTCTTCGCCTGGTGGAGCGCCGGCGGCCGGGTGTGCGGCGCCGCCTTCCGTACCCCGCCCGCCCCCGTGGCCCTCACCCGCATGCCCGCCGAGGCCGTCGCCCCGCTGGTCGAGGCGCTGAACGGCGACCTGCCCCGGGTGGTGGGGCCGGTGGAGGTGACGTCCGAGGTCGTACGGCAGCTCGGGGAGCCCTCCCGGGTGGTGTCCGAACGGCTCTACCGCCTCGGCGCGCTCGCCGTCCCCTCGGTGCCCGGCCGCGGCCGGCTCGCCGGGCCCGGCGACTTCCCGCTGATGGTGAGCTGGTACCAGGCGTTCGGGGACGAGGTCGGCCTCGGCGAGGCGCACGACGTCGCCGAGCGGGTCGCCCAGCGAGTGGCCGGGCGCGAGCTGTTCGTCTGGGAGGCCGGCGGAGCGCCGGTCTCGCTGGCCGGGCTGGGCCGCGCCGCCGGCGGGGTGTGCCGCGTCGGCCCGGTCTACACGCCCCCGTCGTGCCGCAGGAAGGGCTACGGCGCCGCCGTCACCGCGTACGCCAGCGAGGTGGGCCTGGCCGAGCGGTGCGACCAGGTCGTGCTCTTCACCGACCTGGACAACCCGACGAGCAACGCCGTCTACCGGTCGATCGGCTACGTGCCCGTCTCCGACCATGCGCACCTGGCCTACGACGGCTCCCGCCGACCGCCCGCCGCAGGTTAGGCTTGTCGGCATGCCGCGTTACGACTTCCGCTGCCGCGCCTGCGGCTCCACGTTCGAGGTCTCCCGTCCCATGTCGGCCTCAGACGACCCGGCGACCTGCCCGGACGGCCATGGCGACACGGTCAAGCTGCTGTCCACGGTCTCCGTGACCGGTGGCGCCGCCGCTCCCCGCGCTACCGGTGGTGGCGGCGGCGGGGGCTGCTGCGGCGGCGGTTGCTGCTCGTCCTGACCGCCGTGCGCGGGTGAGCACCTCCACCGCGGCCCGCGCCGCCTCCTCCACGGTCGTCACGCCCGTGCTCAGGTCCGGGCTGCGCTCCGACAGCACGGCGATCAGCAGCTCGTGCCCGTTCAGCACGATCCGGCCCACGCTGTTGACCGTCCACCGACCGCCGTGCGCCCCGACGGGCAGCCAGCCGTCCTTGAGCGCGACCTCGCCGCCGGCGGCGCTGACGCCCCACGCCTGCTCCTTGTTCACCGACGACATGAGCCCGAGGGCCCAGCGGCGGCTCGCGGACGACACCGGCCCCGCGGGGTCGGTGAGCTTCTCCAGCACCTTCACCTGGTCCGACGGGTGGCTGAGGGTCATTCCCCACGACAGCCCCGATCCCGGCTCGGTGTGCCACACGTCCAGGCCCTGGAGGACGCGGGTGAGCCCGTACTGGCCGCCGACGGTCATGTAGAGCTCGTGCGCGCTCTCGTTGTCGCTCTCGCGGATCATCCGGGAGGCGAGCCTGCGTTCGTACGCGCTGAGCCGCCGGTGCTCGCTCTGCCTGAGCAGCAGCAACGCCAGCAGGATGTCCACCTTGGCCACGCTGGCCAGCACGAACGGCCTGCCCTCGCCGTAGGCGTACCGCACGCCGGTCGTGCGGTCGTACAGCGCGAGGGCCGTCCGCCCCGGACGGCCGCGCAGGCGGCGCTCCAGCGCCCGGTCGAGCGCCCGCCGCGTGGCCGGCAGCAGGCTGTCCACGGTCATCGCCCTGGCCTCCCGGTGCGCCACGACCGGCAGTGAGGCCACGGGCACGGCCGTCGAGCAGGCGCACACGACGACGGGCAGCAGGGCGGCGATGAGCGAGATCCCCCGGACGCGCATGTGCGCGAGCCTGTCACGCCCCGCACCAACGCCCGGGGGCCCGAGGGTCAAGCTTCCGGCAGCTTATGCCGCCCTGGAACGCCGGCGGCGGCGCTGGAACGGCAGGAACCGGTCGGCCAGGTGGGGCCGCGACGGGGTCAGCGTGGGCTCGACCGCGATGATCCGGTCGAACCTGAACGCCCTGATGCCCCGGCGCAGCCTGCACACGCCGACCAGGTACCAGAACTCGCGGTGGACCAGGCAGGTCACCGGCTCGACGTCGCGGGAGGTGACGGTCCCCGAGGCGTCGCGGTAGTGGAGACGGATCATGAGACGGCTGGTGATGGCGTCGGCGATGAGCCTGGCCCGGGAGGCGACGTCCACGGGCAGCGGCTCGGTCAGCGTCGCGAGCGTGGTCGCGATGACGTCGTCGTCGAGTTCCAGGTGTTCGAGCGCGTGTTGCAGGGCGCGCCGTGCGGTGACGGCCTGCGGGCCCGCCCCGAGGTGGGCGAGGGAGAGGGCGATGGCGGCGATCTCGGCGGTCGTCAGCGGGCGAGTCTCGTCCTTCACGACTGTCGTCATACCCCAAGAATAGGGACGACCACCGACAATTTTCGAAAATCTGTGCGGTGGACCGGGGGTCCACCGCACACTAACTATCGGGACAGCTGCGACAGGTCGCGCGAGGCGCCGGTCGAGGCGGACGTGGTCATCGCCGCGTACGCCTGCAGCGCCACACTCACCGGACGGTTGCGGTCACGCGGCCGGTAGCCGCCCAGGTCGGCCAGCAGCCGCTCGCGCCGCGCGGCCAGCTCGGCCTCCGGCACCCGCAGCTCCATCGAGCGGCCGGGGATGTCGATGTCGATGATGTCGCCGTCCTCGACCAGCGCGATCGCGCCGCCCTCGGCCGCCTCGGGCGAGGCGTGCCCGATCGACAACCCGGACGTGCCGCCGGAGAAGCGGCCATCGGTGACCAGCGCGCACGCCTTGCCCAGGCCCCTGCCCTTGAGGAACGAGGTCGGGTAGAGCATCTCCTGCATGCCGGGGCCGCCCTTGGGGCCCTCGTAGCGGATGACCACCACGTCGCCCTCCTTGACCTGCCCGCCGAGGATGCCCTCGACGGCCTGCTCCTGCGACTCGAACACCACCGCGGGCCCGCTGAACTTCCAGATCGACTCGTCGACCCCCGCGGTCTTCACCACCGCGCCGTCGCGCGAGATGTTGCCGTAGAGCACGGCCAGCCCGCCGTCGGCGCTGTAGGCGTGCTCACGGTCGCGGATGCAGCCCTCGGCGCGGTCGAGGTCGAGGGAGTCCCAGCGGTTGTCCTGCGAGTACGGCTTGACCGTGCGCACGTTGCCGGGGGCCGCGTGCCACAACTCCTGGGCCTCGGGCGACGCGGACGGCGACTTGACGTCCCAGGCGGCCAGCATGTCGGCGATCGTGCCGCCGTTGACGGTGGGCACGTCGCGGTGGAGCAGCCCGGCCCGGTCGAGCTCACCCAGGATGCCCGGGATGCCGCCGGCGCGGTGGACGTCCTCGACGTGGTACTTGTTCGTGGCCGGGGCGACCTTGCACAGGCACGGCACCCGCAGCGAGATCTCGTTGATCTCCTTGAGTCCGAAGTCGACCTCGGCCTCGCGGGCCGCGGCCAGGATGTGCAGGATCGTGTTGGTCGAGCCGCCCATCGCCACGTCGAGGGCCATCGCGTTCTCGAACGCCTCGCGGGTGGCGATCGAGCGCGGCAACACCGACTCGTCGCCGTCCTCGTAGTAGCGGCGGGTGATCTCGACGAGCTGGCGGCCGGCGTCCTCGAAGAGCTGCTTGCGCCTCTTGTGGGTGGCCAGGATCGTGCCGTTGCCCGGCAGCGCCAGGCCCATGGCCTCGGTCAGGCAGTTCATGGAGTTGGCGGTGAACATGCCCGAGCAGGAGCCGCAGGTCGGGCAGGCGTTCTCCTCCATCTCCAGCAGCTCGGCGTCGGACACCGAGTCGTCGGCCGCGGCGATCATCGGGTCGACGAGGTCGAGCTTGCGAGTGGGCGTCTTGCCGGCCTCCATCGGGCCGCCGGAGACGAAGACCGTGGGGATGTTCAGCCGGAAGGCCGCCAGCAGCATGCCGGGGGTGATCTTGTCGCAGTTGGAGACGCAGATCAGCGCGTCGGCGCAGTGGGCGTTGACCATGTACTCGACCGCGTCGGCGATCAGCTCGCGGGACGGCAGCGAGTAGAGCATGCCGCCGTGGCCCATCGCGATGCCGTCGTCGACCGCGATCGTGTTGAACTCGCGCGGGATCGCCCCCGCCTCGCGGATCGCGGCCGAGACCACGTCGCCGACCTCGCGCAGGTGCACGTGACCCGGGACGAACTGGGTGAAGCTGTTGGCCACCGCGATGATGGGTTTGCCGAAGTCGCTGCCGGCTACACCGGTCGCCCGGAGCAGGGCCCGGGCACCGACCATGTTCCTGCCGTGGGTGACCGTACGTGACCTGAGGGCCGGCATTGTGCTTCTCCCATCATGAGGTGAGTCTTCACATGTTACGGCCACCCGCCCGGCGGCTGAGACACGTGTCCACTCACCGGACACCTCAGTCCGGAACCCGTACGGCCGCGAGCTGGGTCGCCTGGGCCACCAGCCGCCCCTTGGAGTCCCATACGTGGGCCACCTCGTCCATACGGTCGCCTCCGACGTCCGTGGCCGTCAGGCGGACCCTGATCGGGCCGGGCGCGGGCAGCCGCCGGACGTAGGCGGAGAGCTGGATCGTCGGCACCCAGCCCGGCAGCCCCAGGTCGAACGCGACCGGCGGCACGGGGTCGAGCGCGACCAGCAGGCTCAGCGGGTCCCAGTCGGAGCCGTCGGCGAGGCGCTGCCAGCTCGCGATCTCGCCCCGCCGGCTCGGCGCCCCGAACGCGAAGGCCAGGTGGGCGGGATCGACGCGTTCCTCGACGACGCCCATCAGCGGCACGGGAAAATCGGCGCCGGGCGGGTCGGTGGGCGCGAGGAAACAGTCCTCCTCGGGCGGGAGCTCGACCATCGGCAGCGAGGACCACCACGGGTCGGCGTCGTCCAGGACGCCGAGCGTGACGTGCGCCTCCAGGAGGATCCGGCCCTCCTGGGCCAGCGTGGCCCTGACCTGGGCCACGCTCTTGCCGATCCGCAGCGGCTCCACGCGCACGTCGGCCGGCCCCGGCTCGGGCGGCTCGACGAAGGCGCCGCTCACGGCCGTCACGTGCGGGTGCCGCTCGCCCGCGCTGCTCTCGCAGGCGGCTCGGGCCAGCACCGCCAGCAGGTAGCCGCCGTGCAGCTTGGTCCCCACGCTCCACTGGGCGTCCAGCGTGGCGCCGAAGTCGCCCCCGCCGTGGGCGATCAACGCGGTCGCGTCCCGGAAAGTCCCCATTTTTCGCAATATCCTTCCGTAGAAGGTCAGGTTGACATCGTCAACCTGACGGCGTCAACCTGAGAACCATGACCAGTACGAGACGGGTGCGCGCCCGGCGCGGAGAGGGCGGCCTGCTGCGGGAGGAGATCCTGCGCGCGGCCGAGGACCTGCTGACCGAGTCAGGCAGCGAGGACGCGCTGACGTTGCGCGCGGTCGCCCAGCGCGCCGGGGTGTCCACGCCGTCGGTCTACCTGCACTTCGCCGACCGGGAGGCATTGCTGGAAACGGTCTGCCTGCGCGTGTGGGACGAGTTCGGCCGCATGTTCCGCGAGAACCTGACCGGCGACCCGTTCCTCGCGCTGGGCCGGTGCGCGCGGGCCTACGCGCGTTTCGCCCTGGCGCATCCCGTGCAGTACCGGGTGCTGATGATGCGCCCCGCGACCGGGCAGGGCGTGGCGGCCGCCGCCGCCGAGTGCATCCGCCACATGGTGGACGCCGTCGCCGCCTGCGTGGCGGTGCGCGTGCTCGAAGGCGATCCCGAGGAACTGGCGCTCGGCCTGTGGTCGGCCGTGCACGGCTGCGTGTCGCTGCTCATCGCCCAGCCGTCGTTCCCGTGGCCCGAGGACCGGGAGGCGCTGATCGACCGCGTCGTACGCATCGCCGGGGTCGGCACGGCGTTGCTGACCCGCCTGCCGGACACGTTGCCCCCAAGCGGCGTGCTGGCCGACGAACTGGACGGCTTCGGCGCCCGGCTGGCGGGCGGTCCGGCGGGCAGTTCGGCGGGCGGTTCGGCGGGCATGGAAGAACCCCGCGGGGCGGAACCCCGCGGGGATCGTCGGCCGTCCTAGCCCTCGCCGTACCTGGCGGGCAGGACCTGGGCGGCGATGTCGTAGAGCCGGTCGATCTCGGCCGGGGTCAGCGCCCGTTCCCGCTTGGTGATCCACTTGCGGGCCCGGTCGCCCTGGTAGACGTCCACGTCGCGGATGGTCATGATCTTCCACGGGACGGGCGGCCCGTAGATGGCCAGCGACGGCACGACCACGACCTCGCGGCCGTAGGCCTTGCTGATCAGCTCACTGGCCTGGGACGCCTCCCACTTGGCCTCGGTCAGCCTCGGCTTCATGTCGAAGGGGCCGTGGAAGAGCTTCTTGCCCATCTGCACGCGGACGGGCAGCCGTTTGTCCCACTTCTCGGAGTCGACCGCGTACACGCCGGTCGGGCCCACCACGAGGTGGTCGATCTGGGCCTCGCTGCCCGGGATCGCCCTGGCGTGCAGGGTGCGGTAGCCGCTGCGCTCCAGCCTGCGAAGCTGCCCCTCGGTACGCCGTTCGGCCACCGACGCGCGTCGCCACGCGGGCACGGTGGAATGGGAACGCGCGCGGTAGACCGCTTCGAGGATGGCCGCGATGACGCCCGCGGTGACTCCCATGCGCCAGTCGCGCAGCAGGAAACCCACCACCACGGCCACGCCGATCGCCACGAGGGCACGGTTGCGCAGGCGGCGGAACCGCGGCTGCTCAAGCAGACTGCGCAGGGACGCGCGCTCCACGGGCGCGTACGTGGAGGTGGGCGCCGATGGGGTCGGGGCGGCGGTCTGCTCGCTCTCCGGCCGGTCGCTCACCCAGATGGGTGACGCGTTGTGACCGTCTTCTCGCTGGTTGTCGGAGTCCACGTAACTCACCGTAGCTCGGAGATCGGAATGATTCCTAGTGTTGACCTGTCCATAGTTTTATGGCCCAGCTCATCGTGTTCCACTCATGTTTTCGGGGTATGTCTTACGTTCCTCTCTAGAGATGCCTAGTGTGCCGATCGTGCGAGAACTTCATGAGCTTTCCGCCCTTGAGCAGGCTCGGGCAGTCCGCGACCGTGAGATCTCACCGGTCGAGCTCACCCGCCACTACCTCGACCGCATCGAGCGGATCGACCCGCAGGTCGGCGCGTACGTCACCGTGACCGCGGAAGCGGCGCTCGACCAGGCGCGCCGCCTGGAGAAGGATCTGCCCGAGGGCCCGCTGGCCGGGGTGCCGATCCCGGTGAAGGACCTCAATCTGGTCAAGGACGTGCCGATCATGTTCGGCTCGGCGGTCTACCGGGGGTTCGTCGCGCCGGTGGACGACACGGCCGTGACGCGGCTGCGCGAGGCCGGCACGGTCATGCTGGGCAAGACCGCCACCCCCGAGTTCGGATTGCCCTGCTACACCGAGACCGACGTCTCGCCGCCCGCCCGTTCGCCCTGGGACCTCGGCACGTCGGCGGGCGGGTCCAGCGGGGGAGCGGCCGCCGCCGTCGCCGCCGGGCTGGCGCCCGCCGCCCACGGCAGCGACGGCGCGGGCTCGATCCGCATCCCCGCCTCGGCCTGCGGTCTGTACGGCATCAAGCCCACCCGCGGCCGCATCAGCTTCGCCCCGATCATCCCCGACCTGGCGGGCATGTCCACGAACGGCCCGATCGCCCGTACCGTGGCCGACGCGGCGGCCCTGCTCGACGTGATGGCGCACAACGAGCCCGGCGACCTCTACCTCGCACCCCGCCACGAGGGCACGTTCCTGGCCTGCGCCGGCCCCGACCCCGGACGGCTGCGCATCGCCCGGTACGCCGATCCCGTCGTACCGGGGGCCGAGGTCCATCCCGAGGTGAGGGCCGCGTACGAGGAGGCCGCCGAGACCCTGGCCGCCCTCGGCCACGACGTCGTCGAGATCCCGAGGCCGTTCGGGCCCGAGCTCGTACCGCAGTTCGTCACCCTCTGGTACACCTTCGCCTGCATGCACCCGGTCGCCGACGAGCAGCGGCACCTGCTCAGGCCGCTCACCCGGTGGCTGCGCGAGCGCGGCCACGCGACCCCGGCTCCTGCCTTCCTCCAGGCCCAGGCCGCCCTCCAGCTCGCCACCCGGGGCGCGCTCACGATCACCGACGCCTACGACGCGGTGCTCACTCCGACTCTCACTGAGCCGCCCAGGCCCGTCGGCTGGTTCGAGGACGTGGACGACGTCGAGGAGACGTTCGAACGCATGAAGCGCTTCGCCGCTTTCCCCGCGATCTACAACGTCAGCGGCCAGCCAGCGGTGAACCTGCCGCTGCACTGGACCGCCGAGGGCCTGCCGATCGGCGTCATGCTGGCCGGGCGGATCGGCGGCGAGGGCACTCTGATCTCGCTGTCGGCCCAGGTGGAGGCGGCCCGGGGCGGCTTCTGGGGCGAGCGGCGGCCGGTCGTCTGGTAGGCGGACGCCGCCACAGGGCTGGCCGGACCCGTGCGCGAGGTTTACGTTCGTCATGTGGACAGCGCGGCGGAAAGTCTGCTCTTTCTCATCGGAGTGTCTTTGGGGCTGTTCGTACTGATCAGCCTGCTGGTCATGGTGCCGGGGCGCGGCAGGGCCGTACGGGCGGAGCCGGGCCCGGTGTGGCTGGGCGGCCCGTCCGGGAGCGAGCACGGCGTGAGCACGTCGGGGCTGGTGCTGACCGGCGGCGCCGCGCCCTGGGCGACGGTGCCCGAGCGCGACTGGGTGGCCGAGGCCGAGGCCGAGACCGCGGAGCCGGACCGGCACCTCGGCGGCGCTTCGGCGGGCTGGTGACGCGGCCATGGGGAGCCTGCGGACACTGACGACGGCCCAGGCCGACGACCTCAGGAAGGCCCTCCAGGGCGCCGAGCGGCGCAGCGGGCTGCGCTTCGGGGTGTTCCTCGGCGAGCCGTCCGGCTCCCGGCGGCACTTCGCCGAACGCCTGCACACCGCGCTCGGCGAGGAGAGCGCCGACGCCGTGGTGGTGTTCGTCGACCCGGGCGGGCGCGCCCTGGAGATCGTGACGGGCCGGAACGCCAGGCGGCGGCTGAGCGACGGCGCCTGCCGGCTCACCGCCATGTCGATGGCCACCGCCTTCAGCGCCGGCGACCTGGTCGGCGGCCTCCTGTACGGCATAGCCGCCCTCGGCGAACAGGCCACCACAAGACGCTGACCCGCCCTCGAACGCGCCGGGCCTCGTCGGTCAGGTGCGGCGCAGCAGGGTGACGACGTGGTCGCTGACCCCGGCGAGCAGGGTGGACGGCTCGATCGGCGCCCCGGCCACGGCCGAGAACAGCGCGGGCAACCCGGGCAACGGGAAGTCGTCGTCCTTCACCGCCGCGGCGCCCACCGCGTTCTTGTCCAGCGCCGTACGGCTGCGCTCCCAGGCGTCGAGCACCTCCTCGGGCGAGGGCACCCCGAACCCGTGCCCGACGGGCGCCGCGTGCCGCAGCCGGACGAGCGGCGTCTCGGCGAACGTCAGCGCCGTGCGGGCGCGTACCTGGAGGTCGGCACGGGGCTCCGGGGCGATCCAGTCCATGGCCGTGCACGGGTTGCGGCAGGTGGCGACGCAGACCCCGAGCGCGCCGGCGACCTGGCTGTGCTGCCGGTCGAAGTAGGCCCGCCACCCCTCGGCGGGCTCGACCGACACCCGCAGCGTGCGGTTGGTGGCCGACTGCTCGGACTTGGTGTGGTCGCACTCGCGGTCGCCGATCACGCCGAACCTGCTGCCCGGCGCGCTCAGCCCGGCGGGCCAGCTGGTCGGGTCGCCGGCGTGGCCGAGCTGCGGCTCGAAGGCCAGCAGCGGCAGGTATTCGCTGGCGATGTGCACGGCGGCGATCATCGGGCTCAGCTCGCGCCGGTGCCAGCGGGCCGCGATCACCTCAAGCAGCAGGGCGTAGGCGGGCTTGAGCGACTCCAGGGCCCCGCGCGGCTGCTCGCGCGGCGTCTGCGGCATGTGGCAGGCGCGGGCGAGCCGGCGCAGGTCGGCGGGCACGGACCTGGCCTCGGCCGCGAAGTCCTCGGCGTCGAGCGAGAGCAGCCGCTGCCCGAACTCGCACACGTCGGAGATCTCGGCCGTGGGCGCGAGCGCACCGAGGTCGGCGAAGGCGTACCGGCGGGCGAGGGCGATCAGCAGGTCACGAGTCGAATCCACGCGATGACTTTCTCACGATCTTGGAGCGGTCACGGACACGGGGCGCGCACGCACTGGATGTCCTCGGGCGGACTGGTGACCGTGGGCTCGGCCGTGGGCTCCTCGGGGCCGGGCTGGCTGGGCTCCTGCGACGGCTCCGGCTCGGCGGTGGTCGCGGTCGGCGTGGGCTTCGGCGACGTGGTGGGGGTGGCGCTCGGGGTGGTGGGCGCCACGGTCGGGCCGGGCGTCGCGCTGGTGGTGCCGCTCGGCCTGGTGCTCGGCGCGGCCTTGGTCGGCGGCGCGGGCTGCCTGGTGGTGTGCGTGGTGCCGCTCGGGCTGCGCGCCGGCGTGGTCTCGCCCGCGGGCGTCAGCACCTCGCCGCCCGTGCTCGCGGGCTCGGCCGGACGCAGCCACACCGACCCCGCCACGGCGGCCGAGACCACGACGGCCCCGGCCATGGTGATCAGGGCCGTCAGCGTGCGCCGCCTGCGGGATCCGCCGGTCGGGGCCGAGGGCACGGTGAGCGGCGAGCCGGTGTCGCCCGCGGGCATGACGCCCGTCGCCAGGGGACCCGTCATCATGGGCGCGGGCACGGGAGGCGCCGCCATGGAGGACGTGGTCACCGGCGACGCCGGGAGGGCCGCACCGCTGATCGAGGCGCGGGCCGCCCGCGCCATGTCGGAGGCCGACGGCCAGCGCTGCGCCGGGTCCTTCTGCAGGGCCCGGACCACCACCTGGCGAACGGCCTGGGGCAGCTCGCCGGGCAGCTCCGGCACGGGCGCGTTGAGATGCTTGAAGATGATCTGTACGGGGGTGTCCCCCTGGTACGGCAACCGCCCGGTCAGGCACTCGTAGGCCACCACGCCCAGCGCGTAGACGTCGACCGCGGGCGTGACCTCGCTGCCCGCGGCCATCTCCGGCGCGCAGTAGGCGGCCGAGCCGAGCATGGTGCCCGTGGCCGTCAGGTGACCGGCCGAGCCCGAGTGGGCGACGCCGAAGTCGGTCAGCGCGACCTGCCCGTCGGGCCTGACCATGAGGTTGGCCGGCTTGACGTCACGGTGGACGATGCCCTGGGCGTGGGCCGCGGCCAGCGCGTCGGCCACCTCGGCGACCAGCCGCATGGCCTCCTGCGCGTCGAGCGGGCCACGGCGCAGGACGCGGTCGAGCGACTCGCCCCGCACGTATTCCATGACCAGGTAGCTGACCCGGCGGCCGTCGGCCTCGTGGACGCCGTAGTCGTAGACGCCGACCACGCCGCGGTGCCGGAGGGTGGCCATCGCCCTGGCCTCGTTCTGGAAGCGCTGGGTGAAGGTGGGGTTCTCCGACAGGGCGGGCATCATCACCTTGACCGCGACGGCCCGGCCGAGCACCAGATCGTCGGCACGCCAGACCTCGCCCATGCCGCCGCCGCCGAGGCGGTCGGCCAGCACGTAGCGGTCGTTGAGCGTGGTACCGGCGCCTAGCACGTCCTTGAGGCTAACACCCGGTCTCCATGCTCAGGCCGTATTCGGCGCAGCGCGGAGCCAGGTCCCCGCCGGGCACGGCGGGGACCCGCGGAATTCAGGCCGACGCGGCGTCGGTCTCCTGGTTGCGCAGAGCCCGGCTGACGCCGTCGGCGCCCTCCAGGATCAGCCTGCGCAGGGCCTGCGGCGGCTGCTCGGAGGCCAGGAAGTCCTGTGCCGCCTTGACCGTCGCCGGCTCGATGAGCAGCGTGGGGAAGCAGCCCACCGCGAACGTCGACGCCTTCTCGAACGTCCACTCCTGGTAGACGCGCCCCACCTCGGCGAAGTACTTCTCCCGGTACGGCTCCAGCAGCTCGGCGTGATGCGGGTCCTGGAAACCGGTGATGGTGGCGCGGGCGATGTGGTTGGCCAGGTCGCCGCCCACGATCCGGTCCCACGCCGCCGCCTTGCCCCCGGCCGTCGGGATCGCGGCCCGGCACAGCGCCGCCGACCGCTCACCCGTCGCCGTAGGGTCGCGCTCCAGCTCGGCCTCGATGTCGGCCTCGGCCAGCCGGCCGCCGGAGACCAGGGCGGTCACCAGCGTCCAGCGCAGGTCGGCGTCGACGGTCAGCCCCTCGGGCACGTCGGTGCCGTCGAGGATGGCCTGCACCAGGTCGAGGTCGGCGTCGGAGACCGCCACCGGGGCGAACGCCTGGAGGAAGGCGAGCTGGTGGTCGGAGCCGGGCGGCCGCGCGCCGAGCAGCGAGCGCAGCTCGGCGGCCAGCACCGCCAGGCCCTCGGCCCGCCAGGCGGGGGCGGCGTACTGCTGGACGGCCTGGCGGGCCTGGCGCAGCACCGCCTGAAGGACCGTGATGTCGGAGACCGTGCCCGCGCCGGAGATGACCAGCTTGACGTAGTCGCGCGTGGACATCTCGCCGTCGCGGGTCATGTCCCAGGCGGCCGACCAGCACAGGGCGCGCGGCAGCGACTCGGTGAAGGCGGCGATGCCGCCCGCCACGAGCGTGTTCAGGGAACGCTCGTCCAGCCTGATCTTGGCGTAGGTCAGGTCGTCGTCGTTGAGCAGCACCAGGTCGGGCTGCTCGACGCCGAGGAACTCGGCCACGCTCGTACGCGCCCCCACCACGTCGAGCTCGACCCGCTTGGTCCGGGTGAGCACGCCGTCGACCAGCGAGTACAGGCCGATCGCGATGCGGTGCGAGCGCAGCGTCGGGTAGTCGGCCGGGGCCTCCTGCAGCACCTCGAAGGAGGTGAAGCGGCCGTCGGACACCTCGAAGGAGGGCCGCAGCGTGTTGACCCACGAGGTCTCCAGCCACTCCTTCGACCACGACGACAGGTCGCGGCCCGAGGTGCGCTCCAGGGCGGCGAGCAGGTCCTTCAGCTCGGTGTTGCCCCAGGCGTGCTCGGCGAAGTAGTCGCGCACCCCGGCCAGGAAGTTGTCCAGGCCGACATAGGCGACGAGCTGCTTGAGCACCGAGGCGCCCTTGGCGTACGTGATGCCGTCGAAGTTGACCTCGACCGCCTGCATGTCGGGGATGTCGGCGGCGATCGGGTGGGTGGAGGGAAGCTGGTCCTGGCGGTAGGCCCAGGACTTCTCCACGTTCGCGAACGTGGTCCACGCGCCGTTGCCCCACCGGGTGGCCTCGGCCTGGGCCAGCACGGAGACGTACGTGGCGAACGACTCGTTCAGCCACAGGTCGTCCCACCAGCGCATGGTGACCAGGTCGCCGAACCACATGTGGGCCATCTCGTGCAGGATCGTCTCGGCGCGCCGCTCGACGACCGCGTCGGTGACACGGGAGCGGAAGACGTAGTCCTCCAGGAACGTCACGCAGCCCGCGTTCTCCATCGCGCCGGCGTTGAACTCGGGCACGAAGAGCTGGTCGTACTTGGTGAAGGGGTAGCGGACCCCGAACACCCGGTGGAAGAAGTCGAAGCCCTGCCTGGTGACCTCGAAGAGGTTGTCGGCGTCGAGGTGCTCCCCGAGCGAGGCGCGGCAGTAGAGGCCGAGGGGGATGCCGTCGTGCTCGGAGGTGACCTTGAAGTACGGCCCGGCCACCAGCGCGGTGATGTACGTGGAGATCACCGGCGTCGCCTCGAACTCCCAGCGCTTGGCGGGCTGGACCCCGCCGTGGCGGCCGGTCTGCCCGCCGAGGTCCTCCACCTTGGCGGCGGAGGCGTTGGAGACGACCTCCCAGTCGGCCGGGGCCAGCACGGTGAGCTGGAAGACGGCCTTGAGGTCGGGCTGGTCGAAGCAGGCGTACATGCGGTGGGCGTCGGCCGTCTCGAACTGGCTGTGCAGGTAGACCTTCTGGTCGACCGGGTCCACGAACCGGTGGAGGCCCTCGCCCGTGCGCATGTAGCTGCAGTCGGCGTCGATCAGGAGCTCGTTGGACTCGGCCAGCGAGGGAAGGGGGAAACGGCCCTTCTCGGCGTCGTAGTCGGAGACGTTGAGGTCCGTGCCGTTGAGGGTGACCTTGCGCACGTTGGCGCCATGGAGGTCGATGAAGGTGGAGGCGCCCGGGTTGGTGCTGGTGAAGCGCACCGTGGTGACGCTCTCGAAGCGCTCGTCCCCTTCCGTCAGGTCGAGTGCGACCTCGTACGACTCGACCTTCAACAGCC
Source organism: Nonomuraea sp. WAC 01424 (assembly GCF_003947315.1). NCBI lineage: Bacteria > Bacillati > Actinomycetota > Actinomycetes > Streptosporangiales > Streptosporangiaceae > Nonomuraea > Nonomuraea sp. WAC 01424. Next base: position 497,875 of record NZ_QHHZ01000006.1, read on the forward strand.
GGGCGCGCTCACGAGCCTCGTCCCGGGTCAGGTTGCCTGCCAAGTTGCGCTCCTTTTCACCACTTCGTTGTAGTTTGTCGGTATCCTGCCACGCCGGGAATAGGACCTCGACACCCTCAGGTTATGGCCCCACGTGACTGAGAAGATTCCCGTGGACCTGTGGTTCGATCCTTTCTGCCCATTTGCCTGGGCGACGTCACGATGGCTTCTCGAAGTGGAGAAGGTTCGTCCCATCGAGCCGCGCTGGCACGTCATGAGCCTCAACGTCCTCAACGAGGGCAAGGACGTGCCCGAGTCCTACCGCGAGGCGATCGCCAGGGCCATCGAGCCCGTACGCGTGGTGGCCGCCGCCCGCGCCAAGCACGGTGACGAGGTCGTCGGCCCGCTCTACACCGAGCTCGGCACCCGCCTGCACAACCGGCGCGGGAGCAAGGACCTCAGCCGCCTCGGCGAGCTGATCGAGGACTCGCTGGAGGCGATCGGCCTCAGCCGCGACCTCGCCGCCGCCGCGCACTCCACCGAGTGGGACGACGCCGTACGCGGCTCCCACGAGGAGGGCATCACCCTGGTCGGCCAGGAGGTCGGCACCCCGGTCATCCGCGTCGGCGCCAACGCGTTCTTCGGTCCCGTGATCACATCCATCCCGAAGGGGGAGGACGCGGGCAGACTGTGGGACGGCGTACTTCTCGTCACCGAGTTCGAGGACTTCTTCGAGCTGAAGAGGACTCGTACCAGACAGCCCACCTTCGACTAGATATGTCCTCCCTGGCCGGGGGAAGACTCATACCCTGGCGGTAGGTTCCCGGGCGTGCCGAGGATAAGGATTCTCCTCTGCCCGATTTGTGCTCTCGCCAGGTCACGACGTGCACGCGAGGATGGGCCCCATGCGCCAGCTGTATATCGGCGGTTCCTGGAACGCCTCTACGTCAGACGAGTCCATCGAGGTCGCCAACCCGGCCACGGAGGAGATCATCGATCGGGTGCCCGCGGGCACCCCCGACGACGTCGAAGCGGCGGTGTCAGCGGCGCGCGGAGCCTTCCCCGCCTGGGCCGAGACCTCGGCCACCCAGCGCGGGAAGCTGCTGAGCGACGCGGCCGAGCTGCTGAAACAGCGCGCCGACGACGTCGCCCGGACGATCGCGACCGACATGGGGTCGCCCCTCGCGTTCGCGCTCAAGGTGCAGACGCTGATGCCCGCCACCGTCCTGTCCTCCTACGCGCAGATGGCCGAGAGCTATCCGCGCGAGTCCCGTATCGGCAACTCCCTGCTGGTCAAGGAGCCGATCGGGGTCGTCGCGGCGATCACGCCGTGGAACTATCCGCTCCACCAGATCATCTGCAAGGTCGGCCCCGCCCTGGCCGCCGGCTGCACGGTGGTGCTCAAGCCGAGCGAGGTGGCGCCGCTCGCGGCGTACGCGCTGACGGAGATCTTCGACGAGGTCGGCCTGCCGCCGGGGGTGTTCAACCTGGTCAGCGGGCGTGGCCCGGTCGTCGGCGAGGCCATGGCCGCCCACCCCGAGGTGGACATGGTCTCCTTCACCGGCTCCACGGCGGCCGGCCGCAGGATCGCCGCGCTCGCCGCCGAGACCGTCAAGCGGGTGGCGCTGGAGCTCGGCGGCAAGTCGGCCAACATCATCCTGCCCGACGCCGACCTGGCCACCGCCGTCAAGGTCGGCGTGGCCAACTGCTTCGTCAACGCCGGCCAGACCTGCTCGGCCTGGAGCCGCATGATCGTCCACCGCGACCAGTACGACGACGCCGTCCGCCTGGCCGTCGAGGCCGGCCGCAAGTACACCGTCGGCGACCCCTTCGACGCGGCCACCAGGGTCGGCCCCCTGGTCTCGGCGGCCCAGCGCGACCGCGTGGTCCGCTACATCAACCGGGGTCAGGAGGAGGGCGCCAGGCTCGCCTCCGGCGGCACCGAGCGCCCCCACGAGCGCGGCTTCTACGTCGAGCCCACCGTGTTCGCCGGGGTCGAGCCGGGCATGACGATCGAGCAGGAGGAGATCTTCGGGCCGGTGCTGGCGCTGATCCCGTACACGAGCGAGAGCATGGCCGTGCAGATCGCCAACGACACCAGGTACGGCCTGGCCGGCGCGGTCTGGTCGAGCAGCCAGGAGCGCGCGGTCGCCGTCGCGCGCAGGCTGCGCACCGGGCAGGTCGCGATCAACGGCGGCCAGTTCAACCCGCTGGCGCCCTTCGGCGGCTACAAGCAGTCGGGCGTGGGCCGCGAGCTGGGCGAGTTCGGCCTGGAGGAGTACCTGGAGATCAAGTCGATGCAGCTGTAGGCCCGGCGGTCACAGGATCATCCCGCCGGTGGCCAGCAGGTTCTGGCCGGTGATCCACCGCCCGTCGGGCCCGGCCAGGAACGCCACCACGGCCGCGATGTCGTCGGGCCGGCCCAGCCGGCCCAGCGCGGTGAGCGGGATCATCCGCTCCGCCGCGCCCGGCGGGTTGGCGCTGTGGAGCATGTCGGTGTCGGTCGCGCCGGGCGAGACGGTGTTGGCGGTGATGCCGCGCCCGCCCAGCTCGCGGGCCGCGACCATGGCGAACTGCTCGATCGCCGCCTTGCTGCCCTGGTAGAGGGCGAGCGTCGGCGCGGAGATCTTGGTGTTGAGCGTGGAGACGTTGACGATGCGGCCGCCGTCGCGCATGACCCGGCCGGCCCATTGGATGGCCAGGAAGACCGCGCGGGTGTTGACCGCGAACACCCGCTCGTACTCGTCGTCCGTGATGTCGGTGATGAGCTTCTTGCCGGTCATCCCGGCCGCGTTGTTGACCAGGATGTCCAGGCCGGGCAGCCGTGACTCCGCCGCGGCGAACAGGCGCTCCAGGGCGGCCCGGTCGCCCACGTCCGCGCGTACGGCCAGGGCGCCCGTCTCCTCGGCGATGCGCTCGGCCGCCGCGTCGTCGTCGCGGTAACTGAAGACGACCTCGGCCCCGTCGGCGGCGAGCCGGCGTACGACGGCCCTGCCGATGCCACGTGACCCACCGGTCACCAGCGCGCCCTTGCCGGAGAACACATCCATGCCGCCAACCTACGCCCTGAGCATGATCTTGCGTGCCTCGTCCTTCGGCAGGCGGTCCACGTAGAGCTTGCCGTCCAGGTGCTCGGTCTCGTGCTGGAAACAGCGCGCCAGCGAGCCACGGGCCTTGATGCGCACCGGCCGCTGCAGCCGGTCGAGCCCCTCGACCGTGACGCCCGCGGCCCGCGCGACCGAGGCGTAGATCGGCCGGCCGTTCTGGCGGTCCGGCACCGACAGGCAGCCCTCCTCGTCGGCGACCTCCTCGGCGTCGTCCACGGTGAGCACGGGGTTGGCGACATGGCCCTTGCGCCCGGCGATGTCGTAGACGAACAGCCGCCGCGACACGCCGATCTGCGGTCCGGCCAGGCCCACGCCGTTGACCGCGTACATCGCCTGGAACATCTCCTCGATCAGGCGGCGCAGCTCGCGGTCGAAGTCGGTGACGGGCTCGGCGGTGGTGCGCAGCACCGGATCACCGATGACGCGGATCTCACGCATGCGGCTCCACTTTCGTAAGGACTGGGGAACGGTAGGAGTCCTTACTCTAGCCAGCGAGTGGGATCGGCGGGGCTGTGGAAGACTGGACGGGTGCGTGTCTACATCGGTGCCGACCATGCCGGCTATGAGCTCAAGAACCACCTCGTGTCCTGGCTCAAGGACCACGGCCACGAGGTGACCGACTGCGGTCCCTTCGTCTACGACGCCGAGGACGACTACCCGGCGTTCGTCCTGCGGGCGGCCGAGGGCGTCGCCGGCGACCCCGGGAGCCTCGGGGTGGTGATCGGCGGCTCGGGCAACGGCGAGCAGATCGCGGCCAACAAGGTGCGCGGCATCCGCGCGGCCCTGGCCTGGAGCGAGGAGACCGCCACCCTGGCCCGCGAGCACAACAACGCGAACATCGTCAGCATCGGCGCGCGCATGCACACGACCGAGGAGGCGACCAGGTTCGTGGAGGTCTTCCTGGCCACCCCCTTCACCGGCAGCGAGCGCCACAGCAGGCGCATCGCGCAGCTGACCACGTACGAGACGATCGGCCAGTTGCCCTCGCTGCCCTAGGTCTTGCGCCTGGCCTCGCGTTTCGGCGTCTCGTCGCGCAGGGGCCGCCGGTCGGCGGCCTCCTGCTGCTCCTTCGACGGCCGCGACACGTCGCGAGCCCTCATGGCGGTGATCGCGGTGATCTGCAGACTTTGCAGCGCCATGCCTCTGAGCCTACGTCCTGAGCCTCAGAACACCAGACCGGCGAGCGGCTTGGGGCTCCACGCCATGGCGGTGGCCAGCGCCAGCGCCGCGCCCGGCGCGTGCTCGCGCAGCAGGCCCGCGTCGAGCTGCGCGCCGAGCAGGCCGTCCCCCATGTACGCCGAGCCGAGCGCGGCCACCGGCACCGTCAGGTCCGGCTCGTCGTCCACCGCCTTGCACTCCGCGCCCGAGGTGTCGGCGGTGAGCCGCCAGCGGCCGGCGTTCCAGGGGCACACGTCGTCCTCGACCTCGACGACCACGTCCACGGGGGCCGCGTACGCGCGGGCGGTCAGGGCCTTGTCCACCTCGACCAGGCGTACCCACAGCTCGTCGGACCAGGTCGCGCGCAGCTGGCGGGAGTCGGCGAGCAGCGCGACCAGGCCGTCGTCCACCGGACGGGCGTGCGCCTCCACCTTGGTGATCAGGTCGCGGTCCAGCACGTTGCGCCACAGCAGGGCGTAGGCCGCCGGGTCGGCCGCCTCCAGCTCGATGAGCCGCAGCTCGCCGCTGGGCACGCCGTCGCGGTCCCACGCGGACTTGGTGCGGAACAGCGCGTAGCCGCGCACGCCCCGGTCGTCGCCGGCGAGCACCGCGCGCAGCGAGCCCCAGCCATCCCTGTCGTGCTCCTCGTCGGCCAGGATGCCGTCCCAGACGTGCTGATCGCGCTCGTACCGGCCCGGACGCCGCGTCACGACCGCGGCGAAGAGCCGTTCGAAATCGGCCCGCGCCGCGGCGGGGGAGACCACCCTGAGCCGGAGCGCGGGGTCGGCAGGGGTGTCCCGCACGAAGGCCGAGCGGTGCTTGTCGATGCGGTACGACAGCTCGCTGGCGGCCCTTCCGTACCCGAACCTGCCGTAGATGAGCGACTCGGAGGCGTAGAGGGCGGCCACGGACTCGCCGCGCTCACGGATGTCGGACAGCTGCCGGCGCATGAGGGCGGACAACACGCCGCGGCGGCGGTGGGAGGGGAGCACGCCGACCGCGGTCACGCCGCCCACGGGGATCTGGCGTCCGCCGGGGACCGTCATCGTGAGGCTGAAGACGGACGTCACGCCCGCCATGGTGGTGCCGTCGAAGGCGACCAGGGTGCGGTCGAACTCGGTCGCCGCCTTGAACCGCTCGTCCTGGGCGGGTTGCGGCGTCCAGCCGAACCCCTCCGCGAGCACGCCGGCAAAGCCCGGCCACTCGGATTCGTCAATGGGACGGATCGGATACGTCATCCGTCCACGGTAGGAGCGGGCAAAGGGGGACGGCCACCCAATATCCGTGCTTAATGATCAAGGCCTTGGTCAAGTGGGCTGCCCAAACACGGGTCAGACCGATACAGTCACACGCATCATGAGTTCCCGTCCGGCGCCGTTGATTCCGCCACGGGTCCGCGCGGTCCTGGTGAGGGTGCCGTTCCTGGTGTCCGCCGTCCGGTTCGTCCGGAGAGGGCCGCTGGCCCGTGATCGCAACCTGCTCATCACGCTGACCGTGGTCTCGCTCGTCATCGGGCTGCTGGCGGCGAAGGTGTCCACCGAATGGTTCTCGCCGTCGCTGCTGATCCTGGTCACCCTGATCGGCGGGTTGCAGCTGCGCCTGCGCAGCCTGGTCAAGCTGCTGGTGGTGGTGGGGGTCGCGCTGGGCTACATCGCGGCCACGCTCGGGGTCGCGCGGGTGGGGCTGGGGCTCACGGTGACGATCGTGTTCACCACCGTGCTCGCCGTGCTGATGGCTCGTACCAGGGGCAAGCTGGGCGTTCAGGGGCTGCGCGGCGACGCGATGCTGCTGGAGCTGCGCGACCGGCTCAAGAGCCAGGGCGAGCTGCCCCCGCTGCCCAAGGACTGGGGCGGCAAGGTGGTGCTCAAGCAGGCCGGGGGCTCGTCGTTCGGCGGCGACTTCCTGGTCTCCATGCGCGACGGCGACTCCGTGGAGATCGCCCTGGTCGACGTCTCCGGCAAGGGCGTCGACGCCGGCACCCGCGCGTTGTTGTTGTCGGGCACGTTCGGCGGGCTGCTCGGCTCGGTCGACGACTTCCTGCCCGCGTGCAACGCCTACCTCCACCGCCAGCGCGGCGACGAGGGCTTCGTCACCGCCGTCCACGTACGCCTCGACCTGGCCACGGGCGACTACACGATCACCTCGGCCGGCCATCCGCCGGTGGTCAAGCTCGACTCGGGCACCGGCAACTGGCAGGTCGCCTCGGCCAAGGGCGTGGTCCTCGGTGTGGTGCCCGACCTGCACTGCGAGCCCGACAGCGGCACCCTCCGCAAGGGCGACGCGCTGCTGCTCTACACCGACGGCCTGATCGAGCAGCCGGGGCGCGACATCGACGCGGGGCTCGACCGGCTGCTCGGCGAGGCGGAACGACTGCTGCCCTCGGGATTCCGCGACGGCGCGCGGGCGCTGGTCAACGCGATGTCGTCCGGGCACAACGACGACTGCGCGCTGGTGTTGATCTGGCGTCCGTAGTGACGTTTCACATGGATCAGGTCGTGATGACGGTCACTGGCAGGGGCTTCGGCGGGGCTGAGATCATCTGACTGTTCGGGTCCCGGCGGAGCGGCGCGGCTCCACCGGGCCCGTCACCCCATCCGGGTCGTTCACAACCAGCCGCTGTCACTGGCGATGCGTACGGCGTCGAGCCGGTTGCGGGCGCCCGTCTTGCACATGATCCGCGACAGATGGTTGCGCACGGTGCCCACCGACAGGAACAACTGGTCGGCGATCTCCGTCGATCTCGCCCCGCCGGACGCGGTGCGCAGCACGTCGAGCTCCCGCCGGGTGAGCGGGTTGGCCGCCGACTGCAGGGCCGCCACCGCCAGCTCGGCCTCGACCGCCCGGCCGCCGGCCGCGACCTGGCGCACCCCCTCGGCCAGCCGCTCCGGCGCCACCCGCAGGCTCATGAACCCCAGCACGCTCCCGTTGAACGCCCTGCGCAACTGGCCGGGGCTCGGCCGCGCGGACAGGATCAGCACCGCGCACCGGGGCACCTGCTCGGTCAGATGGGTGGCCACCGGCAGGCCCGGCAGGTCGAGGTCGACGATCGCGACGTCAGGTTCGCACGACCGCGCCGCGGCCAGCACCTCGTCGGGGCGGCCCGTCTCGGCGACCACCCGCAGGTCAGGCTCGGATTCGAGCGTGGCCTGCAGACCGCGTCGCACCAAGGGAAGGTGTTCGGCGATGAGTATGCGGATCAAGACGTCCCCCTCCGTCGTCTCCCAGAGTGATCGTCTGATCGCTGACTGTCAACGTGGACCGTTGCTTCGCCAAAGTGCCGACAAGCCCGAGGGATGTGATGAGTTCGACTAGTCTGGGTCTGTCAAGACCGTCTGTCTGCCTGGAGCGCGCGTAGATGAACTGGCTCTTTGTCGCCGGGATAGTTCTCTTCCTGGTGGGGTTGATGGTCTCCGTCGGCCTGCACGAGGTCGGCCATCTCGTGCCCGCCAAGATCTTCGGCGTACGGGTGACCCAGTACATGGTGGGCTTCGGCTCGACGGCCTGGTCGATCCGCCGGGGCGAGACCGAGTACGGCATCAAGTGGATCCCGCTGGGCGGTTACATCCGCATGATCGGCATGCTGCCGCCGCGCCCGGGTGACGCCTCGGGCAAGCTGCGCAGCGCTTCCACCGGGCCGTTCCAGGGGCTGATCGAGACCGCCCGCGACGCCGCCATGGAGGAGGTGCGGCCCGGCGACGAGGAGCGCGTCTTCTACCGCAAGAAGTGGTGGCAGAAGATCATCATCATGTCCGGCGGGCCGCTGATGAACTTCGTGCTCGCGTTCATCTTCTTCAGCATCCTGCTGGTCGGCATCGGCCTGCCCAAGACCGCCCCGATCGTGTCGCCCGACACCAACACCTGCGTGATCCCCACCAGTGAGGTCCGCAAGACGTGCGCGCCCACCGACGAGCGCACCCCGGCCGCCAAGGCGGGCGTCAAGATCGGCGACCGCATGGTCTCCCTCGACGGCCAGAAGATCGAGACCTGGCAGGACGCCACCCGCCTGATCCGCGGCCACGGCGCCGGCCCGGTCAAGCTCGGCATCGTCCGCGACGGCCGGCCGATGACGCTCGACGTCACCCTCATCAGCCGCGACATGCAGAGTCTCACCGCCGATGGCAAGGTCGAGGAGGGCAAGGTCGACAAGGGCGTCGGGTTCCTCGGCGTGGTGCCCTCCCAGGTCTTCGAGCAGCAGAGCATGGGGCACGTGCTGGGCTACATGGGCGACCTGACCGGCCGGGTCGTGGGTTCGATGGTCAACCTGCCGCAGAAGATGGTCGGCGTCTGGAACGCCGCCTTCTCCGGCGACCAGCGCGACCCCGAGGGCCCGGTCGGCGTGGTCGGCGCGGGCCGTCTCGGCGGCGAGATCCTGGCCTCCGACATGTCGAACAAGAGCAAGCTGTTCACCTTCGTCAGCCTGCTGGCCGGGTTCAACCTGGCGATCGGCCTGTTCAACCTGATCCCGCTGCTGCCTCTCGACGGCGGCCACATCGCCGGCGGCATATGGGAGGGCATCAAGCGCGCCTACGCCAAGATCATGCGCCGCCCTGAGCCCCGCCACGTCGACATCGCCAAGGTGTTGCCGCTCACGTACGCGATGGCGTTCGTGCTGATCATCATGGCCGGTCTGCTGGTCTACGCCGACCTGGTCAACCCGCTCACCCTGGGCTGATCCGCCCTCAGGAGTCCGGCCCGTCGCCGGTGAACGTCACCGCGGCGGGCACGACCGCGAACACGGCGCGCAACTCGGTGACGAGGCCGTCGAGCGTGGGCTCGGCCGATCGTGCGGCCCAGCCGCGCAGCGCGGCGTGGAAGGCCGCCACCAGCAGGTCGAGCGCCAGCCGGGGACGCTGATCGCGGGCGTCGAGGCCCAGCCTCCGCCGCAACGTCGCCTCGAAGGCCGCGCTCGTACGGTCGCAGAACTGCAGCCCGTGCGCGGCGATGGACGGCGTACGCTGCGACAGCTCATGGCTCAGCCGTACGCGGGCCACCCACTCGGGCCCGCCCTCCGCCATCCGTTCGACCGCCGCGAGCATCGCGTCCTGCAACACCGCGAGGACGGGACGGCCGCCGAGCGGCGCCTGCTCGACGTCGCCCAGCAGGCCGGTCCACAGGGCCTCCAGCGGTGCCGAGGCGACCTCCTCCTTGCTGGCGAAGTTCCTGAAGAACGTGCGCTTGGAGACCTCGACCTCCGCGCACAACTCGTCGAGGGTCACCTGGTCGAACCCGCGCTCGGCGAACAGCGTGAGCGCGGTGTCCACGAGCGTGGCCCTGGTCTTCAGCTTCTTGCGCTCGCGGAGCGGCAGCAGATCGGCGGTCATCGCCCCCGAGTGTACCCGGAGAGCAGATGCCTCCTATAGGCTTATGCCACTCAGTGGCACTTTGAGAGGACGTCGCCATGCGCACACTGATCGTCGACCGTTCCGTTCCCGGTGGCCTGCGGGTGGCCGAGGCGCCCGAGCCGGTGCCCACGCCCGGCCAGGCGCTGATCCGGGTCACGGCCACGTCGCTCAACTTCGGCGAGGTCCGGCACGGCATCGACTCGGCGCCCGAGGGCGCGGTGCTCGGCTGGGACGCCGCGGGCGTCGTCGTACGGGCGGCCGCCGACGGTTCGGGGCCCGCCGTGGGCACGTCCGTCGTGACCCTCGGCGAGAACGGCGGCTGGGCCGAGCTGCGGGCCGTCCGCACCGACTGGATCGGGGTGGTGCCGGAAGGCGCGGACCCCGGCGCGATCAGTACGATCCCCGTCGCCGGCGCCACCGCGCTGCGCGCGCTCGACCGCGTTGGGCCGCTGCTGGGCCGGCGCGTCCTGGTCACCGGCGCGACCGGCGGCGTCGGCCGCTACGCCGTGCAGCTCGCCAGGCTCGGCGGCGCGTACGTGATCGCCGCCACCGGCGACCCCGCCCGGCACGGCGACGGCCTGCGCGCGCTCGGGGCGCACGAGGTCGTCGAGAGCCCGGCCCAGAGCGGCGGGCGGCTCGACGGCGTTCTGGACATGCTCGGCGGCGCGCCGCTGGTGGAGGCGTTCGACCAGCTCGGCGAGGGCGGCCTGCTGGTCGCCGTCGGCCACTCGACCGGCGAGGGCGAGAGCTTCCCGTTCGGCGCGCTGTTCGGCGGGGCCGACCGGCACGACCGCTCGCTGGTGACGTTCCTCCTGCTGTGCTGCGACGGGCTGCACCGCGACCTGACCTGGCTGGCCGGTCAGGTCGCGGGCGGCACGCTGAGCCCGGAGATCGCCTGGCGCGGCGGCTGGGACGACGCCGCCGAGGCCGTGACCGCCCTCCTCGAACGCCGCCTGCACGGCAAGGCGGTGCTCGACCTGGCGTGAGGGCGGTCTAGTTCATCGAGATGTGCACGTGGTCGTAGTGGTTCTCGGTGACGCTGCCGCGGTCGGACATCGCGCGCCAGCCTGAGCCCTGGTTGATGCGCTGCTTCCAGATCACGTACTTGATACCGAGTTTGGCCTTGTTCTTGAGCGCCCAGTCGGCCAGGCGGTCGCCCAGGGCGTTGTTGGTCGCGTTCGGGATGGTTCCGCCGGTGCTCATCATGAAGTCGCAGGCCCGGCCGAGCGGGTGCTCGCCGCTGGAACCGGAGCGGAAGCAGCCCACCTCGTGCGGCAACGAGAAGTTCTTCTGCACCTGCGCGCGCATCAGCCGCGTGCGCGGGGTGATGTTGTCCGAGCCGGACGGCAGCTCGGGGGCCCAGCTCCCGTCGGACTTCTTGCCCGGCCCGAACGGCACGAGGTCCTGGAGCTTCTTCTTGATGTCGTCGATGACGTCCTGGGCCTCGTCGCGCTGCTCGGCCACCTCGGCCGCGTCCGCCTTCAGCCCGGTCGCCAGGGCGGCGGCGGCATCGGCGGCCTTCTTCTTCTCGTCGCGGGCCCTGGCCACGCTGTCGACGACGGCCTGCTGCTCGGAGGTGAGCTGTTCGAGCACGGCCGCGCCGCCGCCGTTCGGGGGCACCAGGAAACCCGGCAGGGAGGAGTCGCCGTTCTGGTAGCGCATCCGGGCGATCTCGGCGACCCGCTGCTCGGCCGCGGCCAGCGCCTGGTCGGCCGCGGCGACGCGCTGCTGTGCCGCCGTGGCGGCCTGTTGGGCCTTGGCCAGCTCGACCCGTTTGAGGTTGTACGCCTCGATGAGCTTGTCGACCTTGTTGTTGAGCTGCTTGAGCTGGGCCCGTAGCTCGGCCTCGGACGGCTTGGGCGCCGCCGAGGCGACGGCCGGCTGGACGAGCAGGGCGGCGGCGGTGATGAGACCGATGGCAAGACTCGCGGGGGACGAAGCCGCCACAGTGGTTGATTCCTCTCCCTCTGCCGGCCGGGTTAGCTGACGGGTTCGGGCATGGGAGTTGTCCCTACCACTGGCGCGGATTCACCCCGGATGCGATGGGTCCCCGGCTCCCGGGCAACACGCCCGGGATTAGGCGTACAACGGTCGATATGGCCGATGTCTATCGGGATAGTAGTGGTAGATCACAAGTCATGCGACTTTAAGGCGAAATCAATTAGTGATCAATTCGTGATCGCAACATGCGTGCCGCCTCCTCGGGCAGCACGTCGTTGACGAACGCCCCCATGGCCGACTCCGACCCCGCCAGGAACTTCAGCTTCCCGGGCGCGCGCCTGATGCTGAACAGCTCCAGGTGCAGGTAGGCCAGGTCGCGGCCGTACCGGACCGGCGCCTGGTGCCAGGCCGAGATGTACGGCATCGCCACCCCGAACAGCGCGTCCAGCGCCCGCAGCACCGAGGTGTACAGCGGCGCGAACGCGGCTCGCTCCTCCTCCGACAGCGCCGCGAGGTCGGGCACCTGCCGGTGCGGATACACGTGCACCTCGAACGGCCAGCGCGCGGCGGCCGGCACGAACGCCGTCCACAACTCGTTGGAGGCCACCACCCGCGTGCCGGCCGACCGCTCGGCGGCCAGCACGTCGGCGAACAGGTTGCCGCCCGTGTACCGCGAGGCGGCCCCGAGCTGGAGCTTCGTCCGTGGGGTCACGTAGGGGTAGGCGTAGATCTGCCCGTGCGGGTGCGCGAGCGTGATGCCGATCTCCTCGCCCCTGTTCTCGAAGGGGAACACCTGCTCGACGCCCTCGATGCCGGACAATTCGGCCGTGCGGTCCGCCCACGCCTCCATGACCAGCGCGACCTGGGCGTTGGAGAGCCTGGAGAAGGAGGAGGAGTGCTCGGAGGTGAAGCACACCACCTCACACCGCCCCACGCCCGGACGTACTTCACTCAGCCCGCCGACATCCCCGTAAGTCCCGAAATTTCCGGAAAAAGAGGGGAAGCGGTTCTCGAACACCACCACGTCATAGTCGTAGGACGGGATCTCCGACGCCCGCGTGTGCGACGACGGGCACAACGGGCACTCGTCGGCCGGCGGCAGGAACGTACGCGTCTGCCGGTGGCCGGCGATCGCGATCCACTCCTCGGTCAGCGGGTCGTAGCGCAGCTCCGAGGCCACCGGACGCGGGTCGAGCGCCCGCCGGTCGATCGCGCTCCGGTCGGCGTCGTCGCGCCGGTCGAAGTAGATCAGCTCTCGGCCGTCTGCCAGGTGGGTGATGGTGCGCTTCAAGGCGTGCCCTCCGCGATGATCAGTTCTCCGGCCCGTTCGGCCAGTTCGGTGCGTGCTTCCTCGGGCAGCCCCGCGTCGCTGATGACCACGTCGGCCTCGGTCAGCTCGGCGATCGTGCTGATGCCGACCGTGTTCCACTTGGTGTGGTCGGCGGGGACCACCAGCCGGTGCGCGGCGGCCACCAGCTCCCTGTCGGTCTCGGACTCCAGCAGGTTGGGCGTGGTGAACCCGGCGCGCAGGCTCATACCGTGCACCCCGAGGAAGAGCGTGTCCACGTGCAGGCGGCGGATCGCGGCCACCGCCACGGGGCCGACCAGCGCGTCGGAGGGCGTACGCACGCCGCCGGTCAGCACGACCGTGCGGTCGGCGCGCGGGTTGCGGTGGAAGACCTCGGCGACCGGGATCGAGTTGGTGATCACCGTCAGCTCGGGCACGGCGACCAGGTGATGGGCCAGCGCCCAGGTGGTGGTGCCGGCGGAGAGCGCCACGGCGGTGCCCGGCCGTACGAGGGTGGCCGCGTGCCGGGCGATGGCCTCCTTCTCCTGCTGCTGGCGGGCGGACTTGGCGGTGAAGCCCGGCTCCTCGGTCGAGCCTGGGCCGAGCGCCGTCGCGCCGCCGTGCACCTTCTCCAGCAGGCCGCGCTCGGCGAGCACTTCGAGGTCGCGGCGTATCGTCATGTCGGAGACGCCGAGCTCGCGCACGAGGTCGGCCACTCGGACGCCGCCGCTGCTGCGTACGCGTTCGAGGATCGTCTGCTGACGCTGCTGTGCGAGCACGCCCACCCCTTCCAACAGATTCCACCAAATTATGACACGGCTTTGTTGAGGAATGTTAGGTCAGGGCGTATCGCTTGTGCGACTGACGGGCAGGGGAGAGGTTGAGGGTTACGTTCCCGACCTCCGGAGGTTGAGCCCATGGCGAAACGCGCACGCAAGGGCAGGGCGCGCAAGAAGAAGAAGGCGAACCACAGGAAGCGCCCGAACGCGAACTGACCGAGGGTGGCCGCGGTACCCCCGCGGCCACCCCTTCAGGCTCTCTCAGCCTCTCTCAGCCGGGCAGTTCGCTGAGCGCCTGGTCGAGGCGTTCCTGCGGGAGCGTGTAGTCCTCCAGCTCGCCGGCCAGGTGGCGGTCGTAGGCGGCCAGGTCGAAGTGGCCGTGCCCGCACAGCGCGGTGAGGATCACCTTCTCCTCGCCGCTCTCCTTGCAGCGCAGCGCCTCGGCGATGGTCTCGGCCAGCGCGTGCGTGGGCTCCGGGGCCGGGACGATGCCCTCCGTCCGCGCGAAGCGCACACCCGCCTCGAAACACTCGCTCTGCGTACGGGTGACCGCCTCGAACAGGCCCAGTTCGTACATGTGGGACAGCAGCGGCGCCATGCCGTGATAGCGCAGCCCGCCCGCGTGGATGGGATCGGGGACGAAGGAATGTCCGAGGGTGTGCATCTTGAGCAGCGGGGTGAGCCCGGCGGTGTCGCCGAAGTCGTAGGCGTAGACCCCTCTGGTGAACGACGGGCAGGCGGCCGGCTCGACCGCGCGGAACACCGTGCCGATCCGTCCGGCCAGCTTCTCCCGCAGGAACGGGAAGGCGAGCCCGGCGAAGTTGGAGCCGCCGCCGGTGCAGCCGATGACCAGGTCGGGCAGTTCGGGCAGTTGGGCCAGCGCCTCCTCACCGATCACCGTCTGGTGCAGCAGGACGTGACTGAGCACCGACCCGAGCGCGTACCGGGCCTCGGGGATCGAGGCGGCCACCTCGACCGCCTCGCTGATCGCCAGGCCCAGGCTGCCGGGGGAGTCCGGGTGGTCGGCGAGCGCCTTGCTGCCCGCGCCGGTGACGGGGGAGGGGCTGGGATGGACGGTGGCGCCGTAGACCCGCATGAGCGAGCTCCGGTACGGCTTCTGGTCGTAGGAGGCACGGACCATCCAGATCCGGCATTCCAGGCCGAACTGGGCGCAGGCGAACGCCAGGGCCGACCCCCACTGCCCCGCGCCGGTCTCCGTGGTCAGCAGCCGTACGCCTTCCTTGGCGTTGTAGTACGCCTGGGGCACCGAGGTGTTCGCCTTGTGCGAGCCGGCCGGTGAGACGCCTTCGTACTTGTAGTAGATGCGGGCCGGGGTGCCGAGGGCCTTCTCCAGCCGGTGTGCCCTGATCAGCGGCGTGGGCCGCCACAGCCGGTAGACGTCGAGGACCTCCTGGGGGATGGGGACGTAACGGTCGCCGCTGACCTCCTGCGCGATGAGCTCCATGGGGAACAGCGGCGCGAGGTCGTCCGGGCCGACGGGCCGGCGGGTGCCCGGGTGGAGAGGAGGCGGCGGTGGCACGGGCAGATCGGGAACGATGTTGTACCAGTTGCTCGGGATCACCGTTCCAGTGTCCGCCGTGCTCACGCTCCGTCAAGCATCTGTACACGCAGACGACCGGACCTTCTTGAGGGCCGCGCCGCCGCTCGGGCTCAGTCGTCCGCCAGCACCGCCAGCGCCGCCGCGTGGTCGGCCCTGACCACCACGTCGGCGGTCCGCTGTGGCCGCGCCTCGCGCTCGTACCGCTCGTAGGCGGGCAGCCGCCACCGTTCGTCCTCGGGGGTGCGCCGCGCCAGCGCCCCCGCCGACAGCCACACGTGCACGCTCACCTCGAACGGCAGCCCCCGCCCCAGCAGCAGCGTCCCGTCGACGAGCACGACCCCGCCGGGCGCCAGCTCCTCGTACGGCAGCCGGTACGCCCGATCGATCCCGCTGTCCCACAACGCCGGCAGCACCCGTCCGGAGCCGCCCGGCTCCAGCGGTTCGAGCACCTCCCGCAGCAGCCCTTTGACGTCGAGCCAGTCCTCGTAGAAGACGTCGGGATCGGTCCTGCCGTGCTCCAGCCTGAGCGAGGCCGGCCGCAGGAAGTCACCGGCCGACACCCGCAACACGGGCCGCCCCCGAAGTCGCAGGGGCGCGACCAGCTCGTCGGCCAGCACGCCGGGCTCCGCCGGGGGTGCCCCGTCGACGGACACCCGTACCCAGGCGTCGCCGGGCCGCGCGGCGACGCGCTCGGCCAGCTCCTCGACGAGCATCTCCCGGGAGATCGGTCGTGCACGCATCGCCGCCAGCCTACAGCCCCGAAGATCACGAAAGGCCAGGCCCCCGAAACCCGGGATGACCTGGCCTTTCGCCATACGAGAGCGGACGACGGGAATCGAACCCGCGTAGCTAGTTTGGAAGACCAGGGCTCTACCATTGGCTGACTTACTACGGCGATGCCTCGCGTGCTGACGGCCCCCAGGCTGCAGCGCGCGGGATGTCCTGAAGCGCGCGTACGGCGGCGCTTGATGGACACAATGGCAATGCGGCAAGCTCCGCGCCTTCTCCAGTGTCCTGTCTCGCTTGATGGTTGACACTCTGGCCTCGCTTGATGCTTGACACCTTGATCGTTATCTGAGCCTGCTCGTGGCGTTATCGACGCTTCGGGGGAGGCTCGGGTGGCATTGGTGGAGTTGA
>NZ_QHHZ01000068.1:0-714 GCF_003947315.1 Nonomuraea sp. WAC 01424
CCGCAAGGCGACGACCTTGGCGGCGTCGGCCAGCGACAGGGCGCCGGACACGTACGCGGCCGCGATCTCGCCCTGGCTGTGCCCGGTCACGGCGTCGGGTTCGACCCCGCACGCCCGCCACAGCGCCGCCAGCGACACGTTGACCGCGAAGAGGGCGGGCTGCACGACGTCGACACGCTCCAGCGCCGTCGCGTCGCCGAGCACGTCGGTGAGCTTCCAGTCCACAAAGGACGTAAGAGCGCGCTCGCAGTCGAGCAGTGCGGCCTGGAACACCGGTGAGGAGTCTTTGAGCTCCAGCGCCATCCCGGCCCACTGCGAGCCCTGCCCGGGAAAGACGAACGCGACCTTGCCCGGCGGCAAAGCGATACCTTCGACCAGCCCCGCCGCAGGCGCCCCGGCAGCCAAGGCGTCGAGCGACGCTTCCGCATCGGCCACGACGACAGCGCGGTGCTCCAGCGCGGCACGGGAGGTCGCGAGCGAGAAAGCGATGTCGGTCAAGGATTCCGTCTGGCGAAGGTGCTCACGCAGCCGGGCGGACTGCGCGCGCAGAGCCTCGGCGCTCCGGGCGGACAGGAGCAGCGTTGTCACCCCGTCGCCGAGCGGAGATTCGCCGTCACGCTCGGCGGATTCGGCCTCCGGCGCCTGTTCGACGATGACGTGCGCGTTGGTGCCGCTGACCCCGAACGACGAGATCCCGGCGCGGCGCGGCTCCCC
>NZ_QHHZ01000069.1:0-692 GCF_003947315.1 Nonomuraea sp. WAC 01424
GTCATCGGCTCCGGACGTGAGACGTCGCCGTACAGGATCGGCGGCCGGACACACCGCGAACCGTAGGACTGCACCCAGCCGAAGTCGGTGGCCGCGAACCCGGCCAGCCGCTCGGCGAAGTACTGCACCATGTCGTTGCGTTCGGGTTCGCCGTGCACCAGCACGTCCAGCCCGAGCTCCTCCTGCAACCGGATGACGCGCTCGATCTCGGCCTTCAT
The DNA here is from genome assembly GCF_003947315.1 of Nonomuraea sp. WAC 01424. Taxonomy (NCBI): domain Bacteria; kingdom Bacillati; phylum Actinomycetota; class Actinomycetes; order Streptosporangiales; family Streptosporangiaceae; genus Nonomuraea; species Nonomuraea sp. WAC 01424. The sequence goes on from NZ_QHHZ01000069.1 coordinate 219, forward strand.
CGCGGCCTCGTAGCCCGCGTCGTCCAGCGAGCCCGCCTTGTGCGCGGCCCGGGCCTTGCGGACGCCGGTGGTCTGCGGGAACGAGCCGATCGTGGTGCTCGGCAACGGCGGCAGCTCCAAGGCGGCCTGCTGCGCCGCGGCGCGCTCGGCGTAGGGGGAGCGGACGGTGTCCTCCGGCCGCAGCGCCTCCAGCCGGGCACGCACCCCGGCGTCGGCCAGGTCGGCCGCCGTCGCGCGATCCGCGGCCGCGGCACGAGCGGCGGAGAGGTCGACGCCGTCTTCCTTCAACGCTCGCCCGAGCAGGACGACCTCGTCGACCTTCTGCTTCGCGAACGCCAGCCAGCCCTTCAGCCGCGGATGGAGCCCGTCCTCACGCTCGACGTCGTAGGGCACGTGCAGCAGCGAGCAGGACGTCGACACGCTGACCGACCTGTCGGTGCCGAGCAACGTCGCCGCCCGGCCGGGCGCGCGGGC
>NZ_QHHZ01000070.1:0-688 GCF_003947315.1 Nonomuraea sp. WAC 01424
GTCACAGGTCGCCGACGGAGAGCCCACGAGGTGCCGTTTCAACTGACCTGTCCTTAGGTGTAGGGAAGGCATCAACAGCGGGTGTTTCAGAGGTGGTGCGTCCGTCGTTTCGACGGTATGCCCAGAAGCTGTGCTTTGAGCCATCAAAAGCATTGCGAATGACTTCTCGTGCACGAGAGAGATCCTGTTCGTCGGCGAGATCGTCCCGCTCATGAATGAGCGTTGCAGTTCCAGACATCCACTTCCACCCGAGTGGGTTGGCGAAAACAAGCATCGGCCGCTCTCGATCCAAACCATCACCAAACGTCCCCAAGTTGATACTCTTTTTCCGAATGCCGGTCCTGCTTTCATACAGACGCGCATCCTGGTTCAGCGCAGAGCCGCTGACGAGCGCGAGCGACCGCACGAGGTACTGGTCGCCGTGTGGCACATGAAGTGCGAAAAGGTAAAAGGAAGGGACCACAAGAGGTTTCTTGTTCTTTGCGTAGATTCTCACGCGAGAACAGGGAGGTGTAGAGTTGTAGTCCATGCCACCCGCGCGCCCAGATTTACCGTCTTTCGCTGGCTTCACCTTCTTGACCTCGATTGCGACGATATGCCGAGGATCCAGGTCCCAACCGCCCTTGATAAGCAGTGAAGTTTCCTCAGGACGGGCTACGACCAGGTCTGGGCTAACCAAGTTCTTCCC
>NZ_QHHZ01000071.1:0-681 GCF_003947315.1 Nonomuraea sp. WAC 01424
GTTAAGCGCCTGAAGTCGCTTGAGGAAGAGAACACCAGACTCAAGAAGCTGCTTGCCGAAGCCATGCTGGATAAAGAGGCGCTTCAGGTGGCTCTTGGGCGAAAGTACTGACGACAGACCAGAAGCGGGAAGCCGTGATGTTGATGTGTGATGCGACCGGTCTGTCGCAACGTCGTGCCTGCAGGCTTACAGGTTTATCCCTGTCGACCTGCCGCTATGAGGCTCACCGTCCGGCTGCTGATGCGCATTTATCAGGGCGCATCACTGAGCTGGCACTGGAGCGCAGGCGTTTTGGCTACCGTCGTATTTGGCAGTTGCTGCGCCGTGAAGGGCTTCATGTTAATCATAAGCGCGTGTACCGGCTTTATCACCTCAGTGGCCTGGGCGTAAAACGCAGAAGACGTCGTAAAGGGCTGGCAACAGAACGTCTGCCGCTGCTCCGTCCGGCGGCGCCCAATCTGACCTGGTCGATGGATTTCGTCATGGACGCACGTTCCACCGGTCGCAGGATCAAGTGTCTTACCTGCGTCGGTGAGTGCACAAAGGAATGCCTGACGGTCACTGTTGGCTTTGGGATTTCAGGCGTTCAGGTCACGCGTATTCTGGACAGCATTGCGCTGTTTCGAGGCTAGCCGGCGACGAGAAGAACTGACCGAGCCAGTCCCGCCTGCTGGTCATCCC
>NZ_QHHZ01000072.1:0-677 GCF_003947315.1 Nonomuraea sp. WAC 01424
GAAAGAGACCGACATCGATATGTCCCGCCTTGATGGTTTTCCACAGCAGAGTCATGAAACGTGCGTCACTGATCCTGCGGCGTACAGCCTTCATCAGCAGTCGATGATGTACGGTGTCGAAGTAACTGGACAGGTCGCCTTCAATCACCCAGCGTCCCCGGGTTTCACCACAGTCTGTGAGCTGTAATTTCACCGTGCGGATCGCGTGGTGGACACTGCGCTCAGGCCGGAAGCCATATGAGAGCGTATGAAAATCACTCTCCCATATCGGCTCCATCGCCATCAGCATGGCCCGCTGAACAATACGATCCCGCAACGCGGGGATACCCAGTGGTCGCAGTTTGCCGTTGCTTTTAGGGATGTAAACCCGTCTGGCGGACAAGGGCTGGTAGTGGCCTGAGAGTAATTCATCCCTGAGGATTTGCAGCTCAACAGCCAGTCTGGCCTGTAGCATTGTTTTGTTCACGCCATCAACGCCGGGGGTATGGGCCCCCTTTGATGAAAGCGTGATCAGCGCCGCTCCAGCCAGCCAGTCTGGTTGTGTTATCAGACGCAGCAGCCGTTGAATCCGTAGGGACGGATCGGTGGCTGCCCATGTGGCAAGCTTGCGTTGCATTTCGCTGATTATCAAAGGTCTTCACCTCGTTAGGTCAGTTAATTCACGTCGCAAACACATT
>NZ_QHHZ01000073.1:0-666 GCF_003947315.1 Nonomuraea sp. WAC 01424
AGGCTGGCGCTAGGTTTTCTGCGCGAAACCGAACCTGAAATGCAGGATATTAATGCTTTTCAGATGCGCTATAACGCGTTCTTTCAGCCTGCCGAGGGCGTTCACTGGTCGCATTGAAACCGTTTCGTCTTATCAGCCTACAGACCGCGCCTGACCTGTCGGGTGGATAAGACGTTCACGCCGCATCCGGTAATCTTTGCCCTGTTCCGTTTCGATCTTAACTCCAGCTCAAGCAACCCCGTACAAGTTGCAAAAACGTTAAATGCGTCACACATTTCAATGTTAAAGTGGTCTGCTGTTCACCTGAAACATGCCACGGGTAACACCATGAGTGAATTTATTGCCGAAAACCGCGGCGCGGATGCCATCACCCGACCGAACTGGTCAGCCGTTTTCTCGGTGGCGTTTTGTGTCGCCTGTCTGATTATCGTTGAGTTTTTGCCCGTCAGTTTGTTGACGCCAATGGCCCAGGATTTAGGCATTTCGGAAGGGGTTGCCGGGCAATCGGTGACCGTGACCGACTTTGTGGCAATGTTTGCCAGTTTGTTTATTACCCAGACAATTCAGGCTACTGACCGCCGCTACGTTGTTATTTTGTTTGCCGTTTTGCTGACGCTCTCCTGCTTGCTGGTTTCCTTTGCTAACTCATTCAGTTTGCTTTTAATC
>NZ_QHHZ01000074.1:0-664 GCF_003947315.1 Nonomuraea sp. WAC 01424
CGGCGGACGCGGGCGGACTGGAGAAGTTCGCCCTCACGGCCGCTGCGACGCTCGCGCCCGAGGTCGCGGTGATCAAGCCCCAGTCGGCCTTTTTCGAGGCCTACGGGCCTCCTGGGGTCGCCGTTCTGGCCAAGACGATGAAGGTGTGCCGGGAGGCGGGCGCGCTCGTCCTGCTGGACGTCAAACGCGGCGACATCGGTTCGACGATGGCGGCGTACACGGCGGCGTTCCTACCCGCCGGCGCGGATCTCGAGGCGGACGCCATCACCGTGTCGCCGTACCTCGGTTTCGGTTCGCTGGCCCCCGCGCTCGACGTTGCGCGGACGCAAGGCAAGGGGCTGTTCGTTCTCGCGCGCACCTCCAACCCGGAGGCGCAGGGATTGCAGAACGCCTTGCTGCCCAACGGAAAGACCGTCGCGCAGGACATCGTCGACACGGCGGCCGCGTACAACGCGGGCGTCGGGCCCTTGGGTGACATCGGTGTCGTCGTCGGCGCCACCATCACGCCGGGAGAGCTCGATCTGAGCAAGCTGAACGGTCCGGTCCTGGCGCCCGGTTTCGGGGCGCCGGGGGCCACTCCGGCCGATTTGCGGGCCCTTTTCGGGCCGGGACTGCCGGGTGTGCTCCCCGCGTCGTCCCGTGACGTCCTCAGGCACGGACCCGG
>NZ_QHHZ01000075.1:0-649 GCF_003947315.1 Nonomuraea sp. WAC 01424
GCCGCCCCGCGCTGGAGCGCCTCGCACACCGCCGTCGACTCGCGGGCACCCAGGGCGACCGCCTTGCCGCAGTGGGCGATCCAGGCGGCCACACCCTCCGGGGTCCCGGAGACGTAGCCGTCGAGCGCCGCCAGGTAGGCCGCGCGCCCCAGCTCGGCGTGACCGACCTCGGCCGGGCACACCGACTTGGGGTCCAGTCCGCTGCCGACCAGGACGATGCGCTCAGCCGCGCGGGCGACCAGACCGTTGTGGGAGGTGAAGGGACGCAGCGCCAGCAGTTCCCCGTGCACCACCGCGGCCGTCACCAGCGCCGGTGCGGTACCGCCCGCCGCGACCAGCGCGGCCAGGCCGTCCAGCCGGCCGTGCGCCTCCTCGGCATCGGGCAGCGGCAGCTCGACGAGCGGTTCGTCCACCGGCTCGCCGTTCTGGCGGGGCCGCCCCACCTCGTCGGCCTTGTCCGCGGCCGCCACCAGGTGCAGTCGGGCCAGCACGCGCAGCGGCGACTGCCGCTACACGGACAGCAGTTGCCCCGCCTCGGCGGTCAGCCGCAACGCGGCGCCCACCGCACGCGCCTCGGCATCGCCACTGAAGTCGCTGCGCCGGCGCACCTCCTCCAGGGCCCAGTCCGCCCCGGACAGCGCCGCCGAAC
>NZ_QHHZ01000076.1:0-646 GCF_003947315.1 Nonomuraea sp. WAC 01424
TCTCCAGCTCCGCGGCGATGTCGCCTTCGGTCTTCTTGACGTCGGAGCGGCCCGGTTTCGGCCTCGGTTTGCCGAGCAGATCCGCTTCCGCGGTCCGCCGCACGAGGTGTTCGACGTACGGCGGCTGGAACCGCTGGCCGCGAATGTGCCCGACCAGCTCCGGCTCCGGCGGGATCCCGTATTTCCGCAGGTAGTGCGGCACGGACGCGTGCCAGATCCAGGTGCCGTCGGTGTGGTAGCTCTCGGGGACGTCGCCGTCGGCTTCCGGGTCGAAGATGTCCTTGCCGAGACCGCTGCCGGAGAGGATCGCCGGTTCACGTTCGAGGTACTGCGCGACCAGCGGTGCTTCGGATTCGTCGAGCTCCGGTCTGTCCACCACCGGTGGCTCGCCCTCGGTGTACGCGTCGACGATCCGGGCGTGCCGGAACTCGACGCGGAACGGCAGCGGCGGGCGGAACCGCCACCAGTCCGGGACGTGCTCGGCCTCGCGTGGGAACGCGGCCAGCTCGTCCGGGTACGCCGAAGTGGGCGGAGTCCTGGTCCACGCCGGTTCGTCGTCGAGGCTGAAGTCGAAGTCGGACTTGCCGTCGGGGTTGAGCGTGAACCGCGATTGGAGCCAGGCCCCGCGGCCGGTGGTGTACATGCC
>NZ_QHHZ01000077.1:0-645 GCF_003947315.1 Nonomuraea sp. WAC 01424
TCCTCGAACGTCCATCCCGCTGGCTGCGCGCGCTCTCGGCGAGCCCCGGCGCGATCAGCGCGGCACCCAATTTCGCCTACGCCTACAGCGCTTCCCGTGTGACCGAGGCTGAGAAGAGCTACCTCGAACTGAGCCGGGTCATCTCGCTGATCAATGGCAGCGAGCCGGTCCTCCCGTCGACGATCGCGAAGTTCCACGGCGCTTTCGAGGAATGCGGGCTGCGCCCGGAGGTGCACCGGTCGTCCTACGGGCTGGCCGAGGCCACCGTGCTCGTGTCCGTCACCGAGGCGGGCAAGGCGCCGCGAGAGGTCGCCTTCGACCGCGATCAGCTCGCCGCCGGCCTGGCGACGCCAGCGCTTCCCGGCGCGGCGGCCACCACGCTCGTCTCGTGCGGATTCCCGGTGGGGCAACGGGTCCGGATCGCCGATCCGGTCACCGGCGCGCTGGTCGAACCCGGCAGGGTGGGGGAGATCCAGGTCAACGGGCCGAACGTCGGAGTGGGGTAGTGGGGACGGCCCGCCGCGGACGGTGTCTTCGGCCTGCCGCCGATCGACCCGGAGTCCGGCGCGGGCTGGCTCGCGACCGGGGACCTCGGCGTGCGCTACGACGGCGAACTGTTCATGACCGGCAGGCTCAAGGATCTCG